>CALFYE010000159.1 GCA_937952145.1 uncultured Myxococcales bacterium
GTACTGGTCGTCCTTGTCGAAGTCGGTCCAGTCCAGCGCGACGACGATCTCGATACGCTCCGCCAAGACGAAGGGGACCCACGTCGCGAACAATAGATGGACGTCGAGGCCGCGATTTGAAAAGAGGCGATCGACTTGCTTGATGGCGTGCTTGACGTTGAGCCCTTCGCACAGAGCCAGCCTGGCCGATGGCAGAGACGGCCAGCGAAGCAGCCTGCACAACGCCGAGCGTAGCGTTGACCAGGGAGGCCAGGCGCTTTTGATGAAGCACCTCGGCGAAGATCTGTTCTGCGAAGGCAGAGACACGCGCGGCGGAGATGATAGGTGTCACCGGCTTTTTTTCGGACGCGGAGCGAGCGAGCATGAAGCAGTAGATGGGAACGGAGCGGGCGCCTCTCAAGCAGACTCATGTACGAAAGTCCAAACATTCTGCGCCGCCGCCCAGCATCCACCCAGCGTTGGTGGCGTAGCGTGAAGAATGAGGGGAAAGATCAGGCTCCAGCAGCCTCTATGAATACCCCGCAGACCGACAGCGCAAATCGCTAGCGTATTCAGGCCGGAGTAGGTTTCCCTTCTCAATAGCTGAAAAGCATCGCTAGCAAGCGACTCCGGCAATCGACTCCTTTTGTGCGTATGGCGCACAAATCGCCGCACATCTGCCGTATCATGCCGCAAGTGAGCAGCGGTTCGTTTCAAAACTGGCTCGATAGTACGACGCAGAGCAGCGAGAGCCTCGGAGCAGGCGGGGGGCCGGCGGCGCGGCGGCTGATTCCGGCGCTGACCGTGCTCTTTCATCGCAATCCACGACAGATTGGCAAACGTGCGCTGCTTCGTGAGCTCTTGGCTGGACAGGAGACGATGCTCTCTCGTACTGCGCCGCTCTTCGCAGAAGCCGGCCACCCGGAAGACCGCGGAGAGCCGCTCGGCGATCCACGCATCAGCCGGCAGCCGGCACGCCTCACGCCGCTGCCAGCGGGAGGACTGCGCTTGATGCCAGGCCCATCCGGGCCGCGGCTGCGCTATTGCGGCGTCGAGGTCGAAAACACGCGCGACATCTCTCTTGCCGAACTGACCCAAGGCGGTGTCCTTGAGCTTGGCGGCGCCGTAGCCCTGGTCCTTCACCTGAGCCGCGATGGGCAGAGCGAAGATGAACAGCGCTTCGCTCTTTACGGTCGCAGCCACCGCATGCAGGAGGTGCGCACCGACATCCGCCGTATCGCCGATCTCGATGCACCGGCGCTGATTCTCGGTGAGACCGGGACTGGGAAGGAGCTCGTGGCGCGAGCGCTGCATCTGGCCAGCCGGCGTTGCACGCAGCCCTTCATTGCCGTGAACCTCGGCGCGCTGCCGCCCTCGCTCGCCGCTGCTGAGCTGTTTGGTGCGGAGCGCGGGGCGTTCACTGGAGCCACAGCCCGGCAGCACGGATACTTTCAACAAGCACGTGGCGGCACGCTATTTCTCGATGAGATTGGCGAGGCACCGCCCGAAGTGCAGGTGATGCTGCTGCGCGCGATTGAGACCGGTGAGTTTCGCGCGCTCGGGGCCAGCGCCCCGTACGAATTGAAGGCGCGGATCATCGCAGCGACCGACGCCGATCTGCAGAAACTGATTCGCGAAAAGGCCTTTCGCGCTCCGCTTCTACATCGGCTGGCTGCCTGCGAGCTTCGCTTGCCGCCGCTCAGGCTGCGGCGGGAAGATCTAGGGCAGCTGGTACTACACTTCTTGCGCATCGAGTGCGCCGCGCAGGGGCGACCGTTCCTCCTTGACCGTCCGGATGCGGAGACCGCACCCTGGCTGCCACTGCGGCTGCTCACCAGGCTAAGCAGCTATGACTGGCCGGGCAATATACGCCAGCTGCGCAACGTGGTCCGGCAGATGGTGCTCGCGAACTCTGAATCGGTGTCGCTCGAGCTTCCGCCGGCGATTGCCGAGCAGATGCCCATTGCGGCCGCGACGCCGCGTGAGGTCGAGCCCCCCCCGCCACCACCTGTGACGACGCCGCCTCGTCGCAAGCCGGCAGAGATCGCGAAAGCCGAGCTGCTCGAAGCGCTGGAGCAGAACCGTTGGGATCTCAAGGCCACTGCGCAGGTACTGGCCATCAGCAGACCTTCCTTATACATGCTGCTTGAGCGGTTTCCGCAGCTGCGCGCAATGCGCAACCTGACCGCTGAGCAGCTGGCACAGTGTTACCGCGACTGCGGCGGCAATCTGGATGCGATGGCCACCCTCCTTCATATCTCGCAGGGCGCGCTGCGCCGCCGGCTGCGCGAGCTCCAGCTAACGTAGCGCCGCGGTCGCGATCATCGGCGGCGGCGGCCGCCGCCGCTTTGCCGCTTCTTTGCCCGGTATAAGGGCAAGCATCAATCCCGAAACAGCGAGGCCACCGCCGACGCCGGTCAGCGTGGCGCCAATCGGAATGGACGAGTAGGTACTTCGACACTCAAGCGCCATCATCGGTGTGTCGGCAGAGCACTGCCCGGCGATCGACAATCCCGACACGCCAAACCCAGCCAGAACGATGCCGCTTGCAAGAAGGACGCCGCCGGCAAGCAGGCGCCAGCGCCGTCGCGACGCCGGCTGTGCGGTTCGCGGCGGCGTCTTTGGCGACGACTCGGCGAGTGGCAAGACCGGTTGGGGCGCCGGCAGCGGCTCCGGACGCAGCTTGAGCGCAAGCACGGTCGGCTGGCCCTCCTTGACGATCATTTGTCCGGACCACGGCAGGTAATGACCAAGGCGCAGCTCGATCTGCTTTGCGCCTGCCCACGCGGCGTGCACGTAGGGCGTGGAACCGAGGCGTCGGCCTTCGCTCCAAACCTCGGCAGCGGCCGGCTCGCTGCGCACGTGCAGCACACCGCGCGGTCGCGTGCGGGCCAGCGCGAGCGCTTCCTGCAGTGCGCCCGTGAGTTCTACCGCTGCTCCATGCGCCACACAGCCCGCACAGGGGAGCTCTTTGGCGCTTACAAGCTCGCCGATCTCGCCTGAAAACAGACGCAGCTCGAGCTTCCAGCCAGCGGCCTTTGCACCGCTGTTTGGCCCGGCGTGCGGACCGGTGATGCGAACGTGGAGAACCAGGGTCACGCCGCTCCGCCGCGCCAGCTCCTCCAAACAGTCGAGGGACTGCGCGCAGTCGGCGAGCGAGGTCGGACGCGAACCTAGAGGCCATCCGATAACCGACAGATGCTCGCGGCGCGCGGCCTCCGCCACCGCATCCGTAAGCAAGGGTGTCGCCTCGCTGGGAACTCCGAGCTCCTCCTGCCAGACCGCCATGGCCGGAATCAGCGTCGAGACTGCAGAGCCGGACTCGGGCTGTATGCGCACCTCGACCATGCGTCCGACCGGCACCTGCGCATGCGCCTTGACCAAGCTCTGCGCGGATTCGACATGAAGCTCGTGCTCGCCCGCTGAAACCAAAAGCGGCAACGACAACGGCAGCCGACCGGCCAGTCTCCCATCCAGGAGCACGAAGGCGCCGTCGGGACCAAGTATTGCCAGTTCCCCAGTAGGCTCATCGGGAAAGGCCAGAATGCGCGCGACTTCCTGGAGGCTCACCGCGATATCCTCGCGCGCTGCGTCCCCTGCTGGCCGCGCTTGCAGCTCCGCCTTGTACCTTCGCGCCAGATCCTTGGCGTAAAGCGTCCGCCCTTCCGACCAGGCTAGCTGACATAACAGATGCAGTCCCTTCGCATCCGGAGCGCTGCGATACGCGGACTCGAGCTGCTTGGTTGCTTCGGCAAACGCCCCGCGCGACAGTGCCTGCAAGCCGGCCGTCCGCAAGCTCTGGGCGCTCTGAGCGGCAGGCGATCGGCGGGGCGGCCGCGACGGCAGCGCCGCAGCGTCGATTGACATCCCGACGATCAGCAGAAACGCTATGCAGAAAGAGAAATACGCTGCACGGCCCTTCATCGCGGCTCGCAGCTTCCGATACGACGGGTTTCGCGCGCCTTGATGCTGACGAGCAGTCGCTCGCCGTTAAGCTCGATCTGATGCTCGCCGGGCAGCAGGAACATCGGGACTTCTTCGCAGCGGCCCTCGTGCGTTCTTACGAGTACGACGCGACCAAGCTGCGGCAGGAGCCGCGCCGTTGCTTCGTGCGCCTCCTGCCGTAGCTTCAGCTGCGGAGCCCGCGATGCGCTGGCAGAGGCGCTGGCCAGAGCGCGAGTATATTCTGACAGCGCTTCAGGAAGCTGGCCCTCCGCTTCATGAATCCGCCCGAGCGAAAGGGCTGCTTGCGGCACGGCCAGTTCGCACTCCGTCGGGATCGGACGGTCGCTCGCGCAGCGCCGGCGAATTGATGTAAATAGCTGCTGCGCGATCCGGTTGTCATGGCGCAAAAGCGCGGCGCTAGCCCGGGCCAGAAGCTGGCCAAGCGTCGCCACAGCTGGCGGCTGTTCCGAAGGTGTCAGCACGGCTGGTGCTACGCGTGGGATTGGCTGCGCCGGCGTCGGGCTCGGAGCAGGGGGCGACGCAAGCGGAGGAGTGCGCTGCCTCGTTTCGCTGATGCTCGGCAGCTCTATTTTTTTTTCGACCGTCTTGTGCGGCTGCGACGGCGCCCGCTTCATGTTGTGCACGTAAAGGGCGCCGACGGTCACGGCCATTCCCAGAACCGCCACGCCCGCTGCGTAGGACCCAGGTAAAGTCGCCAAGGGCCGCCGCCGCTCGAGTCGCTCGGCTTCGGCCTGCAGCGCCGCCGCCAGTGTCCGCATATCGGCAAAGCGCCCCTCGCGCCGGCGCATCAGGGCGCGCAGGACGATTTCTTCGAGCGCAGGCGAGATGCCAGAGCGGAGGCGGCGGGGCCGCTCGAGATCTCCGTAAAGATGGCCGAGCGTCATGGCGCGGACATCGCCCAAGTGCGGCGGCCTCCCGGTCAGCATCTCATACAGCGTGCAGCCGAGCGCATACTGATCGGCGCGCGCATCGACGACTTCGCCGCGTAGCTGCTCTGGCGCCATATAGCGCGGCGTCCCCATCATCCCGCCGGTCCGAGTCAGTGCGGCGCGGCTCTGGCTCTCATCGGGCTCCGTCTCTCTGCCGTTTCGGCCAAGTTCTGGCGTCTCGTCCACCGTGCTGTCACCCCTGCCTTGGGCCACCATTTCCTTGGCGACTCCGAAGTCGAGGATCTTTACGTAGTCCCGGGTCCCATGGTGATCGAGCAGGATGATGTTCGAGGGCTTGAGGTCGCGATGGACGATGCCCTGCTCGTGCACACTCTGCATGCCGCTCGCGATCATCGCGCCGATCTTGCAGACGCGCAGCGGCTCCATCCGGCCCGATTCCGCCAGGACCGCGGCGAGCGTCTGTCCGCTCAGAAGCTCCATGACCAGAAAGAGGCCGCCGTCCGGCAGTTGACCGAAATCGGTCACGTAGACGGTGTGCGGATGCTGCACACGCGAGGCGAGCTGCGCTTCGCGCATGAAGCGGGACTTGAGCGTCTCGGTCTGCACATTGCCGATGACCTTGACGGCGACGCGGTGTCCGAGCCGCAGGTGGCGGCCCGCATAGACGACGCCCATCCCGCCGTGTCCGATGGCCGAGAGCACCTCGTATCGCTCACAGAGGATTGTTCCCGGCACAAGCTCTGCGGCTGCGGTCCGCATCAACGGGGCCAGCCCCGCACGACGACACGATTGTTGAACCCGTCCGCAATGAAGAGCTGATTGGCTATCGCGGCCAGGGCCACGGGGTTTGACAGCTTCTCGATGGACGGCAGGTCGGGGTTGTTGGGAGACGCGGACAGGAAGTCGCCCTGGCCGAGGACTCCGTCGGCGCGGTAGCCATTAGTCTCCGGAATCTGGTTCCAGTAGAGCACGCGGTTCTGGTTGCCGGACGCGACGTAAAGGCGGCCGTCTTTTACCAGAAGTCCGCTCGGGAAGTTGAGGCGCGTGCGATCGGTACGCGGTGCGGAGCTTGTAAAGTCGACCTGTCCCACGACGACATCGGCGGCAGCGAGGTTGCTTGTCGGCACGCTGTTCCAGACGAGGACGCGGTGGTTGTTGCGATCTGCCACCAGCAGCTTGCCGTCCACGAAGTACACCGCCTGCGGCCCGGCGAGTGAGCTGGCCGATCGACCGCCATAGTTGCCCGTGACGCTGTTGAGGTTCGGCTGGCCGAGCACGCCGTCTGGCGCCGCGCCGACGGCAAAGGGATTGCTGAACAAAAGGATGCGGTTATAGCCGGCGTCCGCGACGTACAGACGGCCCTGTTCGAAGCGGATATCGTACGGCGCGTTAAGGCCGCTGCTCGCCGGTTGCGCGGTGGCGGTGGTGAAGTTCGGCTGGCCGATGACCCGGTCGGCGGGAGCGCCGTTCTGCGTCGGGATCTGGTTCCAGATCAGGATGCGGTTGTTGCCTCTATCGGCGACCAGCAGACGGCCGTTTTCGATCGCGATGCCTTGCGGGTAGCCCAGCGTCGCTGCAGTCGGTGCGGAGAGGCTCCTGTTGCCCATTCTCGAAGCGAAGTCCGACTGGCCGAGCACGACGTCGGGAGGCGTCAAGCCATCGAGCGGCAGCTGATTCCAGATCAAGACACGATGGTTGCCAGTGTCAGCGATGAAGAGCCGTACACCGTCGGAAATAACATTGCCGGGCTCGCGCAAGCTAAGACCCGACACAGACGGCGGCTGGTTGCTGGCCCAGCTCGCTCCACTCGGCTGACCGAGCACGACATCGGCTCGCTGACCGTTCTTAGTCGGCAGACTGTTCCAAATCAGCACGCGGTAGTTGCTGGGATCGGCGACCACGAGGCGCGTGCCATCGCTCACCACATCGATCGGAAAGCTCATGGTGTCGGCGGCCGCGACGCCGCTGCCGATACGATTGATCTTGCCGGACGTGAAGTCAGCCTGCCCCAGCACGAGGTCGGCGCGCGTGCTCGGCAGCGAATACCGCAGTACGCGGTGATTGCCCTGGTCGGCGACGAACAGCAAGCGCGTCGCACCGTCCACCACCGTCATTCCGGTAGGAGCGAACAGCGAGTATTCCGTCGGAGAAGAGTTGCCCTGGTTGGCGCTCCCCGAGTCGAAATCGGCCTGGCCAAAGACCATCGTCGCGGTCGGCCCGTTTTCGCCAAAGGGAGGCGAAAAGCCGAGGATGCGGTGGTTGCCGATCTCGGAGACAAGGAGCGTCGTGGCGTCGCAGAATACGGCGCGTGGATTCCGCAAGCCGCTGGCCGTGGTGTTCGGCTGGTTGGTCGTGAAGTCGGGCTGGCCGATGACGAAGTCAGGGCGGTCCGTAAAGCTGCGCGGTGCACGCTTAAAGACCAGCACGCGGTTGTTCTGGAGGTCTGCGAGGAAGTATCCGACGCGGGCGTTCCCAAAGATCCGCGGCTTCGAGACTCCCAGGCCGTTCACGGCGGGCTGGCCGGCGTTGGGCAGACTCGAGATGAAGTCGGGCTGGCCCCACAGAGCATTGGCGGGAAACGGCTCACCGCCGCTCGGCAGGCTGGGGATCTGGTTCCAGATCAGCAAGCGATTCAGCAGCTCATCGGCGACCAAAAGCTGGGTTCCGTCGCTGGCCAGCCCCCAGGGCGAGCTCATGCTGCGCTCGTTGACGCCGCCGTAGGGACCGGCGACGTTCGCGGTATGAACATCCGGCATGCCCAGCACGGCGTCGGCCGGCCGGTTCACGGTGGGCACCTCGTTCCAGATGAGCACCCGCTGGTTGCTCGAGTCCGCGACCAGGAGCTTGCTCTTGCCTTCGTTGCCGGGCAGAAGGAGCACCGCCCGCGGAACCGACATTCCGTACGCCAGGTTGAGGTTGCTCTTCGCGTCGGGCTGGCCGAGCACGAAGGCGCGCGTCTCGCACTGCCCGGTGACGGGGTTACACGCCTCGGTCGCCTGGCACCGCGTCGGCTCCTGCACGCAGGTCGTGGCCAGGCAGCGATGGCTCGCCGGATCGCAGTATTGGTTGCTCGTGCACAGGGCAGCACTCCGCGAGCAGTCGAGCGTCTCGCAGAGCTTGGTCATGCTGCTACAGAACTCGTCGGGTGCACAGGCCGCGGGGCTGTGCTCGCAGCTTTTTAGGGTGCTCTGGGAAGGCACATCGCAGCTAAGCAGCAAGTAGGCCGGCAGCCACAGCCAACGCATCATATTCGGCACCTCGCCTCGCTTTACCAAGAATGAAGACTCGCGCGCAAACGGAAACGCCCGCTTGAGCGTTGGCACGGCTGTATCTTTCTGCCTCCATTTCACGCTAGATTGCGGGCTGGCGATGGGGACACATTCGGCAAGCTCGCGCGGGCGCGGGTCATCCTTCTGGCTTTGCGCGCTATTCGCCGGTGGATGCCAGTCGCTGTGGAGCGGGACGCTGGCCGAAAATCCGCGCAACTGCATCGGCAATCCGCTGGCCTGCACAAACGAGGAACGCTGCAATGAAGTGACCGAAGCCTGCGAGAAGCTGCCGCTCGCCCTTGGCAGCGTGACGCCGGCCAGGACCTCGCGCGCAGGCGGCGAGCGCCTGCGGTTGCGCGGCCACGGGTTCAGTGCACAGATCATCATCGAGATCGATGGCGCGGCCGTGCCACCGGAGCAGATCAGCCTCGTGTCGGAAGACGAGCTCATCTTCACGGCGCCGCCGCGCGCAAAGAGCTGCGGCCCCGTGCTGATCAAGCTGCGCGCCCCGTCGGGAGATACCGTCGCGCGCTCCGACCTCCTACGCTACTACCTGCCGCACCTCGGCTTTGCCAAGCCGAAGATGGTTCCGGTCGCTCCGGGGCTTATCAACGCCGTCTTTCTCGATGCCGCCGACATGAACCGCGACGGCCAGCAGGATCTCGTCGTCGCCCTCAACGACCCACTCGACCCGGCGAAGAGTCGGCTCGGCGTGGCGCTCGGCAATGGCGATGGCAGCTTCGCGGCGGCGAGCAGCACGGAGCTCCCCGCGGATGCCTTTTCATTTGCGATCATGGACTGGGATCGGGACGGTCACTGGGACGTCCTGGTCGGCACCACAAGCCCCGCGCTGACCTTCCTGCGCGGTCAGGGCGATGGCCGCCTCAGTCTATCGGTGCCGAATCTGAGCGACCAGAGCTTCGCCCTGCCCTCCGTCCATGCGCTCGAGCTTGGGCCGAGCAAACCGCCGACGCTGCTCGGGCTGGGCGCGAGTCTGGTGCGGTTTCAAAACCTCCAGGGCCCCGTGCAGATCACGCTCGGTCCGCAGAGCGACGCGACCTCGCAGCTCTCGGCGCTCGGCGACTTCAACGCCGATGGCATCGCCGATGTCGTGCAGAGCTACCTCAGCCTGACGCGCCCGCCGGAGGTGTTTCTCGGACTCGGGGACGGGCTCTACGGCCCGGCGCTGCCCTTGCCCCTGCCGCGGCCGATCGCCTTCACCACGGCAGCCGCCGGAGATCTTGACGGCGACGGCTTTGCCGAGGCCCTTTTGGCCAGCCCGAGCAATGACCTCGTGGCTGTGTTTCGCAATCGCCGCGACGGCAGCTTTACCAAACCCGACATCTATCCCACCGATGGGGCGCGCATGGTCAAGTTGGCTGACCTCGACTGCGATGGCTCGTCCGACCTGGCGGTGGCGAGCGATCGTCGCAACTTCGGAACCTACGCTCTCAATCTCGGCGATGGAACCTTTGGCGACTACACGACGATCCCGCTGACCGGACAGAACTTCGCGGTCGCGGTCGCCGACTGGAATGGCGATGGTGCGCCGGATCTCGCCTTCGGCCTGCTGGGCACTACCACAGTCGCCGTCGCGCTGAGCAGCTCGCAATAACGGCAGCCAGCGACGCCCCAAAGTGCTCAAGCGCAGGATTGGCCGCGCGTCAATCGCAACGGCGCGAGGACGCCGGGCTCGCTCCGGCGCGAGGCCAGGTGCTCTTCCCATTTGCGGACCGTGAGCTGGTACGACGGCCGGATGGCGGGGTGAAAATCAACTGCCGGCGCGCGCGGGTTGCTATCGTAGCCCTCCTGTTCGACCTCGAAGGACCAGACATCTTCGACGAACAGCGGTGTGACCAGGAAGCGCTTGGCGACGGCCAGGGCCGGCTGCAAGAGGCGCACTGGCGCGGCATACGGCGTAAACGGAATCTTGACATTGTCCGCGCACGACAGCAGGAACAGGCGGGTGGTACGCTCGTCAATGGGCAGCATGAAATTCCACAGCTTGTAGACGCCACCGACGCTGACCCAGAGGTACGGATACTCATAGCAGGACTCTTGCGTGAAGTGCTTGAGCGGGCTCAAAAGGAACTGCAGGAGCCCCCCCGAATCCAGACGAACTTCATGACTGAGCAGGACCCGATCCCCCTGCGCCTCGCAGCGAGTCAACTTGCCGATGCGCAGTGTGCGCGTCCGGAATGTGCGATGGAGCGCGGCGACATGGGTCGAGTCCATGACGTTATTCACGATGGCCGTCGGGTGCGCCCGGACCAGGAAATCCAAGGGGATAGAAACCCAGGGGTGCTTGCCCTCGATTTCGGGAATGCTCGGCAGGGGGCGCTTTTCTGCGCGCTGCGGATCGCCGAAAAAGACCCAGATGAGGCCGTAGCGAACCTGTACCGGATAGCTCCGCAGCCGCACCGCGGGAAAGTTCTTTCCGAACAGCTCGTGCTGGATTGCCGAGAGTCGGCCATCGGTTTCGTACGACCAGCCGTGGTAGGGACAGGTCAGCCGGCAGTCTTCGACTTTTCCGTGTGACAGCTTGACCTGGCGGTGCGCGCAGCGGTTCTCGACCGCACCCACGCGCCCATCGCGGCCCCGGAACAGTGCCAGCGAACCGAAGGTGGACTTGATCTCGATCACCTGACCGGGCTTGAGCGCTAGATCGTATTCGACGGGATACCAGTAGGCCGGATCGAACCCGGCCGCAAAGGCTCTTTGGCGCAGCGTCTCCGCCGCCTCGACTCGCCCAAGACCGAACGGTCCGTCAACGGTGTCCATTTTGATAAAACTCCAGTCTGCGGAAGGTTCATCGCAGCGCGTACACGTTGCAGAAGGGAAGGGCGTCAAACGCTCGCTCCTTGTCAATGACCACGTCGCGAAAGCCGTGCTCGCGGAGCAGCGCCGTGATGTCGCTCAAGCGTCCATCGACGTCGTGCACTTCGACGACGACCTGGCGGATCTTCGGCCAATCGGCGCGCTCGATGCCGCGGAGTACCTCCAGCTCTTCCCCTTCTGCGTCGATCTTGAGAAGATCGATCCGCGGCACGCCATGCTCCGCCATGACGTCGGAAATAGTACGGAGTTCGCACTCCACCCGCTGGCCGTTCGCGCGCAGACTCTTGGCGATGAGCGCGCATACCGGCGACGGTAAAAGGCGCATCCACCACAGCGCAGGCGGCGCGTTCTTGGCGGTCCCTTGCACACTCTTATAGAAAAGTTCTGGAGGGTTGGAGTACGCCTCCGGATAGGAGGTCGCCATCGCCGGGCTCGCGGGATAATAGACGAAGCTGGCACGCCGCCTGCGGCTCGACAGGCCAAACGGGAACGCATGCCAGCGATCGGCCCCGAACCTCTGGGCGTTTGCAGACAGCGCGCTGAAAGTGGCCGGGATCGGCTCGAACGCGAACACCGAAACCTGGCCCTGACAGCGCTGCAGCGTACGCAGACCGAAGAGCCCGATGTTGGCGCCGACGTCAAACACGATGTCGCCTTGGCTCACGCGGATGCCGTGCTGGAAGTAGCCGTCGATGTGGCTGTCGAGCACGAGCGCCTCGATTTTTTTCAAACAGGTGGCACGCGTCCCGTCGTGCAGCCTGACCTCGCTAGTTCGCGTATGCATCTTCGTTCCTCGCTAAACCGGCTGCAGATATACTTTCACGTCGCCCTTCGGCCGTAATGTCATGATGGGCTCGGGCTCGACGACGGAGCCCGGCGCAAGGCGGAAGCGATAGCGCTGCGCCAGCGTTGCGAGCACAAGCCGCGCTTCCATCAGGGCGAAGGTATTGCCGATGCACTGCCGTGGGCCTCCGGCGAACGGGAAGAACGCGTAGCGGCTCCGTTCGGCGTCTAACTCCGATGAGAACCGCTCCGGTCGGAGCTCGTCCGGCGCGTCCCATAGAGATTGCAAGCGGTGGACCACCCAGGGGCTTACGAACACGGCGTCCCCCTTGTAAATCGGATACCCTCCGAGATCGTCGTCGCGCGCCGCGTTGCGTGCCAACAGCCACACCGGTGGGTAGAGCCGCATCGTCTCGTCGATCACCATCCGCAAAAACGGCAGCCGGGTGAGATCCTCTGACGTCGGAGCGTGTCCGCCGAGCTCCGCTTTGAGCTCCGCGTGGAGTCGCTCTTGGGTGCGCGGGTTCTGCGCGAGCAGGCAGATCGCCCAGGACAGCGTGTTCGCAGTGGTGTCATGACCACCGAGGAGCATGGTGACCACCTCGTCCCGGAGCTGGATATCGTTCATGCCCTCGCCCGTGTCCGCGTCGCGCGCGTGCAGCAGCATCGAAAGGAGATCGAGCCGCTCGACCTTCTCTGCGCGCCGCCGCGCGATCATGCGGTAGACGACCTCGTTGAGCGAGGTGAGAGCGGCGCGGCAACGTCGATTCGCCGGGGTCGGTACCCAGAGCGGCAGATAAAAGAGCTGATTGAGGCGCTCGACCAGGTACTTAATCACCTCGTTGAACGCGACAGCGAGGGTCTCTGTATCGTCGGGGACATCGCCGCCGAGCATCGCCTCGCACAGGATTGAGAGCGTGAGCCGCGCCATCTCCGACACGACGTTGATTGGCTCGCCTCTGCCGGTTCGCGCAGCAAAGTCATCGCCTGCTCCCTGCGTGAGCCGGACCATGATCTCACCGAAACCGGCGATGCGCTGACGATGAAACGCCGGCTGCGCGATGCGACGCTGGCGGAGCCAATGCTCGCCATCGCTTGTCACCAGCCCTTCGCCGAGGAGCAGCGCGAACCGCCGATACGAGCGCATCTGCTTGTCGTACGTCTTGTATTCTTGGAAGACACGCCGAATGAGGTCGGGATGGTTGACCAGGACCGCCCGCATCCCCGGGAGGCGAAAGCGAACTACGTCGCCGAGCTGGCCAAGCTCGGTGAGCATGTCGAGCGGCCGCGAAAGAATGTCTGGTCCCAAGCCGAGGAGAAAACGTCCCGGCACCAAGCGCGGTTCTTTGGGGGAGCTCGGCGCAGCGACAGGCTCAACGCTTTCGCGGAGTGCGCTCATCTCAGCCTCCCCCCGCTTCCACGGAATGGCTCACGTAGCGATTCAGGGATTCGGCAATGCCTGCAGTCTCCGGCGCGCGGCTCCGCTCCACGCTGGTCGTCCGTGAAGGAGCACTGTGCAGCGTCATCCAAAGCCCGCCCTTGGGGCGCAAGGTCATCGAGGTCTCGATCTGCACCGGCCGAGCGGGGTCGAGCCGGAGGTCGTAGCGCTGCATGAGGGCCGCGACGATCAGCGTCGCTTCCATCATGGAAAAGTGACTGCCGATGCACACCCGCTGGCCGCCGCTGAACGGATAATAGGCCATACGATGCCGCTGGGCCGAACGCTCGGGACTGAAGCGGTCCGGATCGAAGGCGTCCGGATTCTCCCAGGACACCGGATCGCGGTGCGTCACGCACGCGGCAAGGATCACGAGCGAGCCCGCAGGGATCTGGCAGCCATCGATTTCGTCGTCCGCGATGGGCATGCGCGCGATCCCCCAAGAGGGCGGCATCAATCGCATCGCCTCTTTCACGGCGTTCTGGGTGTAGCGCAAGGCGGGCAGATCCTCGCCGGAAGGAGGCCTGGCAGAACAGGCGGCGAAGACTTCCTCACGAATGCGGCGCACCGCTTCGGGATGCTGAGCAAGCAGCCAAAAGGTCCATGACAGCGCGCTGGCCGTGGTCTCGTGTCCGGCGAAAATGAGCGTCATCATCTCGTCGCGTAGCTCCTCATCGGTGAGGCCCTCTCCGGTGTCCTGGTCCCGCGCGCTCATGAGCATCGCCATGAGACCGGTCGGCTCCATGCGTCGGCTGCGAAAGGAGCGGATCAGTCCGAAGACCAGCTCATCGAGTCCGCGCACCGCGGCGTGATACCGGCGATTCGCCGGAGTGGGTAGCCACAGCGGCATCGGGATGACGGCGTTTAACCGCCCGAGGATGTGAGCCAAAATGATCGGCAGGGCGCGCCCAACATCCGTCGTGGAGGTGCCCAGGTCGACACCGAACAGGGTCTGGCCCGCGACGCGGAGCGTCATACCCGTCATCTCCGCAGCCACGTCGAAGGGCTGACCTTTCTCAACGTGAGTCTGCAAGCGCGCGACCAGATCCTGGGCGCAGTCGGCCATCATGCGCGAAAGCTCTCCGAGCCGCTCGCGCGCAAAAGCGGGCTGGGCAAGCCGCCGCCGCCGCTGCCAAGTGTTGCCCTCCATCGTGAGCAGCGATTGCCCCAGAAAGTCACTCAGGAAGGCCATGCGCGGCGCTTTCTTATAGTTGTCGTTATTGTCATGGAGGATGTGCTTCACCGCGTCCGGGTGCGCTACGGAGTGAGCGAGCATGGGCCCGAGGCGGAATCGCACCAGCGGGCCGTACTCCTTGGCCCACTGCATGAGCGCGAGGCGTGGATCCTTTCCGAAAGTCAGGGCATTTCCCAAAACCGGAATAGGAGCAGGACCGGGGGCGACTTTATGTATGGATTGCGTCGGCATGACTCCCGTAATTGCACTCCACGTGCCAGGCAATTTCCGAGGTCTTTCGCTACTTTGAGCTACGTGCTCCGACGGACTCCCGAAGCTCAGGTCGGTGCGCGACAATTGCCAAGCCGGCTGACACGTCAGCCGCCCTATCCGCTGACATGTCAGCCGCCCTATCCGCTGACATGTCAGCCGTCCTGTCCACTGACACGAAAACTCCGGTGCGGCGCCGCGCCTCCTCGGTGCGTGGACCGGATACGCCAGCCCTGACGCCAGGCATAGGCGATGCATAGGCGTGGATCACGCATCGCCAGAATGCCACCCCATCTTGATAAGAAAGGGCTCTAGTTATGCACCCGCTCGTACAGACCGCTTCGTTCCCTCCCATCGGCAAGTTGTTCTATATCAATAAGAAGGAGACGCGGGCCATCATCGAAGAGATCTGGAGGAATAAGATCTTCGATGGCGACGATGGACTCGAGCTTCCACCTGATGCCGTCGTCGTCGACGCGGGAGCTCACGTCGGCCTCTTCTCCTTGTACATCCAGAGTCTGCGGGCCGAGCGCAAGCCGATCATCTATGCTTTCGAGCCAATGCCTGCCCAGTTCGATGCGCTGCAGGCGAATGTGAAAGCGCATGCCGCTGCATCGCAGGTTCGCCTGTTCAACTTCGGCCTGTCGGATGGCGAGCGCCAGGCACGCTTGTATTTCTATCGCAATGTGCCGGCCCTGTCGTCTGTCGAGGATCGCGACGCCGAGCTGCACGCCATGGTCGAACGGCAGGGCGCCATGTCCCTCCTGCGCGCCTATCAGCCAGCGGTCTATCTCATCTGCCGCCTATTGCCGTTCTTACAGCCGCTCATCTCGAAAAAGATCATGGAAAGCACGGTGCAAAAAGAAGCGGTGACGTGCCGGCTAAAGACCCTGTCGCAGATCATCGCTGAGCAAAAGCTCGATCGCATCGATCTGCTGAAGATCGACGTCGAGAAATCCGAGCTGCCGATCCTGAAGGGAATCACCGAGTCGGACTTTGCCAAGATCCGACGCATCGTCATCGAGGTCCATGCTCCGGAGGAGCGCGAACCGATCACCTCACTCCTTGAGGCCCGTGGCTTTCGCGTCCAGGTCAAGCCAGCCCTTGACCAGTATCAAATACTCTACGCCAGCAAGCCGATGTAAAGGATCCTCTGAATACTTCTTCTCATCGCGCCACCCGATGGAAACCTAGCCAAAGGACACAAATGCCGCTCTTGCCTCCCGGACCTACGAGCTCGCCCGTTGTCCAACTTTATCATCTGAACAAGGACCCTCTTGGGCTCCTGGACCGCTGCTATCAGAAATATGGCGCAAGTTTCACCATGCGTCTTCCAAGGTATCCACCCATAGTCTTCTTCAGTGATCCGGAGGACAATAGAGCGATTCTATCGGCGAGGCGTGATGATTTCAGCCACGCTAACGATGCCCTCAAGTTCCTCCTGCTTGGCGACTATTCGATCCTCTTCCTCGATGAAGAGCGCCACCAGGCCGAGAGAAATCTTATGATGCCCGCCATGCATGGGCCGCGGCTGAAATCTTACGGCAACCATATGTGCAATATCGCCGACGCTCATATCAACGGTTGGCCGACCGGGACTCCGTTTCGCATCTTCGACAAGGTACAACTTCTCACGCAGGATGTGATCCTTCGTTGCGTCTTCGGCGCCGAGAAAACCGAGCGTATCGCGCACATCCGCCCGCTGCTCTTCCAATACCTCAATGAGGGCACGGATGCGCTCTTGTTCGCGGCCGGATTCGTGTTTGGGGGTGCCCAGATCCGCAAGTTCGTGGAGCAGCAGGCACAGCCGGCAGGCACCGGATTGATGCGCTGGGTGCCGCGCCCGTGGGGCTCCTTTGCCCGCTGTACTGCTTCGCTCAAGGCATTGCTGCTCGAAGACATCCGACATTGCCGCCAACAAGATGCGCAGAGCCGCACGGATATCTTAGCCATGCTCGCTCACGCTCGGGATGAGAGCGGTCAACAATTGAGCGAACAGCACCTGCTAGACGAGCTCTTGACCCTGCTTATCGCAGGCGCCGAAACAACGTCCATTATGCTGAGCTGGGTCTTCTACCATTTATTACGCAATCCGGATGTGGTCGAGCGAATTCGAGAAGAGACCGAGCAGACCTTCAGAGACGCCCCGATTGATTCGAGCCGTATCGGTGAGCTCAAGTACCTAAAGGCTGCGATTAATGAAACAATGCGGCTCAATCCCGTCGCCAATTCGGTCGCCCGCATCACGCGCCGCACCATTCAAATAGGCGCCTATGAGATTCCTAAAGGAACCGTAGTCCAGCCGTCCATCTATCTCACGCATCGCTGTCCTAAGATTTGGCCCGATCCGGAGAGGTTCCGCCCCGAGCGCTTCCTCTCGCGCAGCCCAGGGCAGTTCGAGTTCTACCCCTTCAGTGTCGGTGTACGCCGCTGCCTGGGGATGGCCTTCGCAGAATATCAATTGAGGATTGTCGTCGCTCAGGCGCTCCGGCGCGTGACGCTACGATTGATCTCCTCGCGCCCAGTACGTGGGATCTGGCGCGGGTTCAATATTTTTCCAGACGGCGGCATCCCTGTGATCCTCGAGAAGCGTCGGCCGTCGCCACGCTGGGCTGAGCCTGCAATCCAAGCCTAGGGCTTCCTCCTCCCAGAGCAAGCGGACTCTAAGGCAATATTTGTGTAGTGGCGAATTCTGAGATCTGCAGACCTCATGCTGCCTCTTCCCGATGCAAGTTCCGCCGTCGAAACTCGCCTCGCTGCCTACTTCGATCAGCTCGGCAAGGTCCTGTGGGACAGTCGGCAGCGTCACTGCTTTGCCTCCTATGCCATCGGCTTGATGAGTGAAATCGAGCGCAAATCCCTGGAGCCCATTGCCTCTTCGCTCACCGACGCTCCCAAAACGGCCGAGCGCCTTCACCATCGTCTGCAGAACTTTGTCGCCGACGCCCCTTGGCCCGATCTGCAAGTCCGCCGCATCGCCGCTCGCTACGCCTTGGCGGCCATGACTCGCCGTGCTCCCGTGCAGGCCTGGATCTGCGACGACACTTCCTTTCCAAAGAGCGGCAATCATTCCGTCGGCGTGCAGCGCCAGTACTGCGGCGCCCTAGGCAAAGTCGCCAATTGTCAGGTCGCTCCCTCCCTGGTCGTCGCCACACAGTATGCGCATCTGCCCATCGACATGACGCTGTATCTGGGACCAAAGTGGGCCGACGATCCCCAGTACCGTAAAGAAGCGCAGATTCCCGCCGATGTGCAGTTTGCGACCAAGCCCGCGCTGACGCTCGAAATGCTCCAGCGTGCGCAGGCCGATGGGATTCCCCCTGGCATCGTGCTTGGAGACTCTGCCTTCGGCGACAATGGCGCCTTTCGTCAAGGCGTCCGTGCCGTGAATCTGCATTACATCTTGGGGAGGGTGCTCCGTAGAGCGGGGCTGTTGCAGGGGTACCGCGGACGCATGAACTCCCTCAAGCCGGCCTATGCCGCGTCCCCGGGTCGTCTAGAAGCACATCAGTCGGCGGCGCCCTTACGGCGCGCTGCCGACTGCAGCTGGCGCAGGTAGGAAGGGGCGCCGGCCGGCCGCCGAATCGTCGCACGCGCTAAAAACAGCGGCCCGCCTGACCGGACCGGCGGCCGCTCCCATGCTCTGACTGGTTCCGGATGTTCCAGATCCGGGGGGCGGCTATTTCAGACGCGTAGACGACGCTGGGCGCGTATCATGCCTCTATGCGCAAAAGACCCCGTGCACGGATCACTCCCCTAACTGGCGGGCCTGAGCTGACAAGGATACTGGCGACCTGCCTGGCGACCTGCCTGACATCTTGCACGCACAGCCCCGCCTCAACCGCTGACGGCGGCCAGGACCCCAGCGAGCTCCCGGACCTGGCGACTGTGAGCTGCAGCGGTCCGACATCCTTTTTCGCGATTCGTAGGCAGATCCTGCCAAACTGCGAAGGGTATGGCTGTCATCTCAGCGCCCCCTATGCGGGCGAGCTGAATCTGACGGGGGCGGCTGCCTACACCAACCTGGTCGGTCGTCAGGCAATGGCAGCGCCCACGCTGCAGCGGGTCAAGCCGGGCGAGCCGCTCTCCAGCTTTCTCTGGCACAAGCTCGACAACCTGCTTCCCACCGACCATTCCCGTGGCTTCCCCATGCCGCTGGGAGCGGAGAACTTCTGGACTCCGCTCTCTGCAGAGCAGCGCGCCCTAGTCTACTGCTGGATAATGGCTGGAGCGGAGAATAATTGAGTGACAGGTGACACGAGCATTCCTGAGGTTTCGTAAGGGAGTTTGCTTTGCGCGGCCAGATTGGGATCGTTGCGTCGAGTGAGTGAGCGCAGCGTGGAATCTCCGTAACCGCATGCAAGGTGCTCCTGCGGGCCGCTGCCGACAGACCGGCGCCCGCGGCTCGATCATGCTCCATGCTGTGCGGTTCCTCTGCTGGCGCTTACGAAGGAGCGCGGCCCGTCACTTCCGCGGCACTGTCACCCTCGTCGCCGAAAGGTCTCGGGCGGGCCAATGGCGCTTTCCACACTCGGAGTGAGTTCACCAAACCCATCAAGTCCCTCAGCCGTTCCCTGTCGGCACTTGATAACCGATCTCTCCCCGGAGATCGCCTATCACTCCCTCGTTGGTAGTGAGTAAAGACCTGTCGCTGAAGCGAGGGCAATCCTTCCCCAAACTCAGGAAGCCCTTGGGAATCCAAGTAGCTACTCTCTCAACGAGGCGCGGTTGTTTGGCATGTAGTCACAGCTGTGCTATGTAGCCCCTAGCGAATTCGGCCCGGCTTTTGGGCCGCTTCGCCCTGCAAATAGCTTCATCGCGAATCTGTCCGCATCATGTCCGCAACCCATCCGCATAGCTTCTTCACCGATGAGCGAGACTCCAAGCGACCTCACACCGTGTGACATAGCCCCAGAGAGAGGCTGAACTGCAATCGATCCG
>CALFYE010000160.1 GCA_937952145.1 uncultured Myxococcales bacterium
CCACCTCGCGGCACGACTGCCCATCGCCGACAGCCGCCACCACTCGTTCCCGCAGGTCCGAAAAATAGGCTCGCGCCATCCCTGCTGGCCTCCAGCCCAGGCAGCAGGTTGAATCACAATCCGACCCTAAGGAGAATCCCCTCCGATTCAATTTCCCTCGGAAAGTCTCTAGGCGGGAAAACGCGCTTGGTGCCGGTCGATTTCCAAAAAAGAAACGGAGATGGCGGGTGCCACCTCCGTTCCCCACTCCGGCCGACGTGGGGACAAACCGGAGATACGCAACCGGCATCTGTCAGACCGGCAGACGACTGGGCTAGTGCGGACAGACCAGCGACGTCAACGAAGGTTGGCGAAAACGGATTGGGGCGGCAGGAATTGCGCGGTGTAAGGCGGCAAACGGGCCTGGTGCTGGTCGATTTCCAAAAAGAGACGGAGGCCGTTGCCGGGCCTCCGTCTCCCCTCTGCCTCCCTAAAACTCGGGCGGAGATTTGTGGCCAGCCCAAGGGAACTGGGCCGACAGTTTGCAACCTATGCAGGGGCCGAGCTGGGTCAACGGACGTTGCCGAAAGTGGGTTTGGCGTTCTTATGCGGACGCTCACTGAAGCGCGTTGTCGTTCGCCCGGTCAAACAGCAGGTTAACGTGCTCGGCCAGCAGGCGGGTCAGGTCGGAGACGCGACGGCAGTAGGCGACCAAGTCGGAGATGGGACGGGTCGCGTATGCGACCATACCGCTCACTGTACAGCTTCCCACAAGCTACTTCCGATAGAAAATGGAAGAAATAGCACAGCGTCCCAAATCCGCAGCGCTGGAACGCTCCAACAGAGGCACGATCAGTCTCGTACGATCGACGACCGGCGGTTCAATCGAGGTTGATGGGGTATACCAAGAAATGCGAGGGGTGTGGCGATCGCTGATCCGCCATCACCCAGAGAAGCAGGCGACTTTTCCCGCAAATGTCGTCGTCTTGCCTGCCCTGCTATCGTCCCCACTCAAGTCGTACACTGACAACTTATACGAGTCTCTGAAGACGCCGGAGTCGTTACCACCTGCAACCTTGGTGCGAATCTCCAGCTCGACCGATCCGAACGGCTTGTCGGCTCCACGCTCCTTATAGAGGAGCAGACGTAGTTCCTTGCCATCCAACCAGTATTGCGGCCGGTCACCGCCATCGAAGGTGACATCGCGTAAGTCCAGCGCGACGACTTTGTCGAGTACTTCCAGCTTCCCCCTGAAATCGAATGAAGGGCTGCCCATGCCGCGCGTTACGCCCGCATTCACAGCGAAGCGCAAAGACTTGTCCTTGATCGAGCATTCTAGCCCGCCGGATGCCGCGGCGGGTGTCGCCATTACTGCCAGCGCTAAAGCTGCTTGCCGTAATACCTGCATCGGGTCCTCACGTCTGCTGTGCGTCATGCCTTCGACGTCAGCGACAGCATCACGACAACTCCCGCGGCACCCAGGACTATCCAAGGAAGCAGCTCACCAAACGACATTGAGGGCTCTCGTTCATCGGCCAGCCGCGGCGCTATTCCGATCGCGATAATCAGGCCGACCAGAGGGAACAGCAGCCCAAGGAGCAAGTAGCCGAAGAATGACCGATCCTTTGAACTCGCGATTGCGCCTGCCCCGATCGCGATCGTAAGCCACAGCAAGAGCAAAAGAACCAGCGCCGCCACCCGACACCACCCTCGTTTTTCCCAGCGTCACGCGCGGGTGCACCGTCCATCAAGCCGAGATGACGAAAGTTCTCTTTTGGGATTCCTGCCTCCCCGGATCGTCAATCTTTCTGGTTGAACTCAGCCAAACTGCGCCGGCCTGGACATTCGCCCCGCTTGAGGTACAGAATCGCCCGGCCTTGGCTAAGGTCGGGAGCGATTGTAAGCATGGGCAAGGTCACTTCTTCCCGCCGTCGATCACCGAAAACCACATAAGACGGCGATTAATGACGGACTTGGAGTCGCTGGGAGGAGTTTGGCTATCATACGGTCCCAACTCCTGCAGGAAGGCGAGAAGTCGTACGACCGCAGCGTCCGACATTTCGAACTCAATGGACTCCGTGTGGTCGGGTCCGCCGAAAGAAAGACGCAATTCACTTCGAGCTTTATCCGGAAAGCGACGCAGTTGTATTTCCCGCAAAGGCCCCATCACGCGGTCGAAATCGGTCATAGCTAATTTCGCCTCACACGCGCACCCCGGCGGGCTCTTGCACGTCGCATTCTTGCTGATGTAGGCATTGCCGCACGGCCGGCCTTCGTTGCAGCGCTTGCAGCCAGACTTCTGCGCTAGTTCGATGGACTCTGTCATCGCGGGGCGGTCGGACTGCGGCCAGGACGTGTGGTCTGCGGCGACGGGCGGCCATGTCGAGGCAGCGAGGTCCAACCATGCGGCGATCTTCATCTTATGGCAGATTGGCAAGCGATAGCGCGATCCATTTACGTCGCAAACCTGTCCAGGGAAGCCCTAATCGTAACAGTCTTGTCGCTACCTACGGGCGTCATATCAATGTGAGCAATCTTGCCGCCGCGCATGACTTTCGCCTGGGCCGCCGGGGTTTCCTGTGCGCCAGCGGCCACCGCCAGCAATGCGGCGCCGACTGGCGCAGCGGTTGATCTCCGCATCCCTCTCCCCTTTGTTTTTTCAGCGTCGCCGCAGGCGCGCCGCTCAGCAATATAAGATGGGGGAAGCGGCTTTCCCTATGCTTATGGATGCACACGGACGACAGTGGCGCTTCAGCCGCGTAAATTTCGCGACGACTAGGCATCCGCCAAAGCCCGATGCGCCTCGACATCGACTGCGTGTTGCTCTGCGCCATCAGCATGCGCCAGTGGCCTGGCGGGAGGTCAGTGAAGATGTAGAGCGCGCGGACCAAGTTGCGCACCAGATCGTCTGGTCTGGGCATGCCGATCAACGCCGTCGACCTCGCCCGTTGCGTGGCCGACGTCTAGAATCGGCGAATGTATGACGTCGCCCGCATTGAACAGCAGACCGCGATGCCCGGCAGCACGGAAGAGCGTGTGGACGACCCCATGCGCCGCGTCAGCCGGGGGGGGGGG
>CALFYE010000161.1 GCA_937952145.1 uncultured Myxococcales bacterium
CGACGGCTCGGTGTCCGAGGTCGACGCCAGCGACGACGATCATGGCGGCGGCGATGATGACGGTGACGACGACGACGACGGCGACGACGACGACAACGACAGCGCGGATTATTCGAACTGATTGCGATAGCGCAGGTGCGGACCTTTGGCCAGCTCCTGACACCGTTTTAGGAAGGCCTCGTCAATCCCCGAAAGCTCAGGGGTGCAGACGACGCCAATGCCGCTGCAGGAAAGCTCGGCCAGCCGGCCTCTGGCCTGTGCTTGCAAGACCAAGCCGCACAGCGGCTCGTCAACCCAGCGACGCCACTCGGCGGTTGATGCGCAATAGCGGGGACGCGGCTCATCGATGAAGGTGTCCCAGTGGATTGGCGTGGTGTGACGGCACCGGGCGGCGGTATGGATGGCCCAAGCCTGGCGCGGGGTGACGTGATTCTCGATGTAGGTATTGGCGCCAATCGGCAGCAGGCAGAGATCGAAGTCCGAGCCGCGATCGTCGTCAAAGTCCAGCTCTGCGGTATCGCCGAAGTAGGCGAAGCGGAAGCCCGGGGCCTCGATCGCGTAGCCGTTGGCGCAGTAAGCATCGGGGCTGCAGTCAGTCCCCCAGTGGTTGACGCGGAGGGCACGGATGCGTAGCTCTCCGCTCACCGCCGCGGCCAGCGTGCCGTCCCAGCCGCCCCAGCTCAAGACCTCGACGCGGGCGCCAGCGCGCACAAAGCGCTGCTGATCTTTGAGCGGAATGCCACGCGGCAGCACCAGCAGCACATCCTTGAGATTGAACTGCAGAATCGACGACGGCTCGTAGTGATCGGCGTGGTTGTGCGAGATGACGATCACCCGCACCGGCAGCTTCTTCACATCGACCGCGGGCAGCCGTGTTATCCGTCGCGGCCCAAACCCCAGGAAGGCATGCATGCGATCGAAGAGCAGCGGGTCGGTCACCAAAAGACCTGCCGGCGTCGAGACCAGCGTCGTCGCATGCCCCAGCCGCACCCACGCCGGAGGGGCAGCCAGCAGGCGGGCCACATCCAGCGTCGGCGCGGCCGGCTGAAAGTGCGGCGTCGGCTGCAACATGTTCCAGCGGATGACCTCCCCCAGATAGGAGTGGCAGCCCCCCACAGAGAGAAGCGCCGCCAAAAAAAGCACCGCTGCACCTCCGGATGCGGCGCGGCACGACGAGAGAGTAGGACTGTTCATAGGGGCTCCGATGGGAAGATCGCTTGCAGTCGGGGGCGAGTTTCCCATCCTGCGTTAGTCGCAAAAAAGGTGCCGTCGCCGGCCCGAGGCCCAGCCCCCCGACCCGGCGGAGCCCCGCGCGAAAGGACTGCGCGAAGCCCGGCGAAGACCGCAGCCACTGCCGCTTAGGCCGAACCGGGCGCCTGTTTTCCATCGGGCTTGCCCGTTCAGCAGAGCATGCGTGTCCAAAGGACTGAAGGAGCCGCACCGCCATGTCGCCAGCCGCCAGCCGCCGTCCACGTCGCACCGCCATATCGATCTTTGCCCTGTTCACGGGTCTGGGCCTGACCGCCTGCCCAGCAGCGGGTGAGAGCGACAGCCCGCTCGACGCCGGGACCGAGGCACCGGATCTTGCCCCGCGCATCGGCACGATCAGCGGGAACCGCATCCGCACGCACATCACCGATCCTGCGGTGCGCAGCGATCGCGCCGTCGATCTCAGCACCACCACGGTCGAGGCGATCGTGCCCACGCGGGGCAGCAGCGGCTTTACGACCTACGCTGGCAGCGGCAGCAG
Organism: uncultured Myxococcales bacterium; assembly: GCA_937952145.1. Classification (GTDB taxonomy): domain Bacteria; phylum Myxococcota_A; class Polyangia; order Palsa-1104; family JAEUJZ01; genus JAEUJZ01. The sequence goes on from CALFYE010000161.1 coordinate 1,751, forward strand.
CGATGGCCAGTTCCAGGTGCCCTCGGTGCCGCTGGGCGTGCCGTACTACCTGCACCTGTACTCGGCCAGCGAGACGCCGGCCCATCAATACTTCTACTCGACGGAGAGCACCCTCGATCTGGGCCAGTACTCGGGCCAGCGTTCCGACGTGGTCAGCGGCTCGACGGGCAGCGCGATCAGCTGGGGTGGCGTAAGCGGCCTCGATACGTGGACCGCGACCGACAGCCTGCTTTACTACTCGTCGGACAATGAGCTTTACCTCTACGGCAGCAGCAGCCCCGCAGTGGGCTCGACAACGCTGAGCGTGACACAGAGCTTTGTTGGCCAGCCGCTCCTCAGCGCGGCGCGCGGCGATGGACTGTACGTCCTTCAGCTGCATCCCACAGCGACGGTGGACGGCACGGAAGTCCTCTCGGTCAGCCGCGCCCTTGTACGACCTGCCTTCGACATGACGAACGGTGGCACGACTACGATCAGCAGCACTGGAACCCCCTTTTCCCAGCCGCCGCTGACCAGCGTCTCCTTCGACTATCGACGCTCGCAGTTCGCGGCCCTGCGCAGTCAGACCGGCCCGGCGACCCTGCTCAACGCCACCGGCACGCACGCGCTCTACGTCTGTGCCCTGCTCGGCGGAAGCTCGCTCGGCTACGGCTTCTACACCAACTCGGCCGACCTCTTGTCCTACTCCGGAAGCGGCACAAGCGACGTCACGCTGAGCCAGGTTCGCTTCGGCAATCCTTTCCCCGCAAGCTACGGGTTGTTCGGTTATGCCGGCTCGACGTTTTCATCGACCTACACAGTGCCGGGCGCGACGAGCGGCGTGAAAGTCTCGGCCGCCATCACCTACATCGCACCGCTTGCCGCCTTCCAAAGCGCTCCCGTGGCCCCGCCGATCAGCCCCGTGAAGGATCTACAAATCAACGGCGAGAGCGCGACGAGCCTGACCTCGCTAGTCACCACCCAGCCGGTCCTCAGCTGGAGCCCGCCTGAGCAAGGCAGCCCCAGCGTCTACCTCGTCGGCGTGATCCAGCTCTCGCTGAAGTCCGGCACCGGAACCGCGCAGAAGCTGATTGCGCAGTTCACTACCCAGGGCACGCGCCTCGCTGTGCCGCCGGGCCTGCTGCAGAGCGGCGAATACTACGTGTTCCGCGTGACCGCCAGCGCCCGCGGCCGCTTCGACATCGCCCATCCCCTGCACGGCTCCATCCCGGAATACAACGCCGCCACGCTAACCACGATGGTCAGCCCCTAAGAAGGTGTTTACATATTATCTCTCCCGTCGAGGGCCCCGTAAGGCTGGGGC
>CALFYE010000162.1 GCA_937952145.1 uncultured Myxococcales bacterium
GCGTGACTGGAGTTCAGACGTGTGCTCTTCCGATCTGCGACGCCCGCACCGAAGATCCCAGCGAGACCGATCTGTACAGCGTCGGCTGCGCGGCGCGCATCCTCAAGGTCATCAAGCTGGCCAAGGACAACTTCTCGGTCATCTTGCAGGGCGTCTCGCGCATCCGCGTGCAGGCCTACGACAGCAACGATCCCTTCCTGCTCGCTCGCGTGACCTCGGTTCCCGAGGGGACAGGCGCCGACGTCGAGCTAGAAGCGCTGGGCCTAAACCTCAAAGACATCGCCAAGCGGGTCATCAAGCTTATGCCCGAGCTACCCAAAGAGGCGATGTCGCTCGTCGATAACATCAACGACACCGGCCAGCTGGCCGACCTAATCACCAGCAACCTCGATATTCCCGTCGAGGAAAAGCAGGACGTGCTCGAGACCTTTGAGCACAAGGCCCGCACGCGCAAGGTGCTGCAGTTCCTGACCCGCCAGCTCGAGATCCTCAAGGTCCGCGAGAAGATCAACACGCAGGTGCAGGAAGAGATGGGCCGCAACCAGCGCGAGTACGTGCTGCGGCAACAGCTCAAGGCGATCAAAGAAGAGCTCGGCGAGCTCGATGACGCCGGCAGCGACTTTGAAGAGTTCAAGACCAAGATCACCGAAGCCAAGATGCCGCCCGACGTCGAGAAGGTGGCGCTCAAGCAGTACGATCGGCTCAAGGCGATGCAGCCCTCGTCGGCCGAGTACACGGTGACGCGCACCTATCTAGAGTGGCTGGTCGAGATGCCTTGGTCGATCAGCACCGAAGACAAGATCGACATCGGCGAGGCGCGCAACATCCTCAACGCCGACCACTACGATCTAGAGAAGGTCAAAAAGCGCATCCTGGAATACTTGGCGGTTCGCAAGCTCAAGGCCGACAAGAAGGGGCCGATCCTGTGCTTGGTGGGGCCGCCGGGTGTTGGCAAGACCTCGCTCGGCAAGTCGATTGCCAAGGCGGTCGGGCGCAAGTTCGTGCGCGTCTCGCTGGGCGGTGTGCGCGACGAGGCCGAGATTCGCGGTCACCGTCGCACCTACGTCGGCTCGCTGCCCGGGCGTATCGTCCAGGGCATCAAGCGAGCGGGCACCAACAACCCGGTGTTCGTGCTCGATGAGATCGACAAGCTGGGACACGACTTCCGCGGTGACCCGTCTTCGGCGCTGCTGGAGGTCTTGGATCCCGAGCAGAACAACACGTTCTCCGATCACTACTTGGAGGTGCCGTTCGATCTGTCGCGCGTGATGTTCATCGCGACGGCGAACATCCTCGACCCGATCCCCGCGGCGCTGCGCGATCGTCTAGAGATCCTGGAGATCCCGGGCTACACGCGCAGCGAGAAGCTGATGATTGCGCGCCAGTTCCTGATCCCCAAGCAGATCGAAGAGCACGGCATGAGCGGGGCGCAGATCCAGTTTGCCGACCCCGCGATCGGCGAGATCATCGACAGCTACACCCGCGAGGCCGGCGTGCGCAGCTTAGAGCGCGAGGTCGGAAGCGTCTGCCGCGGCGTCGCGGTCAAGGTGGCCGAAGGCGAGACCAAGGATCAGGTCGAGATCACCGCCGAGAAGGTCGCCGACTTCCTGGGCCCCCAGAAGTTCATCAGCGAAGTCGCAGAGCGCACCGCGGTCCCCGGCGTGGCAACGGGTCTGGCCTGGACGGCGGTCGGTGGCGACATCCTGTTCATCGAAGCGACGCGCATGCCGGGTAAGAGCAGCCTGATGCTGACCGGTCAGCTTGGCGATGTGATGAAGGAATCGGCGCAGGCCGCGACCTCGTTTGTTCGCGCGCGCGCCAAGACCTACGGCATCGACGAGCACTTCTTAGAGAAGGCCGACCTGCACATTCACGTGCCGGCGGGTGCTATCTCCAAGGATGGTCCTTCGGCGGGTGTGACGATGTTTGTCGCGCTGACCTCGATGCTGACCAACATCCCGGTGCGCCCCGATGTCGCCATGACTGGCGAGATCACGCTGCGTGGTAACGTGCTGCCCGTCGGTGGAATCAAGGAAAAACTCTTGGCCGCGCACCGCGCCGGGATCAAGCGCGTCATCCTGCCGGAGCGCAATCAGAAGGACATCGTCGATGTGCCCGACGAGGTGAAGGCGGATCTCGAAATCCACTTCGTGAGCCGCATGGAAGAGGTCCTGCCGCACGTCCTCACTGCTCCGCTGCCCTCGCCGATTGCCAGCACCGAGCCGGCGCCGCCGACCCCCGCCTAAGTCTCTCGCTCGATCCTCAGCGCACCGAACCTTCGCGCTGTCTTCCGCCTTCATATTTATCGCTGCTCCCCGTCGGGTCGCCACCCTGGCCCGCATGGGGTGCGCGGTTGTTCGATTCGCCGGTTGATTCGCGGGAATCGGTTTGTTAAGGTCCGGCCGCTCTTCACGGCTCGGAACTTTTAAATGGCTCAGACAACGCTGAGAACCTACACCTTCCTCGACGCACTACAGCCGCAGCTTGCTAGCTTCATGGGCAAGACGGCGCGCGGCTTCTTGCCGGTGCCGCACATGGCCTCGCTGTTCGTCGAGATCGCTCCCGGCATCGCCATCAACCGCGTCACCGACGTGGCCCTCAAAGCCACCAAGGTCACGCCGGCCATCCAAGTGGTCGAGCGCGCCTACGGTCTGCTGGAAGTCCACGACTTCGATCAGGGCGAGGTGCGATCGGCGGGGGCGGCGATTCTTTCTCACCTTGGCGTCAAAGAGGAAGATCGCTACAAGCCGCGCGTGCTGACCAACCAGATCATCCGCGCCGTCGAACCGTATCAGGCGCAGATCATCAACCGCGGCTCCGCCGGCATGATGATCTTGCCGGGACAGTCGCTGTTCATCCTGGAGACCGAGCCTGCCGGCTACGTCGCGTTTGCGGCGAACGAAGCCGAAAAAGCGGCGCGCGTGTTCCTGGTCTCGGTGACGCCGTTCGGAGCCTTTGGCCGTCTGTACATGTCGGGCTCAGAGGCCGAGATCGATGCCGCCGCAGCGGCGGCTACGGCCGCGCTCGAATCGGTCACCGGTCGCGAGTTCGGCAAGTTCGTCGACAAGTAAGTCGACGACGCGGCTCGATCCAGTTTCCCCCGGCAAGCGCTAGTGCCGGCATCGAAGCGAGCGCTAGACCTCACGCAAGACTGAACCTGTGGTGCTCTGGCCAGGCCAGAGACTGAAGAAGAAAAGGAAAGAGAAATGGCTGACGCACTTGGAATGATCGAGACGAAGGGCTTTGTCGGCATGGTGGAAGCGGCCGATGCAATGGTGAAGGCAGCCCGCGTCGAGCTGGTCGGCTATGAGAAGATCGGTGGCGGCTACGTCACGGCGATCGTTCGCGGCGATGTCGCAGCGGTCAAGGCGGCGACGGAAGCCGGGCAGCGCGCGGCTGAGCGCGTGGGCGAGCTGGTCTCGGTCCACGTCATTCCGCGTCCGCACCAGAACATCGACCTGGTGCTGCCGCTGGGCCGCAGCGCCGATGGCAAGAAGGACTAAGCAGCCATGGTCCTTGGCCTGGTGGTAGGCACCGTCGTCGCGAGTCGCAAAGAGGTCGAGCTCGAGAGCCTGAAGCTGCTCTTGGTCAAGCCTTGCGATGCATCGGGGACGCCGTCCGGTGGTCAGCCTGTGGTGGCCATCGATGCCGTCGGCGCGGGAGTCGGCGAGGTGGTGATGTACGCCTCCGGCTCATCGGCCCGCCAGACCAAGGTGACCAAGGATCGGCCAGTCGACGCAACCATCATGGCCATCGTCGACACCATCGAACAGGACGGCCAAGTCCGCTACCAAAAGTAGCGGTTGCTCCAGCCCGCAAGACGACGCGACAGGCAGCTTCCCATGCAGCTTGATGAACAGCGCATCCAGGACATCGTCGACAAGGTGGTCTCGCGCCTGGGCGCGGCCAGTCGTCCCACTCCGGCCGAGGCCGTGATGCGGGCGGCTGAGCACGGTGCCCCATCGACGGGAACCGGCTTTGTGCCGCCGCACCTGCGCGGGGGGCAGGCTCAGCCCAGCAAGGCTGGGGCCGGCGGGCGCAATCCCGATATCCGCGTGCCCAAGAGCCACCACGGCCTGTTCCCGGATGTCGATACCGCCGTCGCGGCAGCGCACAAAGCCTTCGATCAGTACCAGGCCGTGCCGCTCGCGACGCGCGAAAAGATCATCGCTGCGATGCGCAAGGTGACGCTCGATAACCTGCGTCCGCTGTCGGAGTACGCGGTTGAAGAGACCGGCCTGGGTCGTGTCGAGGATAAGCTCAAGAAGAACGAGCTCTGCGCGAACAAGACGCCGGGGCCGGAGATCTTGCGGCCGGTTGCCTTTACCGGCGATCACGGCTTGGCCGTGCTGGATCGGGCGGCCTTCGGTGTCATCGGTGCGATCACGCCGACGACCAATGCCACCGAGACGATCATCAACAACGGCATCAGCATGCTGGCCGGCGGCAATGCCGTGGTGTTCAACACGCACCCCTATGCTTGGCGGACCTGCGGCTGGCACGTTCACATCCTGAACGAAGCCATCGTCGCGGCCGGCGGCCCGCGCAACCTGCTGTGCTCGATCAGTGAGCCGACGATCGAGAGCGCGCAGGCGGTGATGAAGCACAAGGGCGTGCGTCTGCTGGCGGTCACAGGCGGGGGCCCGGTGGTCAAAGCCGCGATGCAGAGCGGCAAGCGCACCATCGGCGCAGGTCCCGGCAACCCGCCGGCCGTCGTCGACGAGACGGCTCGCATCGACATCGCGGCGCGCGGCATCATCGAAGGCGCGTCGATCGATAACAACATCGTCTGCGT
>CALFYE010000163.1 GCA_937952145.1 uncultured Myxococcales bacterium
TGCCGCGCTCGGCGATCATGACGATCGCGGTCGCGGAGCGCACGCCGTTCGTGCGCTCGGAGATCCAGCGGCCCGGCTCCCGCTTGGCCCGCCTGATGCATGAAGAAGTCAGAACCAACAGGCCACTGAAAGACGAAAGAGCACATGACAATGGAAGCGCAGGAGCAAAGACCCTCAAAGTCTCCCCCAACAGTCCAAGGGGAGTGTGTATCGCCGATCTTGTGCGACATGGCCTTGATCGCATCCAATCAAGACTCCGACGCATCATCTAAGCTTGTCCTTCGGGCCAGGGTGGTGCAGTCCGGGGACGACGTTGATGTCGATGCAGTAGCCGTCAATGCCGCCAACTTCCGAATAGTTGCCAAGCTAGCGCAACGTCCCCTCACGGCACAGAAGCAGGCCGCGGAGGATCGCGCGGTGGAGCTGGATCTAGGTCGGCCCCCAAGCGGCAATTATGTCGTCGAGCTGCATGTTCGCCGCGACGGCGGACTGCACAAGCTGCAGCAGGCATTTGTCGTCACCATCCAGAACTCGCGACGCCTGGCGGCAAATCCCCTTGGCGTCGGCCAGGATGCGGACTGAGGACCTAGGGTTTGGGTGAGGAGGTCTGGATCTCGGCCAGCCACGCATCGACGCGACCGAGATCTGTCTTGCCCGCATCGCCCAATTGCAGCAGCGCGTCGCGCGCGGCCATGGCTAGCTGCACCGCGCGCAGCCGCTCCTGATTCAGGCTCCACAGCGCCGTAGCCAAGCCGAAGCGTGTCCGCGCCAGGACTGCGGAATCGGCGCCGCCTTGTGGCAGGGCGAGTACCTGCTGGTAAATATTCCGCGCGTCCAGATTCCGCCCCTGCCGCTGATAGATGCTCGCTAGGTTGCTCCACGCTTCCAGACTCTTGGGGTGAGCTTCGCCGAATGCAGCACGCCTGATCGAAAGGGCCTGCTGCATGTACTGGGCGGCTTCCTCATACTTGCCCTGATCGCGCATCACCAGGGCGATATTGTTTAGCTTGCTGGCCAAGATCGGATGCCCTGGCGGAAGGATCTTTTCCTGAATACGCAGCGCTTGGAAATACGTGGACAGCGCTTCATCCAACTTGCCTTGCTTGCGCAGTGCGGTGGCGATGTCATTCAGATCGCCAGCGACTTCAAGATGTGACGGACCAAGCAGTTTCTCGCGCAGCGCGTGAGCTTCCCGCAAGTTGCTCACCGCGTCGGCGTATCGCTCTTCCCGAATCAAGATATTGCCCAGGCTGTTGAGGAGATCTGCCTTGACCGCCTCATTACCCAGGGTGGCATCTACGGCGGCTCTAGCAAGCTCCCCCCACTTGTGTCCTTCCGCCGGCCGGCGAAGCTGATAGCCGACCACGAGCGTCAAGTTGGCCCACGCCTGGGCTTCGACCTGATGATGTCGCCCTGCCTTGGCGGCCACAGCAGCCCGGTAAAGTGTCTGCTCAGCGGCAGCGGCGTCCCCACTTAGCTGCTCCAGATCACCCAGCAGATAAAGCGCCTCCGCCTCGGCTGGACGATAGCCAAGCCCCTGCGCCTTCTCCACCGCCGCCTTGGCCCACTTAATAACCTCGGAGTACTTGCCTAGCTTGGTTGCCGCTCGAATCTCGGCGAGCTGGCGATACAGATCGCTGACCTGCGCACGGATGGCTGGGTTTTCTGGCGGTGCAACGGAAGCTGCCAGTGCCTGGATATCGGCGCAGCTAGAGAGAGGCGGAAAATCCCGTGAGGTCTGTACGGCCCGCTCAACGATCGCGGTGTCGGGTTGTGAAAGCTGCTGAACAAACGCGCTCACTTCCTGCATGCGTCGATTCAGGCACAGCATGCGGAGATCCAAGAGCGACTGGGACTGCTCGCCACGGATGTGGGTGGCTCGGCAGGCGTCGTTATGCATGTCGACCCAGCCCTGGGTATATCGGTCGAGAGCTTCCTCGATTCGCGGCCAGGACTGCTGGGCATAGGCGAGGCCATTCGCAAGGAATGCAGAGCGGATTGTGCTCTTTCGAGCATCATCCCAGACACCGGCGAGTTTGCCCCGTCCTCCGGCGCACATTGAATCGAGCCGGCGGCGATTCTGGAAGTAGTTCACCCCAAGCAGCGCAAGAAGGACTGCTGCCGTCGTCATACTTGCCAGCATCACAGAGGACTGATGCTTTCGTACTTGCTTCCGGATTCGGTATAGGAACGACGGACTCCGGGCAGAAATGGGCTCGGCCGCCAGGTAGGCTTGCAGATCATCAGCTAGCGCCAGTGCCGATTCATATCGGTGGCTTAGCTCCTTCTCCAGACACTTCATCGTGATGATGGCGAGGTCCGCGGGGATCGTCGGAACCAGCTCGCGGACGTCGACGGGATCCTCCATCAGGACCTGGACCACCATGGCCACGGAGTTTTCCCCAACGAACGGAGGACTGCCGGTTAGGAGTTCATAGAGCACTGCCCCCAAGCCGTAGATATCGGATCGTCGATCGACCTGTCGAATATCGCCGCGGGCTTGCTCGGGAGACATGTAGGCCGGCGTGCCCATCACCATGCCGGACTTGGTCAGCTGCTCTTCTGCTTCGGGGTCGTGGGCCAGGCCAAAGTCCATCACCACTGCGCGCCACAGACCCTGTTCATCGCGCTTGACCATGACGTTGCTCGGCTTGACATCGCGGTGGATAACCCCCTGGCGGTGAGCAGCGTGTAGGGCGCGGGCCGTGTCGCGAACGATATAGACTTTTTCTTCGAGACTGAGCTGGTCAATGACCTTCTGCAACGGAAAGCCATCGAGAAGCTCCATCGCAATGTACGGCTTGCCTTCGACTTCCCCGACCTCATACACCTTGCAGATATGCTCATGGTCGATGCGGGCCTGTGCTCGCGCTTCCTGCAGGAAGCGCTGTACCGAGGCACTGTGTTCGATGCGGATGAACTTCAGCGCGACTAGGCGCCCAAGGCGCAGATCCCGCGCCTTGTACACCGTGCCCATGCCCCCCTTCCCCAGCAGACCCAGGATCTCGTAGCGTTCCCAACCCGAGACAGGAGGAACAAACGGCGGCTCACTCTCCTGCGGTGGCGTCACCACGCTCCCGACCGACTCATGCACAGCCGGAGTCGGGCTTAGGGTGGAAGCAAACTCATCCTGAGTCTCCGCAATCTTGGGGTCGGGCGTCGCGTGAACGGAGGTCTGGGGATTCCGAACTTCGCTGAGGATTTGCTCAATATCGATCGGACGCAGCACCCCGGCATGGACTAGGCCATCGATGCGCTTCCCAAACTGCACGGTAGTCGCGACCGGAGGAATCGGCCCCGACACCGGAGCCAGCTCGGTCTCCGAAAGCCAGCCCTTCTCAAGGGCCAGCTTCAGGACGCGATTTTCTTCCTCCGGGTCGAGCATTCGAGCGATTTTAACATCTCGTATTGCGTCGGTGCCGTGCAATGCCGACAAGATCGCGCATCTTGTGCACGGCTTCGCCTAAAATGGCATCCGCAATGCGTCGTGATCCCTTGAGGCAGCCCCATGCATGTCGGAAACCTTGACTCTACGCACGAGCCTTCGGGGGAGGGCATCGATGGCGTAACGGCATCCTCGACCAAGCCCGAGCCAGGACTTGTCTTCATCTGTCTGGCCGGCCAGCCCGCGCTAGCGGTGATTCCGCTTGGCACTGACGTGGTGGATATCGGTCGGGGCCTTGGCGAGCTCTCCGCGTACGCCGATCACATGATGTCGCGCCGACACGCACAGGTTGCCTACCAGGACGGTCTCTTCGAGATCAGAGACCTGGACAGTCGAAACGGCACTTGGCTCGATGGCATTCCCCTGCGCGGTGCGCGCCAGGTGCTGCCGCATACCCTTGTGCGATTTGGCCACAGTCTGTTCCTAAGCTCCAGCGATGTTCGGCCCTACCGCCTGCTCGGGGTCAGAGTGGAACACGATCGCGTGGAGGGCCCAGCGCTGCAACAGACCTTGCGCACGGTGGCTCAGCTCGGCCAGGCCAGCCGCACGCTGTTTATCTCAGGTGAAAGTGGCGCAGGCAAAGAGTCCATCGCGCAGACATTTCATCGCGTAGGTCCGCAGCACAACGGCCCCTTTGTCGCCGTCAACTGCGCCGCCATTCCCGAAGGAATTGCCGAACGGTTGCTGTTTGGGGCGCGAAAGGGAGCCTTTTCTGGCGCAACTGTTGATAGCGAGGGCTACATCGAAGCAGCCAACGGCGGCACGCTATTTCTCGACGAGATCGCGGATCTCGACAACATCGTACAGGGTAAGTTGCTGCGGGCGATCGAGAGCGGTGAAGTGCTTCCCGTGGGTGCTACTCGCCCGCGCAAGGTGCAGTTCGGTGTCTGCTCGGCAACGCACAAAGACTTGCGTGCGCTCGTCGAAGCTTCGCGGTTTCGTGCCGACCTGTACTTCCGGATTGGAATGCCCCAGGTCAGTGTGCCGCCCCTCCGAAAGCGCAAAGAGGAAATCCCCTGGCTAGTCCAAAAAGTAATTCAATCAACAACCCCAAGTCTGAAAATTGACGTCTCGCTGGTAGAGCTATGCATGCTGCGAGAGTGGCCCGGCAATGTGCGTGAACTGCAAGCGGAGGTCAGCGCTGCGGCACTGACTGCCCGGGCGGCAGGCGACGAGCGGATCAGCTCGAAACACCTGCGCGCGGGTGCGGGCGCAGCAATTCAGATCCTACCGAGCATGGCCCAAACCAAGGGAGGCGACGAGCCTGTGACTCCTCTGGCTGCAAACTCTTCAGTCGCCGCGCCAGCGCCGGTGGCACTTGGGAGTGCTGAAGCCACGCCAGTCAATCACTCTGCACCTCGGGGCCTCCGCCGAACCGAGCCGCAAGCCGACAGCGAGCCTCCTTCGCGCGCTCAGATCGTAGCGGCACTCATCGAATCGGACGTGAACATCTCAGCTGCCGCCCGAGCGCTTAGCGTTCACCGTACGCAGTTCAGACGCCTACTTGCTCGCTACAACATCGACCTAGAAAAAGTGCGCGCCATGGGAAAGCTGTAGCGGCAGCATCATCGGCAGTTCCCTTGTTCGGGAATCGACGAGCCCGAAAGAGGAGCTCTTATGATGCGGCCCAGGCGCCCAGAAGCTGCCGCGCACTTAGGAGTCCGGCAAACGCCCAGCTGGCCAGCTGAGCCAGCAGAGACCGATGGGTGTACGCGGATTCGGTCGCCTGTGCCAGGGCCAGCGCAGCGACGTTCATGCGCGCAGGCAGAGCGACCGCCCGCTGGTATCGATCGAGTAGGCGACTGAGGAGCAGCTCCTCGCTGCACGGTGTACCAATCACCAGCGCTGCGCCGGCCTGGATGCCGTGTTCGAACTGTTCCACCTCGTCCCGCCCCGTCTGCAGCACGAACAGCACTCCTGGGCACTCGCGATGCAGCTCTTTGCACACGGCCAGGCCCAGACCCTCGACGCCGTGGCTATGGCTGACAATCATGCCCACCTCGCCGCTCCGAGCGCGCTGCAGCGCCGCATCGCAGGTCGCCACCGCCTCTACTTCGATGCCTGCTTCCTGCAGCCGATTGATGCCTCGTGTTGACAGCGCCTGCGCTACCACCACGACGGAGCCCGCGCGGGACTGCGTGACCGGCGGTAGCTGGGCTTCCGAGCTTGCCGTCACAGCCGCGAGCTGCGGCACCTGGGCCAGATACTGATTCCAACGCTGCTGGTCTTCCGTTGACATGCTGGAGAGATCCACGCCAACACCAAAGCCCGCTGCCGATCTTTCCACAAAGGACGAGCTTGCGAGCACACGCAGCGGCGTCGTCCTAGGCGAAAGCTCGATCTGCATTTCAAAGAAGGCCCGTGGCGGAACGTGCTGTGTGGCCAGCAAGAAGAGCTTCGATCGACCCAGCTTTTCAGTCCGCAGGGTGATCCAGCGACCCTGCACAAAGGCCCGCACCAGGGGGCCAGCGGATGCGTTGACTAGGCGGCGCCTGCGGGGAGTTTTGAGCGTATTCATGGTCGTCCTCTGGCGAAGCTTGGTTGTTCCCCAAGGAGAGCAAGCAAAGTGCCAAAGCTCCGGTCCCACCTGGGTGGCCCAGCCAGACACCATGCTTTTGGAAGAGAGATCTGCGCTCGAACAGTCGGCGAAACGCCCGGCGGAAGCTGCGCTTTGACGTCGTGCCGTAGCCTGCCGAGATCCCCGCGCAGGGACACTGGGTCAGCGATTGTGTCAGCTACGGGGTCAGGCGCGCTCGCCTAGGTGGCGGATCTCTTTGCGGAATTTGACTCCGCTCAGGCCACAAGTGGTGTCAGCGTGACTTCTCAGCGGGCAGGACGCTGGTGCCGTCCCATGGTCGCTCTTCCTTGGCGCTCCCCAATCGCACCATCGAGACGTTACGGAACGCCTGCGACGACTCAGCCTACCCGTTGCCTCTACCTTCGGAGCGGCAGCTGATGACCGCCAGCGGTAGCCGCGCCTTCAGTTAGCGGCCCTTGGCTACAAGCTCGTTAGCGAGCGCGATGCGCTTCCGCAGACGGGACACATATACCTGGTGTAGGGCTGGGGGGGAGATCGGAACCCGCTCAATCGCAGCGAGGGCGGCCTGATAGGCCGCTAGAGCCGCTGCATCCTTTCGAAGTGCCATCAGCGCATCGGCCAGTCCGGTGTGGGCTGCAATGTGATGGGGATATCTCTCAACCACCCACCCCAAGACCTTCACTGCCATGTCCCATTCCCCGGCTGCAAGGAGCTGCTCGCCTGCGCTGGCCAAGACCTTTTTTTCGTCACAGCCGGGCAGAGATGCGCAGTGGGAAGCAGCCGCCGCCACACCGCGGACCTCGATGTCGCGCAGCACATCGGCGGGGTTTGCCGTGGGTGGACGAGTGACGTGCACCATCTTCGCGCCCGCTTCGACCGACAGCACCTTGTCAAGCTGCTCCAGCGCGGCACTGTCTTTGCGCAGGGTGCTCTGCAGAAACGCCAGCGTGGCGCGGATCACGAGCCGGCTGGAGGCCGCTACCTTTCCCGCCGAAGGACGATCGGGCTCTGAGGGCCGCAGATCATAGGCGAACTGCGCCTGCAGCACGCCGCCGAACGTCGCGAAGTCATCGTGCTCCAGGTACGGCACCTTGAGTGATCGCCGATCACACGCCAGGAGCCCGTTGAAGAAGCTGGTATCTTGCCCCTCATTCGTCGAGACCAGAAGGACCGGGACCGTGATGGCCGCTGCGCGATCGAGCCAGAAGCTTTGGGGCTTCCATTCCCTATACCAGGGTGCCTGCGGATCACCGTTTTCCAACGTTGAGTCCAAGCTGATCACCGCATCAATGGGCCGCTGTTCCATGGCGTAGATCAAGGCGGCCTGCGCCCCATAGCTGTGCCCCAGGGCAGCGACTGCGCCAACCTGGAAACTCTGCCGAGCCCAGACTGCGATGGCGTCCATATCGGCGATTGAGGTTGCGGGTTCCCAAGATATGCCGACCCCCTGGACG
>CALFYE010000164.1 GCA_937952145.1 uncultured Myxococcales bacterium
TGACAGAAGCCACCGCCGCTGGCACATTCAGAAGCAGGAAGTCGCCCGGCGCAAACCCGAGCAAGCTGTTGCGGACGAACATGATCTCGTTTTGCAGGTTGGCGAAGGTGTTGCCGAACATGCAGACCACTCGCCGCCGATGGGCGCGCTCCGGTGAGTGAAGGAGTGGTTTGTAGCGCTGCAAGTTGTGGAAGTTGCCCTGGATCGCGCAGACCGAAACACTCAACCGGTCGGCCAGCGACTCGGCAGCGAAACGATAGGCCGCGCAGCAAAGCGGCTGGCTGATATCGAGCAGATACAGACGGAGGTTGTGATTCTTGTGATGCTCGAGGAGGCACTGGGTCAGCCGGACTTCGTCCTTACCATCGCCACAGCCCAGGCCAATGACATCCAGACCGGCAGGCCCGGCCAGCTCCGCGATGCGCTCAGCGACGCGACCGATCGGCATCAGCGTCCGCGCAATCTTGTAGACCTCTTGCTCGGCGATCGAGCACCACGCGGCGGCGCTGCTGTGGTCCAGATAGAGGTAGGTCTGCTCCAGATGCCCACCACACCCATTCAGCAGCATCGTCATCTCGTTGTGGAGCTTCAGCGCGTCATATTCAGGCGTCAGCCAGCAGTTCGGCGCGAGGTCGGGGGAGCGCTGCCGCCGAGTGGTGAGTTGATCGCCGATCGGGCTGGGGTCGATGCGTAGCTCAGGCACCGACTGAAGGTGCATGATCGTTGTGCGAGTGGGGGCTCGTCGCCCCGTCTCGACGTTGCGCAGTGTGCTGTCTGAAATACCGGCCCGCTCGGCAAGAACGGCCCGAGACAAGCCCGCTGCTCGTCGCCGCTCCACGAGGTCTGCACCCCAGGCTTTCAAAGCCGCTCTCTCGCTGCTCTTGGGCTCTACGATGCCACCCGCCAGATGGAGCTGAGCGCCAGTATCGGTGGAAACCGTTTCGGTCTGCTCCCTCTCTGCTCGTGGAAGCGCATTACCAAGGGTCGCCATAGCCCGACGCAGCGCGGCTCGCTCCGTCGGTGAACTAGTCTTGCTCAAGCGGTCGAGCACCTGCATGGTGCCCGAAAACAAGGTACGAACCGGGATGCTCTCAAACTGTTCCACGACATCCTCCTACTTGCCCGAGAGCTAGCACACATCCGACGAGCCGCAAAGTGTTTCTCGTCGCTGATAGCGAAGCCAACCGTCGATTCCGAAGTGACTGGCCACACGCTGCAACACCGCTACGGCTCCCCGTGCGCATCGTCGTCACGAACGAGCAGCGCATGCACTTGCGCAGGGTGCCAGATTCCGCCCTCCTTCGGCAGAATGCCCTCCGTCACCAGACGGATTCCGATTTCGCGTAGCTGCATGCCCTCGGCACGTAGCTCGATGGCTCGACGGGCTGCCACTTCTCGGTTGCCACGATTGGCGGTGCGCAGCAGATCCGAAACCTGCGCCGGATACCAGATGCCGCCGCGCAGTGGAGTCAGTCGCGCTTTCCGCAGACGTTGGCCAATCTGACTGAGGCTAAACCCTCGTGCGCGCAGCTCCTTCGCTAGCGCCGTCGCCGCTTCTCGGTCATGACGCAGCGGAATCCGAGGGCCAGATGGCCTAAATGGGTGTACCTGTTTGGTTCCGTCCCGTCTCAGCACGATGCTAATTCTCTGCGCACGCCAGACGCCATCACGCCGAGCAGGAATCTTGTCCTCGTTCAGTCGCCGCGCAATTTCGTGAAGCTTGAGCCCGTCGGCGCGCATTCCCTTGATCTTGCAAAGCACTTCCTGCTCGTGGAGCAGCGGCACCAACAGCCGCCGCCCCTCCGCATCGACCTCGTGGCTGAACTCGTACCCATAAGGCGCAGGACCGAGTCGGACTCCTTGCGCCAGCATGTGCCGCAGCGCATCCCTCGTGCGCTCCGAGATCATTTCCCTCTCAAACTGCGCGTAGTTCGCGAGGTTCATCAGCACCATTCGCCCTGCGGCAGAGTGGGTGTTCACCATCCCACACAGCGACAGCAAGTGGTAACGCTCGTCGGCAAAGAACTCCTCGATCAGCGTGCAGACATCGCGCAGCGATCGACTCAGTCGATCCAGCTTCATCACGATCAACGTATTCGCACGCCCTCTTCGGATCATCTCAAGCGCTGCTTGCAGTCCGGGCCGTTCCAGAGTCCCCCCAGAGATCCCCTCATCCGCTTTTATGTCGATGAGCTTTATGCCGTTGAGTTTGCAGTATGCCCGCAGCTTATCGCGTTGTGCGTCCAGGCTCACTCCCTCGGAGACCTGCTCCTGTGTGCTCACGCGAACGTATCCGATGGCCGTTTGTGTACCGCTTGTATGTCGCTGTGTGTTCATGCTCCGCGTAATAACTTTTGTTCACGGAGGTGAAGCAGGAAGACGTGCCGATCCAGGACGACTTTGTCGGCACGCTCGACGGCTCGGTGAAAGCCAACATCCAGGCGCGCGTGTCGGGCTACCTCACGTCACAGAACTACAAAGAAGGCGGTGAGGTGAAGAAAGGCGATCTGCTCTTCCAGATGGACCCGCGCCCGTCCGAAGCTGCGCTCGCTCAGTCGGAAGCAGCCTTGGCGCAGGCCCAGGCGGTCGCGCGCCAGGCCGAGACCGCTGCCAAGCGCGCCGTTGCCCTCGCTCCGGGGCTGGTCAGTGAACAGGAGCGCGACAACCTCGTGCAACAGGCGGCAGCCGCTCGGGCGAGCGTGCAGGCGCAGCGCGCCGCGGTCGAGCAGGCACGACTCAACCTTGATTACGCCGCCATTCGATCGCCGATCGACGGCATTGCCGGGCTCGTGAAGGCTCAGGTGGGTGACCTGGTTGGCCCGAGCACGGGCGTGCTCACGACCATCTCCACGGTCGATCCCATCAAGGCGTTCTTCACGGTGAGCGATCAGCGCTACGTCGCCTATGCCCACCGCTGGGCGAACAATCCAGGCGCGCGTGCTGAGCACGAGCGTCAGCTCGAATACGAGCTGATCTTGGCAGACGGCTCTTTGCATCCGCACAAGGGCCGGCTCTTCGCCGTCGACACAGAGGTAGACGTCCGGACGGGCTCGCAGCGGATTGTCGCGCTCTTTCCCAACCCCGGAAATGTCCTGCGCCCCGGGCAGTTCGTGCGCGTCCAGATGCGCTCAGAGCTGCGACGAGGCGCGTTGCTGGTCCCTGAGCGCGCGGTCATGGAGCTTCAAGGCGCGCACCAGGTGGTGATCGTAGGCGCGGAGAACAAGGCGCAGATCCGCCCGGTCAAGACAGGCCGCCGCATCGAGCGGAGGTGGATCATCGAGGAGGGACTCAAGCCCGGCGAGCGCATCGTCGTCGAAGGGGCGCAGAAAGCGCGCGAAGGCGTCGTAGTCGACCCGAAGCCGTGGACACCGCCCTCTCTGTCTCCGCCTCCGGCGGCGGCGAGTCATAGAGGAGCCTGCGATGTCACGCTTTTTCATCAATCGTCCCATTGTCGCCATCGTCATCTCAATCGTGATGACGATCATCGGCGTAGTGGCGCTGATCCTGGCCGCCGTCGGCCTCTACGGCGTCACCGCCTACAGCGTGGCGCAGCGCACCAACGAGATCGGCGTGCGCATGGCGCTCGGCGCGGATCGCTCGCGCGTGA
>CALFYE010000165.1 GCA_937952145.1 uncultured Myxococcales bacterium
CTGCGCCGAGCAGCTGATCCTGGACGGCAAGGCGTACGTCGACAGCTTGAGCGTGGAAGAGCTACGGCAGTACCGCGGCAACTACTACATCAAGGCGCAAGAGAGCCCGTATCGTGGGCGCAGCGTCGAGGAAAACCTCGATCTGTTCCGCCGCATGCGGGCTGGCGAGTTCGAAGACGGGCAGCACGTGCTGCGCGCCAAGATCGATCTGTCGTCGCAGAACATGAACCTGCGCGACCCGCCGCTTTACCGCATCCGTCGCAACACGCCGCACCACCGCACGGGCACGGGCTGGCCGATCTATCCCACGTACGACTATGCGCATCCGCTGAGCGACGCGTTTGAGGGCATCACCCACTCGATCTGCACGCTGGAGTTCGAGGCGCATCGGCCGCTTTACGACTGGTGCATCCATGAGCTTGCCGACACGGCGGCGGGCAAGAAGCACTTCCGTTCGCGACCGCAGCAGATCGAGTTCGCGCGCCTGGCCCTGACGTACACCGTGCTGTCGAAGCGCAAGCTGATCGAGCTCGTCAAGGGCGGGCACGTCGGGGGCTGGGATGATCCGCGCATGCCGACCCTGGCCGGTATGCGGCGACGTGGCGTGACGGCGGCCTCGCTGCGCGCCTTCTGCGATCGCATCGGTGTGGCCCGTCGCGACAGCCTGGTCGATGTCGCGCTGCTCGAACACGCCATTCGCGATGACTTGAACCCCAAGGCACCGCGCGTCATGGCCGTGCTGAACCCGCTGCGCGTCGTCATCACCAACTATCCCGAGGGCAAGAGCGAAGAGTTCGACGCCCCTTACTTCCCCGATGTCCCGGGATCGCCGACGCGCAAGGTGCCCTTTTCGCGCGAGCTTTATATCGAGCGCGACGACTTCAAAGAGGTCGCGCCGAAGAAGTGGTATCGCCTGTCGCCCGGCAAAGAGATCCGTCTGCGCTGGGCCTGCCTTATCACCTGCAACGAGGTGATCAAGGACGAGCACGGCGAGGTCATCGAGCTGCGCTGCACCATGGATGAAAACTCGCGCGGTGGCAACGCCCCCGACGGACGCAAGGTGCAGGGGACGTCGCACTGGGTGTCGGCGCCGCATGCGCTAAACAGCCCGGTGCGCCTGTACGATCGCCTGTTCCGCCTGCCCAGCCCCAACGACGTGCCCGAGGGACAGGACTGGAAGACGGCGCTCAACCCCGACTCGCTGACCGAGATCACGGGCGCCATGCTGGAGCCGAGCTTGGCCAGCACCGCCCCCGGCAGCCATGTGCAGTTCGAGCGCCTCGGCTACTTCTACGCCGACCCGGTGCTGAGCAAGCCCGGCGCTCCTGTTTGGAATCGCACCGTCACGCTGAAAGACACCTGGGCCAAGCTCGAACCCAAGAGCTAGCCCGGCGCTGCCCGGTCGTCCGCGGTCTTTTCCGTATCCCGCCCCACCTCGTCCGAACTTCCACCTAACTGCCTGCGCTGACTAGCACGCTCCGACGGGGCTGCGCTGCCAGTGCGAGGGGATCACGACCAGCACGTCGCGCGGCGAGCTGTGCACTTCGACGCGGCGCGCGTACGAGCCGCCGGTGCGGGCCAGGACCGCCAGGCCGCGGCCTAGCTGCTCGCCAATGCCTAGCGAGCGGGCGAACGCGGCCAGGATGGGGTTTCGCGGGTGCGAGACGCCGCCTTCGCGCAGGAGCTCGCTGACGTCGCTGAGCCCTTCCGGCAGGCCGCCGGGGCTCCACACTTCCAGGCGGTCGTGAAAGCGGCGGATGGCGATGCGACCGGCGCGCCGCAGGTCGCGGTGAACCAGTGCGTTCACCACCGCTTCGCGCACCGCAGCCTCGGGATACTCATCGACGCTTTGAGTGGCGATGGCGGTGCCCCGTCCACCCGGCGTGGTCTCTTCGGTTTTGCCGCGCACAAAGGCCAGGGCTTGCGCAAGCAGGCTGGCCAGGTTGCCCTCCAGATCCAGGCGATAGCGCACCGGATCGGACAGCGTCGTGCCGTCGATGCTGACCGCCGCGATGCCCCAGTCCGGGGCCACTAGCTGCGGCTGCTTGCCAAACAGCAGCAGCCCGACCGGCGTCGGCGTCACGCGCGGGGCCGAGCGCAGGACCAGCCCGAGGCGCAGCGCGACCTCTTCTAGCTGCAGCGTGGCGCGCAGCGCCGGAGCGCGCGCAGTGACAAATGCGTCGAGGGCTGCAAGGTCCAGGTCATCTAGCTCAGCCCCCGACACCGACATGCGTTCGTGCGACATGGCAGAGCCCCAAGATACCGCAAGCGCTGGTCAAACGTCGCGGCGATGCGCAGCCGTTGGCCAGAGCCTCGTGCCGCCTGGTGACAAAGACGTTCAGGGCTGGGCGGCGGTCGATGCCGGTGCCGGTACCGGTGCCGGTACCAGTGCCAGTGCATGTACCCGCTGGTGCAGGCGGTCGTAGTGCAGGCCGTCGGCGCGTGTTGTCCAGCCGATGAACCAGGCCCGACCGACGAGCAGGTCCGGCGGGACGCTGCCCCAGAAGCGACTGTCGTGGCTGTTGTCGCGGTTATCACCCAGGACGAAGACATGGCCGGCCGGCACCTGAGCGATGGGGCCGCAGGATGTCTCTGCCGCACCCCGGCCTTCGTTGAACACGGTGAGATAGCTCTGCTGGCCATTCCATTCGCGATAGGCGGTGCAGCGGATGCTGCGTACTTGCGGCGGACCTTCGCCGTCGCTGTCGTCGTCTTGGTAGGTACAGGGATCGGCCTGTAGCTGGCGGCGCAGCGGTGCGTCGTTGACCCGCACTTCGCCCCCGCAGATCTGCACCCGATCGCCGCCCACCGCCGCCACTCGCTTGACGTGAGTCACGCTGGGATTGGACGGCAGGCGAAACACCAGCACCTCACCGCGGGCCGGGAGGAGGGGGGGCTTGCGCACGAAGACCGTATCGCCGATCTCCAGCGTCGGGATCATCGATCCCGCGGGGATGCGAAACGTCTCGATCAAGAAGCGACGATTGAGCTGACCACCGGCTAGGCCCAGGGCCATGATCGAAAGGCCGCCCAGCAGTGTTCGGCCCCAGCCGGGCAGCCGCGCCGAAGGAGGCAGCCGCAGGGCATCGAGGCCGCTCGCCAGGTGAAGCAGCATCCCGGCGCACATGGCTCCGCTGACTAGCATCGGCTGGTCGAGCGCCATCGCTCCCATAAAGCCCAGCGTGCCCACCCCCCAGACCAACGGCGCCCAGGCCAGCCCCCGTCGCAGGTGCCCGAGCGCAAGCTGGCCCGTGCCCGGGACGATAAAAGCGGCTAGGACGGCAAAGAGGCGCCGCCCCCGCGGCAGGGCTACGGCTTGGGCATCGTTGTCCATCGTCATCGGCTCCAGGCGGCCACGATATGCTAAAGCCGGCGGGTTTGTGGCTGTTGTCGTGCGGACGGCTTTCGCAGACGGCTTGCGGGCTGATCCTGGGCTGACCCACTGTCCGCCGAGATTTCTCTCGGGCTGTCAGCCTGGCCTCCTAGAATCAGATCGAATCGCAGCTTTCGTGCGAGTGCTCGCCGCTTGCTCAGCCCGACCGTCCCTGACCCCGAACTCCGAGGCCCGTTATGCCGACTGAAACGCGCAACCTTCGTGTCACTGCCACGGCTCTTAATGTTCGCGACCGGCCATCGACAAGCGGCGCCATCTTGGGGCAGGTCGTGCAGGACGAGATCCTCGACTGGTACGGCACATCGACGAACGGACAGTGGCACGAGGTGTCGCGCGGCAGCCTGCGCGGCTATGCCTACTACCAGTTTTTGACGCCGACCGACGCACCAAGCCCGATCGATGACCTGCTGCGGATTGCCGCGACGTCGGCGATCGCGACGTATAGCTGGGCCAGCCGCGGGCGCGCACCGGCCGGCTACATCAAGGGCATGGCGCTGTGCTTTGGCCGCATGTTCTACAAGCTGCAGGACCGAAACCCCGGCGCTATCGAGATGGCCAAGGCCAACACCGGCGTCACCACCAGCGACGTGCTGGCCTACTACGCGACGCAGTTTCGCGACCTGCGCATGAGCAACGAAGCGGCCGGCGTCACCACGCTGCGTCACCTGTTCGCGCTGATGCTGGGCCTGGGCATGCGCGAGAGCTCGGGGCGCTACTGCGAGGGGCGTGATCGCTCGGCCACCAATGTCACCGCCGACACCGCCGAGGCCGGCCTGTTTCAGACGAGCTGGAATATTCGCTCGTGCAGCACGCTGATCCCGCCGCTGCTACCCGACTACAAAGCGCGCCCGACGAGCGGCTTTAAGGACATCTTTGCCGAGGGCGTGACAGTGCGGACCGGCGACCTTGACAACTTCGGCACCGGCGACGGCCGCGACTTCCAAGAGCTGAGCAAGAGCTGCCCGGCCTTCGGCGTCGAGGTGGCGGCGATTGGCCTGCGCAATCGGCGATCGCACTGGGGACCGATCAACCGCCGCGATGCCGAGCTGCGCGCTGACTCCGATCGCCTGTTCCTGGACATCCAGCACGTCGTCGAGACGCGCAACCTGCGCGCCTATCTGCTGTAGCTGCGAGGCCCGCTGCGTTCGTGGTAAAGGGGGGCATGGTCCCTGTGCTCTACGACCGTGCACCCGCCTGGACGCGATTTCATGTCAGCGTCCGCTGGCGGCTGTTTCCCTTCCCGGCGCTTCTGCCCTACGCCCCGGCGACGGGGCTGGCGGTGGACCTGGGCTGTGGGCACGGTCTGTTGCCGTTCTTTCTGGCCACGGAGCGGCCGGCGCTGCGCCTGCTGGGCAGCGATCCCGATGGCCAAAAGATCGCGCTGGCGCAGCAGGTTGCACGGCGGCACCACATCCACAACGTCGAGTTTGTGACGGCGCTGGCGCAGGATACGGAATACCCCGAGTGTGACTGGATCAGCCTCGTAGATGTCCTGTATCTGGTGCCCTATGAGACGCAGGAGGCGCTGCTGCGACGGGCCGTTTCGCGGCTGCGACGGGGCGGGCGGCTGATGATCAAAGAGATGGCCGAGCGACCGCGCTGGAAGGTCGCCTGGGGGCAGGCGCAAGAGCTTCTCGCGGTGCGCGTCCTGCACCTCAGCCATGGACACTCGTTTTATTTTCGCAGCGAGGCCGACTGGCTGGCCTTGCTGACTTCCCTGGGACTGCGCACGTCGGTGCTGCCGCTGGACGCCGGCTACCTGCACCCGCACGTGCTGTTTATCGGAGAGAACGCGTCATGAACCCAAGAACGTCAAACCAGGTGAGGCGCCTGGCCGGGCTGTGCCTGCTTCTAAGTGGGCTTGTCTCGTCGCTGGCGCTGGCCGCTGAGCCCGCCAGCACCGGCCCGTGGGAAAAGGTCAGCAACAAGGACGAGGTCCTGGTCGAGCGGCGTACCGTCGCCGGATCGAACCTCAAGGAGTTCCGCGGTCGCGGCATCATCGACGCCCCGGTGGCGCGCGTGCTGGCCGTGTTGCAGGACGCGCCGCATCGCCACGAGTGGATGTCTGACTGCTCGACCTCGTACGTCATCGAGGAGGATCACGAGCGGCGCACGCAGGTTGCTTATCACCGCACCAAGGCGCCGTGGCCCGTCGCTGATCGCGACTCGATCAACCGAGCGGAGATCGTCATCGACCTGGCGGCGCGTCGCATCCTTCTGCCCTTTGAGGCCATCGACCATCCCAAGGGCCCGCCGGTCAAGGGCGTGGTGCGCATGCCGTTTCTGCGCGGTCACTGGGTGCTGACGCCGGTGCGCGAGGGGCGAGGGACCGAGGTCGAGTATCAGGTGCACGCCAACCCCGGCGGCAGCCTGCCCGACTGGCTGGCCAACGTGGCGTCGAAAAAGCTGCCGCACGACACGCTGATTGGTCTGCGCCGGCAGGTGAAGTTTCGCGAGTACCCAGCGCTGGAGGCTGAGATCCTTGGTTCGACCGAGGCGCATTCGCTCTTTGGGGTGGCCGCCAAGGCCGCGCTGAAGCCAGCCCCGACGCCTCCGCCAACGGGGCTACCGCCGACTGGAACCGTCGCTGCCGAGCCGGTCCCGGCGGCCGCCGGACAGCCGTAGCGGGGACTGCGTCGCGACGCCGGTCGGGGCGAACTAGGCGACGCTTGAGCCGCCCTTTCCAGCGTCGTCGGATGGCCTACGGGTGCGCAGCTGGATCGGCGGGCTCTGGCCGGATGGACGCAGCTCGTCGAAGTAGTAGCGACGGAAGGCCAGGGTGGGGCGGTCGCTGGCCACCGAGCGTTCCTGCGCTGGCGGCGGGACCTCGGCGGGGTCAGAGCTTTCAACGACGGCACGGTCTTCCGCGACGATGATGCGGTTGGTCTGGTCAAAGAGGCGCAGCAGCGGGTTATAGCGTCCGAAGTCGCGACCGGTGACGACCATCATCCGCGTCTCGTTCTGGCTGAGCGGCACGCAGTGCACCTGGAGCAGGAGCCGCCGACCGGGGATCGGGAGGTGCAGCACCATCGAGTTCGGCTTGAGAAACTCTAGCCGTCCCTGCTCTGGCCCACCGTCCAGCGTCGAGCGGATCGTGCCGCCGGTCGGGCTGGGGGTAAAGGTCATCTCCATCCGCGAGTCGCGTCGCATGACCCGCCGGATGCCGGCCCCGATAGTGCGGCGATGGACATAGGGCAGGTGCGGCGAGTCGAGCATGTTCTCCATCGCGCGTGTCCAGTGGCAGCGCCACTCGGTGACTAGATGCGAGCGCAGAAAGGCCGGATCGGTCGCTATCTCGGATAGGTTGGGCTCGACGGGGGCCTCGTTGCCGGGAGCGGTGTAGACCCAGATGTAGCCGCCAATCTCGCGCGTGGGCAGCGGCGTGGCGGCCAACAGATCGCGCTTGGCGTCAGGATTCAGCGGCACATGTTCGCAGGCGCCGTTGCCAGCGAACTGCCAGCCGTGAAAGGGGCACTCCAGGCAGGTTTTCCCACCGGGCTCGCGGACGATCCGGCCTAGCGACAGCGCCACCCCGCGGTGCGGACAGCGATCGATAAGGGCGCGGGCTCGGCCGCTCTCGTCGCGAAACAACACCAGCCGCTCGCCAGCCAGCCGCACCGGCACCGGCTTTTTGCGCAGGCGGGTCGCTAGCTCGACGGGGGACCAGACGTTGGCAAAGCCGGGGAACAGCGACATCGGGGACTCCTTGCTTGGCGGGGTGGGATGCTGCCCGCCATGGGTCAGCCGCCAACTACCCCCCAGCATGAGATGCCGCGCCGCCGCCGCCTGCGTCGAGCGGGACTCCACTTGCGAGCACGCTGTGCATTTGAGCGCGCCGAGCCGCCTGCGGTCTGCTAAAGAAGCGCGCATGCGTCTTCTGGGTTGGCTGATCTCGGCGTCGCTACGGCAGCGCGCGCTGGTGATCTGCGCCACGCTGCTGTTCATCCTGTTCGGGCTGCGCGCGGCCTGGGAACTGCCGATGGATGCGGTGCCGGACGTCACCAACGTCCAGGTGCAGATCCTGACTTCGGCGCCCGCTCTGTCGCCGGTCGAGATGGAGCAGTACGTCACCATCCCCGTCGAGCGCGCGATGTCTGGCCTGCCGCACCTGCGCGAGCTGCGATCGATCTCGAAGTACGGTCTGTCGCTGGTGACGGTGGTGTTCAGCGACGACACCGACATCTATCTGGCGCGTCAGCTGGTGTCAGAACGGATGCGCGATGCCGAGCAGAACATTCCGCGCCGCTACGGCCAGCCGCAGATCGGCCCGCTGTCGACCGGCCTGGGCGAGATCTTCCAGTTCGTCGTGCACGCCCCGTCGATGATGCAGGCGGTCGAGACGCTGGACTGGTACATCGGGCCGCAGCTGCGCACCGTGCCCGGCATCGTGGAACTCAACAGCCACGGCGGCGAGCAGAAAGAGTTTCAGATCATCCTTCACCCCGGGCGCTTACAGGCGGCGGGGCTGTCGGTGACGCAGGTGGTCTCGGCGCTGGAGCGCAGCAACGCTAACGCCGGCGGCGGCTATCTGGTGCACAACCGCGAGCAGTACGTCATCGGCGCCGTTGGCCTGATTCGCAGCCTGGACGATCTGCGCAGTGTGGTCATTGCAGCGACCCCGCAGGGCGTGCCGATCACCGTCGCTCAGCTGGGCGAGGTGCGGGTCGGTCCCGGCCTGCGGCGCGGCGCGGCGAGCATGGACGGGCAGGGCGAAGTCGCGGTCGGCGTGGCGCTGATGCTGCGCGGCGAAAACGCCCGCACCGTCACGCAAGCGGTCAAAGCCAAGCTGCAGAGCCTGTCTGGCAGCCTGCCCGCCGGGGTGCGAGTCGAGCCGTTTTACGACCGCAGCACGCTGGTCGATCGCGTCATCCGCACCGTCACCACCAACCTGATCGAAGGCGCCGCGCTGGTCATCCTGGTCCTGCTCGTCCTTCTGGGCGATGTCTGGGCGGGGCTCATCGTCGCTTGCACCATTCCGCTGTCGATGCTGTTTGCTCTGCTGTGTCTCAAGATCCTCGGCGGATCGGGGAACCTGATGAGCCTGGGGGCCGTCGACTTCGGGCTGATCGTCGA
>CALFYE010000166.1 GCA_937952145.1 uncultured Myxococcales bacterium
CCCCCGGCTTCATGTCCGATGTGGACAAGAGCAAGCTCAACGGCATCGCGGCTGGAGCGACGGCGACACCACTGTCGGGCTCAGCGCCTACAAATGTTGAGGCGACCAGCAGCGTAGGCGCGGCGACCTCTGCGGCCCGCGCGGATCATGCGCATGGCCACGGTGATCAGATTGGTGGCACGCTGCACTCGCTCGCCACTCCGACCACCCCCGGCTTCATGTCCGATGTGGACAAGAGCAAGCTCAACGGCATCGCGGCTGGCGCGACGGCGACATCGCTGTCGGGTGTGGCTCCACCGAATGTCGCGGGTACTGGCGGCGCAGGCTCTGCGACCTCCGCAGCTCGCGCCGACCACACACACGGTCATGGCAATCAGGCCGGTGGCTCGCTACATGCCCTGGCGACTGTGACCACGCCGGGCTTTCTATCCGAAGTAGACAAGGCGAAGCTCGACGCCATCACGCCGGGTGGCAACTCGCACCTTCAGAGCCTTCAGCTCTGCGCGTCTCGAACCCAGCAGCTTCTGCCCGGCAGCTCGTTCGGTGCGGATGGGCAAGTAGAGATGCTATCGCTGAACGTCGCGCCCGATGTCTGCACAGTCGCGGGTACGCTGCATGATTTTTGGGTCGAAGGGCAGACATCCGCGAACGTCAACGTGACGATCACGCTGCTGCGTGCCCCGAAGACCGGTGGCTTTCCCAGCACAACCACGGTGACGCTGACCGTTCCCGTGGGGCAGGTGTATGCGACTTCAGCGGCGACGTTGAGTGTCGCCGCTGGCGACCGCATCAGTGCAACCAGCAATGCACTGTGGAACCACAGCGGCCTGGTGCTGCGAGCGAGGTTGCGCGCGTGAACAAGATCGCTGTCATGTCCAAGATAGGGACCATCGCGCAGGGGCGCTGGGTGCGCCTGACGGGCGTTCAGAAAGACGGCGTGTGGGAAGTCGAACTGCCCGGACCCGGTCGCCGCGCGCATGCGATCATCCTGCCGCATCCGAAGGGCGCGATCAGCACGACGGACTACGGCCACGCCATGCCGCTGGGGCCGATTGTCGAAGCTGAAGCGTCGGGTGCTGTCGCGGTCGATGATGATGTGACACCCGATGCCGGCGGCGCAGTGACGAAGGCAGGTGCCGGGGATCGCCGCTGTGTTGGCGTGGCTGTCACCCGAGGCACCGCGGGCAAGTCGTTCTGGATGATGCTGCGCTGGGCGGGTCGGCCATGAGTCGCAGCGAACAACGAGCCAAGCTGCTCGCGCTGGCCACTCAGATCTGGACCGCGTTCGGTGTGGCGATGCAGCAGCTACCGCACAACACGCAAGTCACCCTGAAGCGGGCAGTCGTTGACAGTGATGTGCGCTGGGTGCTGTCCCTGGTCTTGGCGGCGGCAATAGGGATCAATCGCGGACAGCAGCGCGAGTCCGCAGCGCTGGCAAAGGTACGGGGCCTACACAGCGAGACCTTCCGCATGTTGATGGCCGACATGGGAGCTGGCTTCATCGTCGCGGAAGCCGACCCGTGGTTGCAGCGCACGCAGGGCCTTCCTTCAGCGCTGACCACAGGTCAGCTAGACCAAGCTGCGACTGCCCTGACCCAGATGATCAACGCGCTTCCTGATCAGCGTGTGCTCACAGACTGGCTAGAGGGCAATGAGTTCCTGAGCGTGGGATGGGCAGCCGTGCGCCGCTTTCCCGAGCCGGGATACGGGCGACCGTCGCTGTGGGCCGAGATACCGGATGAGCCGGTTCCCACTCTCAATGCAGCGCGAGGGGAGCGCTTCGACCGAGCGGACTTCAGCGCGCGACACCCGAAGAAGAAGTGACCGAGCCATAGGAGTTTGCAATGGCGGATGACAAGTCAGAGCACAAGGCGGAGCCGAAGACCGGCAAACCGCTGATCGAGAGGGCCAGCACTGTGCCCAAGCTGGATCTGTCGTTTGGGTACTACTGGGAGGTCGAAGGTCAGCCGCCGCAGTGGCACACCTTCGTGGGGCAGCCCGAGATCTTTCGGCGCGCGCTGGCTGATGCGCTGCTGAGCAAACACATGACTCGGTTGTACTTCGCCGCCGACGGGATCTGGGTCGAGATGCCAATTCCGCAGATCAAGTAATGCAAGTACGGGGGGCGCGATGAAGAAGTTACTGGGGGCAATCAAAGCCGCGGTGCAAGGCGAGCCTTGGACGAGCGCGAAGCTTCTGAGTCTGACAGCGGTGGAGCAAGACGCGGCGCTCGCTGGTAACGAGATCGATGCCGCGCATCGCCTGCTGATGCTGGTGTTCAAGGCACGACACGACGCAAATGTCTTTGGCAAGGATCTGGTCGCAGACACCACTCTGATCGCGACTGTCCAGCGCGCACGAACTCACCAACAGGCCGCGACGCAGCGACTGGAGAAAGCGGCTGCCGAGTTCGCGCGCATAGCGCAGGACGTGATCAGGGAACGTCGCGCGGCGCTGCTGGCGAAGAAGCTGAAGGAGCTTCGCAGCCGCCTGTCTGAGCTGAACGAGCTGTTCCGCAAGCTGCCGATCCGCCAGCCAGTCGAGCAACCGACGCAGCCAGCGTTGGCGAAGTCGAAGCGATGGACCGCCAAGGCAATTCTTGCGAAGGCTCGCGCGGCTGGCCTGCGCGTTACGAATGGCAGCAAGTACGGCGACATCACGATCTGGAACCGTATCGGCGGCATCACGCTTTGGGAAGATGGCAGCGCAACGCGCGCGGACGTGCATGCCGACCTCGCCGTCAAGATGACGCTGCGTCAGGCCGCAGAGTTCCTGTTTCCCGATGAGCGATAGCTGAAGGAGAGTGTCATGCCCGAGTGTCCAGATTGCCATTCCAAGGTCGGGAGCCTGCCCAAGCATCGCCCGATCTGCCTGGTGCGAAACAACAAAACCCTGCGCGATGCGTTGGTGGTGATTGAGCCGTGGCTCACGCGTATGGAGGGGCACTTGAGCGCGTCGTATCGAGCCATCGCGCGCTACACGCAGGTAGGTCCGCACCCGATGGAATACGAACTCGCGCACGAGGAGTTTGCGAGGGCTGCGGCGATGCTCAAGAAGCTGCCGCCGCTGCTCGAACGCCTCCGAGGATTCGTCTGCGAGCGCGTGGCCGCAGCCAACCTCAACGCCAGCGTGGTCGGCATGCAGATCGCGGAGGTGCGCGACATCCTTGCCAAGCTCACCGCACCAAAGAAAAGGGGGACGTGATGGCCGACCGTGAAGATCGCTTTGATCGATCTGACTTCGATAGCCGACCCGCGGCGAAGCCAGTCAAGGCCGTGCTCGCCGACGACAGCCAACCGTACGACTACATCGTGCAGCCTGGCGACACGCTTGAACGGATCGCCGCGAAGTGGCTGGGCGCAGGGTCGGAGTGGCCGCGCTTGGTCGAGGCAAATCGCAGCCGCATCAAAGATCCCAACCTGATCCAGCCGGGGCTGAAGCTCCTCATCCCGCCACCGCGCGAGCCAGCGAGTGCATCGCACAACTCGGTGTCAGGGAGGCGCGTGCCGCTGACCTCTGGCACTCGGCTTCCCAACACGCCGAGTCGCCTGGTGCGCGCGTACTTGACGTACAAGAACCTGCCGAAGCTGGAGCGCATGCGGTTCCTGAAACTCCTCGACGAAGTGGAGCAGGAGTACACCAAGGAAGAGATGCGCAAGGCGGATCAGGAATGGCTGAAGGATCTGGCGGGAACCCCGCTACCGCTGGAGACCGGCGTGGCATTGTATCGCGCGTATCGTCGCTTGCCCATCGCGCATCGCATGGCGCTGGTGCGCGCAGCGCTGGAGAACGAGACCGCGTTCACGCTCGATGAGCTGAACAGCACGAACGTCGGAAAGATCGACCCAGCCGAGCTGGAGCCGAACTGGAAGACGACGATTTGAAAGGGGGAGTCAGATGCCGATCAAACCTTCAGCATTCAAAAAGCAAGTGTTGGCGCATCGCCCGCAAGAAGCTCTCTACTACTTCTTGGTTGGGGCACCGCGCCACGGACTGAATACGAGAGCACCGATGCGTGGCGCGTTCCGCCTTGACCCATTCGAGCATCCAGCCGCGAATACCGGGCTCTATCGCGTGCGCTACTGTCGCGACCGGGCCGGACAGGACGAGGTGGCAACAAAAGAGTACATGCCGCTCGCTCGGCTGCTGTCGCACGAAACCGCGCAGGAAGAAGCGACTCGGGTGTTCGCTGCGTTCAAAAGCACGGTGCAGCAAAAGGCCCCGCCAGAGGCCGTCGCGTATTCCCTGGTGAGCTGTGATGGCGTGGCACAGCGCCTGCCCGATGCCGAGCGACCCCTAACACTGCGAGACCCGTTTCAATTTCCGCAAGAGGTGCTTGTTGGGCAGTGGGAGATCCACTACCACGCTACTGCCGCACATGACGGCGCGAGCCTGGAGTCCAAGGAACGGGTGCTGGTCGAGATTGTGGAGCCCGTCGGCTTTGGCGACCTAGAGACCCTGTTCTGGTCAATGGCAGGGCGGTCGGCGTGGTACGCCAAGCAACGTGCGCTGGAGAAGACGCAGCTTGAGCTGCTGACCTCCGTGTTGACGGAGATGACGACTCTGCGTGGGGCACTCGCAGAGATCCGCAAACCGCTCGCTCCCAGCCCCGTGGACTACTCCCCGGTGTTGTCTCAACTCATCACGACGTTTCGGGAGCTTTGGCAGACGTCATCCGCTAAGCCCGCTGCGCCTCCTTCTGCGGCCCCGTCGGCTGTGCCTGCGCAGTCGCCGAGCAAGCGCCGCCGCCGTCGCCGAAGAGAGCGAGGGCAGTCCGGCACAGTCCCAGCGGCCACGGAGAGGGAGATTGCGCAGGAATTTGGATTCCGCAGCCTGGATGAGCTGACTGCGGCTCTAGGCTTGGAGGGAGACTCCAAACTCCCTTTCGATCGAGCGACGAAAGCGGCGCGTCGCTGATCGATAACGAGCCCGCGGAGCAAGAGACAGTGGTGCCGAGCGTGCCGGGCTCCCCGGTAGCGCTGGTGCAGGGAACGCCCCTGCCGATGGCAGCGGGTCGCGCCTTGCCGCTGGTGCAGGGCGCTGCGGTGCCACAGCGCGGCAACCCGCATGGGGCCAATGGTCGCTCGCTCATCGACGAGTTTTACTCAGCAGCCGGTGGCATCACCACGATACAAAGGGATCGTTCGTGACCGCCACACAGCAGATGGACGAGAGCAAGGAGCGGTTGCAGCGGGCTCTCGCAAGCGGCGATTACTGCCGCGCCCGAGGGGTGTACCTAGAACTCTTGCAGGCCAGCAAGGTGTGGCTGCTGAATGTGCAGCAGTCTGATTCCGTAGCTGCAAGGCAGCGGGCTCGGCATCTCACTGACAGCCTGGAGTCCATCGCAAACATTCTCAACCGCAACGAGCAGCTTGTGCGCATGGATGCCCCATTCCTGCTCGGCGAGCACGTCGAGATCGAACGAGTGGAGCTTGGCCTGCGGTTTGTCTGGGTGCCGGGGACGATCAGGGATTTTCGTCCGGCGGCGATTCGGGCGCGGCAGCTACGCAACCCGTACGCGCTGGACTATCTGGTGCGCGAAGAGGACGGCGAAGAACGCTGGCGTGCGGATGAGGGCATTCGCAGGCGCGTTGACTGAGAGCAAGAACACTCAATTGGAGGGAAGTTTCGATGATGCCATTTCAAGATGAACGCGACTCGGCCGAGGTTCGGCTGATGCGGTCGATTGTCGAGCTGAACTACCGCATCTTGCGCACGCCATCGGCGAGCGAGCGAACGGCGCTGCGCACGTCGATCACTGTGCTGCGCGCGGAGCTGGTCAAGCTGATCGAAGCGATGCCGATCGTTAGCGAGGAGGATGTGGTGCGAGCGAGCACGGTCCACAGCTTGAGCCCGATGTTGATTGGCGCAGGCACTCCGCGCGGGCCGTCGTAATCAGTTGACGCGATGAATCAGCGGCAAAAGGATTCGTTGCCGCGTGCCTTGAGGGTCTTGCCTGTGGGGGGCGAGGATGCAGAAGTCATTGGTTTTGCGCGGACAGCCCGTCGATAGTGGAGAGCGGGCCTGTTCCTGCGGGACACCACTCGAATACTCGCAGCAGTACGACGCGGACTTCTGCCGATGCTGTGGCTGCTGGCGTGAGAGTGCTTGTCGCGATCCAGCGTGCGAGTTCTGTGCGAGACGGCCTGCGCGCCCCTCGTTGTCACAGCGCACGGAGCCCATCGCTGGCACGCCATTCAACTCACCGCGGCTCAAAGCCGCAAAGCAGCGGGCCACCACAGCGCCCAAGCGCGATGGGGCAACCGGCTCAAAGAACAAGGATCGACGCACCTAGCGTCCATCAACATTGGAGGAGGCCATGCGCTACGTTTGGTACATACAGACAGGCAATGAACACTTTGGGGGCACCGACGCAAACGTCTATCTCTCGCTGAACGGGATCGACGCCGTGATGAAGG
>CALFYE010000167.1 GCA_937952145.1 uncultured Myxococcales bacterium
ACGGCACCCAAAAAATCCAGACGAGGCTAGCATGTCAAATCGCCGCCGCACGTTCCAGGTTTGGAAAGATCGCACCGGACAAGATTTTCTGATCTTGGGCAACGAGCCCTCGCCGCGCGATGGCCCGGCAGACTTCGTTCGCGAGTTTGAAGCAGCGAATTGGCTGGAAGCCTACGTCCAGGTCGGGGAGCAGCCAGCGACTATTGACCAGGGGATCAAGAAACTGGTTGATGTCCTGAACAATTTGCCCGGCATCATGACCACGGGCTCATGCGAAGGGCACCTAAGAGCGGGGGATACGTCCGCCTATGTGAGCTTCACAGTCGACGATGTTGCAACCCTTCGCGCACTTACACGTCTTCTTCAGTTCGGCCCCGACTATCCGGTCATCTTGCGGCTCTATCTGTGCTTTGAGGACGACACCGGAATGCTCGCGGATCTTCCAAGCGGCATGCTTGAATTCACAATGGAATTGATGCGAGCTTCTGCCTCCGGCGAGCTACTACCGCCGACGCGATCGCAGCTCGCCAGAGTCGCGGCCGACCTATCCAAGCGTTTCAGTGCGTCCCAAATTCCTTTTGAGGTTGGTTTGAGCACTGCCCAAGTCCACCCCATCAACGGGCGAAGCTCCAGCCAGAGTACAAGGTGCCCGAGAACGAATCGAGGCAGGCCATGATCGACAGGTCCGATGCAGAAGCGATTGTAGCCTTGGTGGTAGTGCGACTCGGTCTAAACGGAGGTAGAGAAGGCGAACGCGGTCATGCCGGTGCCCGCGGCCCGAAGGGTGAAACGGGACAGCGGGGACCCAGAGGCGAGGGAGGGGAAAGGGGAGACCCCGGCGAGCCGGGGCAGCCTGGGCGACCCGGTTCGCCCGGCGCCAGAGGGGACAAGGGGGATAAGGGCGATTCAGGCGTCAAAGGTGACAAGGGCGACCCAGGCGTCAAAGGTGACAAGGGCGACCCAGGCACCAAAGGCGACAAGGGCGACCCGGGCGTCAAAGGCGACAAGGGCGACCCAGGCGCCAAAGGCGACAAGGGCGACCCGGGCGTCAAAGGTGACAAGGGCGACCCAGGCGCCAAAGGCGACAAGGGCGACCCAGGCATCAAAGGCGACAAGGGTGACGCTGGCACCCCAGGACTCAATGGCACCCAGGATATCATACGACTTTGTGTCGATAGTAATCTTCCGCTGGTTGCAAACTCAGCATTTGGAACCAATGGACAGGTATTCCTAGCTTTTGGTCAAGCGACTCCCGACGTTTGTACTGTTGCCGGCACCCTATGGGACTTTCGGATGGAATCGCAGGCTGGTTCTAATTCACCTCTCACTGTCACCATCGCTGTTGCTCCTGCGGGGAGTGCTTTCTATAGCTTGACTGCCATAGTGTTCAACGTCATCCCGGGCAGTACCTCCTTTACCCTGGCTTCGACCCTCCCCGTGAATGCGGGCGACAAGGTCATTGGGGTGCCAAGTGGAGGTTGGAACCACCTTGGACTCACGCTGAAAGCGAGGTTGAAATGAAAATTGCTGTGTATGCTAAGGCTGGCTCCATCGGCGAACATAGATGGGTACGACTGACCGGCAAGGTTAACAACGATGGCGCATATGAATGCGAAGATGTCGGAGGATCACGTAGAGCGCATGCCCTTATACTTGATCATCCCAAGGGGGCCATAACTCCATTGGTCCACGGATATGCTGAATCTCTTGGCAGCATTCAGCTCGTTGACGCTGCGGACGCAGTGGTCGCAGACGCCGAGGTAAGCAGCAACCCTGACGGCACCGTCTCTCCAGCGAAGAAACGCAACCTAACGGTCGGCGTAGCTCTTGGCGCGACGGCGAAGGGCGCTAAGGCGCGGATAATGATGCGCTGGGGCAGGCAACCATAGCGCGAGGAGAACCATGGCCGCGAAAAATAGTGCTGGGCCTACGGGCCTGGAGATCGCACTTTCGGTTGCCGGTATCGTGGTTGGCATCGCCGGCACTGCCGCCACGCTGTATGCGGCACACACTCTACGGTTCGGACTATCCCGTAGGCAACTCACTGTTCTGGCGGCGCTCGATGAGGAAGCTGATGGTCAAGGTCCACCACTGCCGAGGAACGACCCTAGCAATCGGATGAACTTTGAACGTGTCGACTTCCGCGCTCGAAAGCGATAGCGGGTTCCGTTGTGACAATTCTCTGTAAACGGTGCCAATGCCTAGGTTGTCCTGGCGATCTTGATCAGTTTCTCGCAGCGCACGGGACACGCGGCTGGCTTTGTCAACCAGACTTCGCTATCTTTTATGCTCGACGAAGTCATTTTGCACCGATCGATTCGATCCAGAGCAAACAAACGATTGAGCTTGCCAACATTCGAGCAGAGCGCCCAGGCACTGGCGCCTTCACTCGGCTAGTGACGCACCTCTGCGTTCACTACCCGCATCACTATATTTTCGTGGAGTCGGTCGGAACGGAGCGCTTTCGGCAAGGCTTGATACGGCTCGGATTTCGTCCTACGTCGTATCCATGGAACTTCTATCTCCTCACAGACCGTCTAACCCATTAAAGCGCAGCCGGATCACTGTCCGAAAGCTCAAGTGCAGCCATCAGACCACGCACTCAGGTGAACAACACCATTGGAGACAAATCGCGTTCGGTATTGCAACGAATGGCCACACCCAGCCGCAGAAAAGGTCCACTTCATGGAAGTCTTCACCGATGCAGAAGCCCTGCAAACCTCTGGCGTGCGCTCCAGGCACTTCTGGCTCAGAAATGCACTGTCAGGTCACTGCAGCGGGCTTGCTTACCGTAGGCTCGCGCATGCTATAAGTCTCCCATGTCGCAGAGTCCACTCGACAGGAACCAGGTCCGCCGTCGCCTGGATGACGTGCTGCGTACCGATTCCGATCTTAACGCCTTCTGCCTCGACTATTTTCCCGAAGTCCACCGCCGCTTTACCATCGGTATGGAGCGAACTGAGAAGGTCAACCTTCTCCTTCAGCTCGCTTCCGAACCGGACGAGATTCTCGACAATCTCGGCAGCGACTCGGCCGCTCCCAGGAAAACACGAATTATCCCGCGGGTCGCCTTACCCCTCGCGATTGCCGTAACCTTTGCCTTGGCCACGGCAATCTATGCCAGTTTTTTGTGCCACACTGAGTCGTCCGCTGGAAGCCTCACGGCTTCTCCCACGACGACGCCCGCTGAGGATCTGGCTCGCCCTCCGACTGCGCCGGTCGAGGTGAACAGCGGCAACGTTATCGATAGAAGCCCTGATGCGGAATTGCACAACAGCGCCCGCTTGCCTGCCGAAAAGCCGCCCACCTGCATGAATTGCAACAACCGCATCCAAGGCAGCCGTGGCGCTAAGATGGACAATCGCGTCACGGTGACCCATGAATCGACGAACCCTCGGGATACTCTGCCTTAAGCCGGTCTTCTACCTATTCTACTTCTTAACGCCCCCCGCCAGAGCCGACACTATTGCGGGAACCGCTGAGATCCCCCTTGGGGATTGCACTGAGGAGTTGGTCCATGGAGCGTTTCAGGGAGCTCCTAATCGTACACAGATTCGCATCCTCGTCACCCGCCCGAGTGGAGTGGATGACGCCTCGCGCCGGTTTGGGATCCAGGTGGGCCAAAGCCTCAAAAACGCGCTGAGCGATTACGCCCAAGATGCCCTTCGACTCGAGCAGAGCGGCCTGTCGCCAAACAACGTGCGCGTCAAGTTCATCCCTTGTGTCGTCCCAGACCACGACCGGGCCCGAACCATAGGCCAAGCTGCAGAGGCAGATGTTGTCCTGTGGGGCCAAACTTTTTGCGACTCGCGGAAGCCCAAGACATGCCAGCACGTCGATCTACGGGGCGCGATCCTCAATAGCGACAACGAACAGAAGGCGAGTCCCAAGGCGCAGATGAACAACCACATCGAGTTCCGCTTGTCCAAGCCCGACGAGCCCGAGTCCGCCTTCAAGACCTCCCTCACCGTGGTCAATTGGGTCGGGCTCGAAGCCAATGCCCAAGGCGCCCTTTCCGTAAAGCGCAGTAGTGAACTCGCCCGGGCCGACCTCCCCAAACTTGCCTCGCCCCGTCCCCGCCTGCTGCTCGACTTCGCGCTCGGACTGTACGCATATCGCGCTCAGCGTTACAGTCTCGCTGTTGAGTTCTTTCGACGCTCCCAAGACAGCATTTCCGCCGGCATCGAAGGTGTCTACAAACTGTACCTCAAGATGGGACGGAGCTATATGGCCGTCGGCGAACTTGAACGCGGACTGCAAGCGCTACGTCAAGCGCTCAGCATATGCCTACCCACAGACGATGAATGCCGTGCCGATGGACTGTACGAATTAGGCGAGGCCGAGTCAAACCTTGATCGCAATCGGGAAGCACTTGGCCATTACCGGGAGTCACTACAGCTATGGCGAAAGCTAGTTGACCGCCATAACGAAGCCATTACGCTCAACGGCGTCGGCCTCGTGTACGAAGCCCAGGGCGAAACGCGAGAGGCGCTGAATTTCTATAACCAAGCACTTCACCTTCATCGCCAAGTTGGTAACCGCGGCGGGGAGGCAGTCACGCTGAACAACATCGGCCTCGTGTACGATGTCCTGGGCGAGAAACAAAAGGCGCTGGAGCTTTTTAACCAGGCGCTTGCCCTCCATCGCCAAGTCGGTGAGCGACAACAAGAGGCTATCACGCTGAACAACATTGGCCTCGTGTACGACCACCTAGGTGAGAAACAAAAGGCGCTGGAGCTTTACAATCAGGCGCTTGCCCTCCATCGCCAAGTCGGCGAGCGCAGCGGCGAGGCCACCACGCTCAGAAGCATCGGCAGCGTCTATAACGCTCGAGGGGAGATGCAAAAGGCGTTGGAGTATTTCAACCAAGCGCTTCCCATCTTTCGCCAAGTCGGCCAGCGTAGCGGCGAAGCCTCTACGCTTACCAACGTCGGCCTTATGTTTTACCGTTTGGGGGAGATGCAAAAGGCGCTGGAGACGTACAATCTAGCGCTTCCCCTCCATCGCGAGATTGGCAACCGTGAGGGCGAGGCCACTACACTCAGCAACATCGGCCGTGCCTACGACGCACTGGGCGATAAACAAAAAGCGCTGGAGCTTTACAGTCAGGCCCTCCCTCTCCATCACGAGATCGGGAATCGCAGTATGGAGGCCGCTACGTTCAACAACCTCGGACTCGTCTACAACGCACTGGGCGAGAAGCAAAAGGCGCTGACGTTTTACAATCAGGCGCTTTCCATCTGTCGTCAGGTCGGCAATCGCGAGGGCGAGGCTGCCACGCTGAACAACCTCGGACTCGTCTACAATGCACTTGGCGAGAGGCAAAAGGCGCTGGAATTTTTCAACCAAGCATTCCCCATCTGTCGCCAGATCGGCGACCGCTATCGCGAGGCCATCACGCTCAGAAACATTGGCATTGTGTACGACGCGCTGGGCGAAAAACAAAAGGCTCTGGAGTCTTATAGCCAGGGGCTTTCACTTCATCGTCAGGTCGGCGATCGCAGCGGCGAGGGTATCACGCTCAACCGGGTTGGTCGTGTCTACGATGCGCTGGGCGAGAAACGAAAGGCTCTGGAGCTCTACAATCAGGCGGTCGTCATTCTCACGACATTAGGAGATCTTACCGCTGCGGGGAGCGCCCTGGATGACATGGCAGCCTCGCTTGCAGCACTTCACCAGATTCCTGAAGCGATTACTCGATATCAGGACGCTGCGGCGATGTATCGACGGCGGAACCCACCGGATCTGGATGGAGCGAGGGGCAGCCTCCAATTGGCCCTTCAATTGGCCCAGCGTCACCACTTGGAGCCGCAGGCCCGGGCGCTTTTGCGCGCGCTCGAACTGCTGTCCCGCAGATAGCATCGGCGCCACTTCATCTAAAGTAACCTTTGCGGATTTGCTTAGGTGCCTCGCCGCGGTCGCAGTCCGGCACCTTGTGCTGCTAATTAACTAATCTGACCGGGTGCGTCATAGCATGCGGCCCTGAATCTTATGGGCTTCTTGATGGCCACCGACATGAGCGCGGCTTGGCTATACGGCCCGGCAGTCAATCTCCATCCCGCTGGACCTCTTGACGGGCAAGGCCTCAGTTCCTCCTTCGAGGCGAGCACCTACCCGCACTGAGCCACGACGGGCCTTATAGTGGTCATCGTAGGCCCCACTCAAAAGCTGTTGCACCTGGGCGGGCCACCAATTTGTATTCCCCTTCGGTGTTTGGAACCCGCTCTTTTCCAACATGCCAGCTAACGCTGGGTAGCTTGGCCGGATACCATCAGCCCGACTGATCAACGACTCACAGAACGACTTAGGGGTCAGCAGCTTGCTTTCTCGCACGTTCCCGAGAAGCCGGCAGACACTCGACTCGCTAAACTTCTTACCCTTGTATGGTAAGTAGCCTTCCTCATTAAGAATGTTGGCAACGCCCTGATAAGTGGTTCCTTTGTCTCGGAGTTCTTTCATTCTTTTCTTGGCGTCGTCGTCAGAGTGCGTTCGTTCGTTCACTTTCTTGCCAACGTGCCAGCCTCTTCTGACTTTTAAGTGGTAGATCATATTTTTGGTCCAGATTCGCCCCTGGGGGGGGACGGTCTTGTCAGCATTCAATTGGTTAGCAATCTCGACTAGACCAAAATTTTGTTCCACTAGTCCCTTGATTCTCGCTAGGACCTCTTGCTCTCCAGTATCTTCGACCAGGATACGATACCGTGGGTTTTCGACTGCGGGGATTGTCTTGTGACCATACGGCACCTTGCCAAAGTGGTAGCCAATATTCCGAATATGGCTGATAGCTTCTCGCGTCCTCTCGCCCGTAGCTTCCCGCTCCATCTGTGCGAAGACAAGCAGGATGCTAACTAGAGCACGGCCCAAAGCTGAATCAAGGCGTATGGCTTCTCGGATTGCCACTAGCTCTTTAGTGCCGTCCGAGAAATTTTGCTCATACAACTCGCAAAAATGTTTGATTGATCGGGAAAGCCGATCAAACTTTAAGACGACTACTACATCAGCGTTTATATCTAGAGCATTCGCCAAGCCTACGCGGTCAGCCTTACCGCCCGACTCAACATCTTGAAAGATTTGAACAAGCTGCAATTTATTCAAGGAACAGTATGAGACAATAGCAGCCCTCTGCGCATCTAGAGACAATCCATCGTTAGCCTGCATATCGGTGCTGACCCGAATATAGCCCACGGCAGTACGCTCCCCGACATTACCAACGACTAAGGACTTTTTCATTTTCCTCTACCTTTTCTAGCAACCACAAGTCGGCTGCTGTAGGTAGAGGTTTAATCCCCGTTCACGTCCGCGATGGCAATGCCGTGCGTGCTACCGCCGGTACCGCCGAGCGTGGTGGCCGCCTGGAAGGTCCCATCGCCGTTGCCCAGCATGAGGAACGCATTCCCCGAAGGATCGCTATGCCCCAAAATCAGGTCGACCTTGCCGTCGCCGTTGAAATCGGCGAGCCCGAATCCGCTGGCGCTGTAGAGGCCATCGGTCTGCTGCGGGAACGCCGGGAAGGTGCCATCGCCGTTGCCCAGGTAGACCCAGACGCCGCCGAAGAACAGAGAGGTGCCCACCACATCGAGCTTCCCGTCGCCATTTACATCCCAGGTGGCGATGTTGCCCAGCAGGCCGGAGGGGGTCAGGGCCTTGGGGCGCTGAAATGTCCCATCGCCGTTGCCGAGCAGGATGCCGGTGGCGGCCGGGCCGCTGCTGCCCGCGTAGGCGAGATCGATCTTGCCGTCGCCGTTGAAGTCTCCGGTCGCCAGCCCGTGCGCGCCTGCGACGATGCCGCTGACTTTGCTGACGACGAAGGTTCCGTCGCCGTTGCCGAGCAGGACGTTGAAGTCGGGGCTGCGCTCCCCCTCGACGATGACATCGAGCTTGCCGTCGCCGTTGAGGTCTGCGGTCACCAGGCTGTCGGGGGCCGCCACGACCGGTGTGAGCTTGGGCGGCGCAAAAGAGCCGTCGCTGTTACCGAGCAAGACGGCCACGTTGCCATGCAGGTTGTCAGTCACGATGGCATCGAGCTTGCCGTCTCGGTTCACGTCACCGAGCCCAAAGCTGCGAACCCGGAGGTCGGCTCCATACTGGTATGCCGGCTGCCAGGCGATGGAGTCCGAGTAGTAATAAAATAAGTCGCCGCGCATCACCGACTTCCCATCCGGATGACTGAGCTCCACCGGTACCAGGCCCCGCGCCCCCGGACTCGCGGGCGCCGATACGGACACCTGCGTCGACGACAACCAGCTGACGACGCTGCACGGCACGCCGTTGAAGCGGACGACAATGCCAGGCTGGAAGTACTTGCCGGTGAGCACCACCGTGGCTCCGCCCACTGCCGCGCCGAGGCTGGGAGATATCTGGGTGAGCTGGGGCGGCGGTCCGCTCAGCGCTTGCACCAGCAAGCCCCTCTCGGCGCTGTCCGCTCCTGCCTTCCCTTCGTCCGGCACCTGCAGCCCGCACGCGCCGAAGGTCACAAAAAAAGAGGCAACCAGCAAAAAAGACAAGGGCCTATTCCGTTCCATGATTCCTCCGCCTGCTGCACGCTTTGGTTTCATAACGCCACCGCACTCCCACAAAAGCACACGTCGAACTACCTCACCAAATCTCTCAACACGATCTGTCCTAAGCGCTAGCATATCTACTTCGGTCGCCGGAGGTCTGCCGAGTGGCGCGGCAGGACGGCGGACGTGCGCTAAACCGCGGTTGTCTTTCGCATCGCAACTGGTCAAATAAAGCTGGGCACTGAATGACCCGCACGCTCCTAAATCACCGAGCCTGATTCCAGATCAGTCCGCTCAGCGACGAGAAAATTGAAGTGGAGGCCACTCTCCGCCAAGGTGCGTTTTGCCAAACCTACCCCGCGGGAAGTGACCTCCATGTGCACCCTACCCAACTTGGGTCCGGCTGTCCAAAAACAAATTGTTCGCCAGGCTCGCCACCGCGGTTTTGATGGGGCCGCGATGCTGCGCCGGCTGGCAGTCCTGGCCGTCGCCGCGGGCAGCTCGCGCCGAAGTTACACGCCTGCACCGTGGTCCACCCCGACAGCATTCCCGAGGAGCTTTTGCTCGATCTGGCGCAGGCCCCTTGGCCGGACGACCGCCTCACCGGACTGCGCCCATCCGCGGCCGGGCCGCTCTCCCGGGATCGGCTGCTCGCGCCGCTTTTGCGCTATGGCCTGGTCCGCCGCACGCCGGAGCACAAGACGCTCCACATTCATCGTCTGGTACAGGCGGCGCTGCGTCAGCGGATGCCGGCGGCGCTGCAGCACCAGCTGGTGCGCCGGCGAGCAGGGACAAGCAGCGGAAGCAGAACAATGTCTCCGCCGCGCCCTGGCGGGTCGTGAGGCGACCCTCCCGCCGCAGCATCCTGAGCTCGCGGGGCCCTTGAATAACCTCGGCTGGCTGCTCAATTCACAGAGTCGCGTGGCGGAATCCGAAGTCTTCCTACGCCGCGCCCTGTCTATCCGCGAGACCAACTTCCGCCCCGGCCCTCCTGCCCTGGCAGCGAGCCAGAACAATCTCGGCTGGTGCCTCATGCGGCAAGGTCGCAATGCGGAAGCAGAACCGCTGTTCCGCGCCGCGCTGGCAGTGTGGGAAGCCACCTATGGGCCGGAGCACCCCTACCTCGTCTTTGGACTGCATAACTTGGCCGCGGTTCTTGCGGCCACTGGAAGAGCAGAGCAAGCGAATCAGCTGCGTGAACGCGCCCAAGCCTTATCGCAGCTACGCTCGGCGCCCCTAGTCCGTGAGCAGAGCTGACTGGATACAGCGGGCGGGCGCGGCTCTTTCCCTCTCTGCCGACCGCGTCTAGTGGCGCACGTCCCTCCATTGTCGGCTGCGCAACCGCGGCCGCGCGGCGACAACCGCGGCGTCATGAAACGACGTATGGGATGGACGGAGGAATTACCCAAAGAACTTGGCGATGCCGGTCGCCTTCATGCTCTCGTTCCACAATAGCCGCTCCCATTCAGCGTTTCTTTCCTGCGGGAGCAGCTCGGCCGGACCCCCTTGGCTTTGACCGATGGGGCCGTAAAAATCGAGGCTGTTTACACCGGGCTCGCAGCAGGCCCGCGCGATTCCCAAGGTCCCGTCCTCGACGGACTGAGCCACTTTCAATGTTCTCCACAAAATGAACTGATCGAGCAGGCGATCGCCGCCCGCCTGGGTCGTCTTGCCTTGCAGCCCGCTGTCGGTGGGCCCGGGGTGGGCGCACAGGCTCTTGATCTTGCCGGCAAAGGCGGGGCGCTCCAGGGCGATCTTGTCGTGCAGGGCGTAGGTGAAAAGCAGGTTGGCGAGCTTGGACTGCTGATAGCGCCGCCACTTCGTGAGTCCGGGGAAGCCGTCTCCGCCGAGCTTGCCGCCGTTTCTGCCGAGGTAATCGGCCATGAGCGGCGCCGCGGGCGCCCGGCGCGCTCCGCTGGAGTGGTTCACGATGCGCGCCTCGCC
Organism: uncultured Myxococcales bacterium; assembly: GCA_937952145.1. GTDB lineage: Bacteria > Myxococcota_A > Polyangia > Palsa-1104 > JAEUJZ01 > JAEUJZ01. Next base: position 10,446 of record CALFYE010000167.1, read on the forward strand.
GCGCTTTTCGGCGGCAAGCTCGAACAGCGTCCAGATTTCAGAGGTCAGCAGGAAATGCGACAAGTGATTCGATTGCATCTGCACATCGAATCCGTCCGGAGTCGCGACGTCGGGCATTCCCATGACGCCGGCGTTGTTGCACAACACATCGATGCCGTCCGGACACACCGACTTCAGCTTGGCCGCCGCGGCGCGCACGCTTTCGAACTTCTGCAGGTCGCACGGCACGAGCACCGCGTCGACGTTTTTCTGCGTCAAGGCGGACAGGGCGGAATTGGCGCGCTCAGACGGACGGTTCGCCATGACGACGCGGGCGCCGAGCTCGCCGCAGGTGTGCGCCAGAATCAGTCCCGTCCCGCTGGTGCAGCCGGTAATGACGATGGTTTTGCCCGTCATCTTCGGGAGCGTTTTGACGAACGCGGGAAAAAGTTTGGTAGTGGGGTGCGGAGGTGTCGGGAAGAGCAGGCTACTCATAGCTTTAGTGCATCACAGCGGTAGCCCGCAGTCGAATGAATTTATTGCAAAGTTATCTAGAGCGCGGCAATCTCCGCCACCAGCATCGGGATCGGCATCGGGCGCTCCCTGAGAAAGCTGGCTACGCATAGACGAGGAAATGTGCGTTTCGCCAAGTGCGTCACCAAGCGACCATGTGGGAGGGGCGGCCCAAGCGGCCCAAGCGGCCCGATAGGACCGCCGCAAACAAGCGGCACGGGATGACTGCCCTTACTAGCGCACAAATGTCTGTTTAACCCGATCTGACTTAGTTAAATAGATTATGCATGCAGAGCTCAATAGGACCTGACCCAGCTTCCTTGCATACGAGGAGCTGAGAATAGGAGGGCTATCGGGCAAAAAACGGAGCCAGATAGCCTTTATGAGCAGACCGAAGCATACAATTCCTAGCGTGTTGATCATTACCTTAGGGAACGCTCGCCGCCGGAGTAGAAACATCGCGAGGAGTACGGAGCACATTACTGACAGGAAGCAGTTAACGAATACCTCGTATCGGAAGTGCCAGCGCCACTGCCCTAGCCTCTCAACCATCTCTCCGTCGAACAACACCGGCAGGTTCTGCTTTACGAAAAGGATGTCTTGAATCAGTGAGCCAGCGATGCTGATTCCGAGCAGCACAAGCCAGCCGCCGATTGCTCTGCCAACGAGCTTAGGTTCCGATGTAGTCATTTTGTATTTCTACCACATCTCATGCTTGATTGTAGCGATGAATGGTGCGGGCAAAGCGAGCTGCATCCCGACGCCAGCAAAAGCCCATAAGGACGACGCAGCGTTCTAGGAGGCGAGGCGCTAAATAGGATTATGCTATCATTTGCCAATGAAGTACCTTGCTCTCGCGCTCCCATTGGCGGTAGGGGGGTTGCAGGGGACACCACCGGTCCGCGCCGATTCTTCGCTCGGCTTTCCGGCGCTGCCCTCGCCTGTGCCGCTTCACTTCCGGCAGATGCTGGCGGGGATGGTTCCCGTCAAGACGCGCGAGCTGCGCTGGATGCTGAGCTTTGTCGGCAAGACGGCGCGGCTGACAGCCACCACGCGTAGCTGCGCGACCTCGATGCAACCTGGCGACCCCCCGCCGTGCCGCGAGTCCTATGCCAAAGCAGTCGCCTACTCCGGGACGTGGCAGACCCGCCCCTATGGGATGGAGGTGTGGCTGGAGGCGCAGCCCGTCCCGGAGAACTTCCCGTCGGAAATGCGACTGATTTGCCTAAAGACCGTTGTGGGCGTGCTGCCGGCTGGGGCGAAATTACTGCCCGGCGATGCTTGCGATGGCAGCAGTCCGCCACCGCGCTGGCAGCCCGGGCAGACAAAAGACGTGGCGCTGTGGCACTGCTCGATCCAAGAGGACTCCGCCAAGCCCTGGAGCGGCCACGGCAACGTCGGCCCGTTCGCCTTCGCCGGCGGCGCTGGGATCGAGTGGCTCTACCTCAACAACGACTGTGCCGGTCAGGAAGGCGCGTTCCGCTTTCCCTCGGCAGCCAAGTGAAGAGTCCAGACCCGAGCGAAAGCGGCAAGCACCGCGCAGACCAGGGAGCCCATTAGGGGGGTACCGGGCTGGGTTCGTGTTGTGTTTCAAAATTGCAGCTTATGCACCCGGCGTGCTACGTCGCTGCGCATGTGCGCCAGGAAAAGCTGGCATCAACCAGCGGGTGAAAGTCCCGTCCGTGGAAACAGGGGCGAGGCAGGGTCAGCCTTTGGCTGCGACCTGCCGAGGCCCTCACGGTACCGAGTCTTGCGTGCAGCGCGGTCGCGAGGCCGTCCACGAAGCGTAGACAGGGAGTGTGCAGGCCATAATGCCTCGTGCGTGAAGGGATCGAGCCCCGTTAGACTGACCGTTCCGTGGTGGCCGAGCGTGTATGCAGCAGCGAAGGCAGCATCGACGGTTAACTCCGTCGGCACCACCGGGGTCCTAGACCATGGCATGTACACACGGCTGATGTCGGAACCTGGGAGATCTCCTCGGGGTGGAGCCCACCAATGCCCGGGCTTCTTAGCCGCGGGGCAAGGCATAATCGCCAAGTCCGCGACGAGTGCCCGAGGAGAAGTCAGATCTGGTCATAGTAGCGAGGAAGTGGGGTAACGCCCATGGAGCCAAGGGCCAGACGGGTTGTGACCCAGAGCACAAGGGCTCCTGGGGTCTGCGCAGACGGACCCTTCCAAGGATACGCCCGACTGCACTGGATACTCGCAGCCTCGCAGAGCCAGCCGGCTGAGCCGATGCGAAACCTCATGCATCATCTCAACCAGCACAATCTGCGACGGGCATTCCACACCTTGGATGGCACCAAGGCCAGTGGAATCGACCATGTAACCAAGGATGACTATCGGCAACACCTGGACCCAAACCTGCAAGCCTTGGAGCAGAGGCTCCGTGGCGGCGGCTGGCGGCCCCAGCCCGCTAGAGAAGTGCTCATCCCCAAACCGCAAGGCGGGATGCGACCGCTGGCCGTCGGTTGTCTGGAGGACAAGATCGTCCAGACGCTGGTGGCCCGCATTCTCGAAGCGCTCTACGAGCCGTCGTTCCACCGTCACAGCTATGGCTTCCGGCGCGGCAAGTCAGCGCATCAGGCGCTGGGCCGGGCCTACGAAACCATCTGCCGTCGCAAGAAACGCTGCGTCGTGGTCGAAATGGACATCGAGAAATTCTTCGATTCCGTCGACCACGGCTGGCTCTTGCGGACGCTGGGGCAGCGCATCGGCGACCGGCACTTTCTGCGGCTGCTCGCTCGGATGCTTCGCTGCTCGACGCTGCACGCAGATGGCACCATGGCGGACAAGCTGGCTGGTACGCCGCAAGGCTCGCCGGCCAGCCCCATCCTGGCCAACCTCTGCCTCCATGTCCTTTTGGACCAGTGGTTTGAACAAAACTGGGCCAGCCGAGGAGAATTTATTCGCTATGCAGACGATGCGATCTTCGTCTTCTCCGATGAGGAGACGGCGCGCTCGTTTCAGCTCGCTCTGATCGAGCGCATGGCCGAGGCGGGGCTACGGCTCAACCTCGACAAGACCCGCATCGTGCCCTTCAGCGCCGCGGCCCCCATGGGGACTATTACCCTGCTGGGCTTCGAGCTGTACTGGGGCATCAAACGAGGCGCTGGCAAGTGCTTGAAGGTCAAGACGATCCCCAAGCGCCTGGCCCGCGCCGTGCAGAGCTTCACCCAGTGGCTCAAGACCGTCCGCAATCGCAAGACCACCGCCGACATCTGGCGCGAAGCGGCCGCCAAGCTCACGGGGCACTTCCGCTACTACGGCGTGATCTTCAACGAGGCGAAACTGAATCACTTTCGGTGGTCCTGCATCGGGGCGCTGTTTCGGTGGCTCAACCGCCGCTCGCAGAAACGCTCGTTCACCTGGGAGCGCTTCGCTCAGCGACTGCGGTTTAGCCCCTTGCCGCACCCACCCTGCGGTCCCGAGCTGCTCGACGTCACCTCGGAGCATGGTGCTACGAGAAACCACAAACCGAAGAGCCGTATGCCCAAATTGGGCACGTACGGTTCTGTGAGGAGCGCTAGCTCTAGGCTAGTGTTTACTTGATGGTCACCGCGGATTTGATCCTCGGATGGGAGAGTCTTTACATCCGTCTGAAGCGCCGTGCTCCCGGAGTCGACGTCGTCGGCCGGCTGGCTATCGCACTGGGGGTGCGAAGTGCTGGCGCGCGCATGGGGAGGGCGTCTCGATGAAGCAAGATCATCAGATTCTGCCACTCGCGAGCTTGTCTCCGATGCGCGTGCTGAACCGCGCACTGTCATGGGCCGCCCTCCTGGTCTTATGCAGCGGCTGCAGCGAAGTGAGGCCCCTTCTCCCACCGCCCAGCGCCTCCAGCCTCTGCCCCGATGAAGCCGCCATCGACGTGCTGCACCACGACATCGAGCTCTCGCTGCAGCTTGAACCGCCTTCGCTCACCGGTCGGGGTACGGTGCGGCTCAAGCTCCGCTGCCCGACGACCCGCGTCGCTCTGGATGCCAAGCTAGTCGTCTCTGCGGTCACCCTGGATGCGCGGCCGCTGCCCTTCCGCCCAGAGGACGGCCGACTGCGCATCGAGCTGCCGCAGCCGCTGCCGGCCGGGGCCGAAGTCAGCCTGCAGATGACGTGGGAAGTGCCGACGGACGCAACCACGCCAAAGTTCTTTTCCGACCAAGTCTGGGCCGGATATCACGCCGCGGCGTGGCTGCCGACCCGGCAAGATCCGGCGCAGCGGGCGACCCTGGCGCTGCGCATCCTCGCCCCGGCAGAGCTGAAGGTGGCGGCGAGCGGACGAGCGCTGGTCGCGGAGGCCGTCCCAGGTGCGCGGACGAAGCACTCGTTTGTGCTCGATCGGCCGGCGCCGCCATTTCTCTATGCCTTCGCCGCGGGGCGCTTCGCCGAGGCGAGCCTGGAGCTGGACGGATTCCGGCTGCGGGCTCTGGGTCCCAAGGACGGCGAATTGACCCAAGCGCTCGCCGTCACCGCGCAGGCATATCGATTCCTATGGGAGAAGCTTCAGATCCGCCTCCCTGGGGCGGTGTATTCCCAAGTGTTCGTGCGCGGCGATGCGGCGCAGGAGGCGGCCGGGCTCGCGCTGCTGGGCGACTCGTTCCTTGCCGACTTGCGGATCGATCCCAAGGAAGACTGGGTCTTCTCGCATGAGCTGGCGCATCAGTGGTTCGCGTGGCTTGTTCCGTGCGCGGACTTCGCCGACTTCTGGCTCAACGAGGGGCTGGCCACGTTCCTGGTCGCCGCGATCAAGGAGCAGCGCTGGGGCAAGCCGGCCTATGAGCGTGAGCTTGGCCTGTGGCGCGAGCGCTCCGCCAAGGTACACC
>CALFYE010000168.1 GCA_937952145.1 uncultured Myxococcales bacterium
ATCTACACAGGCGAAGACACTCTTTCCCTACACGACGCTCTTCCGATCTCAACAACCCGCTGGCTGTGGTCCCGATCATCCTCAATGTGAAAGGCTTCGATCTGTTTCATATCGACTGCCGGAGTAAGCGCTATATCCCAGCCGAGCATGCCCGGGCCTGGCAGGCGCTCGGCATCGATCCGCCGGAACCGTTTGCGGGCGCGACATTTTTTGCTCCGCAGATGCGAGGCGCCGATACGGCGATTCCGACAGGGCGCATCGGCCACGTTGCCCCCTATAGCTGGAGCCTGGCGGACATCATCGAGGGCGGGCTGCTCTCCTATCTGTTCGCAGAGGCGGACATCGACGACGCCAACTTCGGCGCGTTGATCCGGGACATCGAGAGCTACCTGACCCATGAGCAGACAGGCAAAGACGGTGCGATGGAGCGCCGCTTGCGCTGCAGCTCCGATAACAGCATCCCGCAGACTTTTGATGAGCTCAAGGACTGGATTCAGAGGCAAGCGCAGAGCGACAATCGCGTACTGCACGGACACCATGCTGCGACGTGGGCAAAGCTGTGGCGGCGCTTTCTGCGGCTGTTTCTTGAAGGAGACGGCGTCCTGCGGCGCGGCGGGCAGCGTGGGTGTCCCTTGAAGCTCAGCAGCAAGGATACCTGCGCTCCCATCATCGTGGATCTCAACTCCCTCAGCATGGTCCCGGCGCTTCAACGCTTCGTAGTAGCCGCGATCTTCCATCAGCTAATCGAGCAGCGCACCGGACGGAATCAGGTACAAGGGCTGCGATATCTGGTAGCACTCGATGAGCTTAATCGCTTCGCCCCGCGCGGGGCGCACGATCCGATTACGGAGCTGATCGAACGGGTAGCCGCAGAGATGCGCTCGCAGGGAATAATCTTACTCGGTGCTCAGCAGCAAGCGTCCAAAGTATCGGACAAGGTTATCGAGAATGCCGGCATCCGCGCGCTTGGTCGCAGCGGACCGCTGGAGCTGAGCCAAGCCGTCTGGCGCTGCTTGAGCGAGAGCGAGCGTCGGAACGCCGCAGCGCTGGGGATCGACGAAAAGATGATCCTGCAGGACAGCTTCCGCGCCCCTATGCATGTGCGGGTCCCATTTCCGCCCTGGGCCATGCGTCGCGAAGAAGCAAATCTTGCACCTACGAAAACAGAGTTGGGGCCCAACGACTTCTCTTATTGACGCACCGGCTTGGATAGGACGACACACGGGAGCTATCGCGCATGCGTATTTTGCATACCTCGGACTGGCATCTCAATGACCGGCTCTACTGGGTGGATCGTCAGCCAGACATCAAGAACCGTTTGCAGGAGCTGGCTGTGTATCTACAAGAACACGCGGTCGACGTCATGGTCGTTGCCGGGGATCTGTTCAGTCAGCGCAACAGCCGCATGGAAGAGCTGCAAATCGCGATAAGCGATGTCTCGGAGGTATTCACGCCCTTTCTACGCCGTGGCGGGACCATCGTCGCGGTCAGCGGTAACCACGACAGCGAGGCGCTGTTCGGACTCTTGCGATCGGCGCAAGATCTCGCCGCCCCGATCGAAGGGGACAGCTCCTGCTACCCGCCAGGGCGCATGTACCTGGCGACCCGGGCGACTCGCCTGCCGCTACAAGACCGCAGAGGCGAGAGGGTCCAGTTCGTTCTGTTGCCATATCCCACCGAGCACCGCTATCTGCGCGGCGGCGCCGTGCACTACACCAGCATGGAAGAAAAGCATGTCTTGCTTCGCCAGTCCCTGCTGCATCGCCTCTTTCAGCTGAAAGAGCACCACCTGGATGTGGGTCTGCCGAGCGTCCTAGTCGCCCATCTTCATGTACGTAGCAGCGAGCTGCATAGTCTGTATAGGCTGAGTGAAAAGGAAGACGTACTTTTCGATCTGGGCGACCTGCCGCTGCACTGGGCTTACGCCGCGCTCGGGCACATCCATAAGGCGCAGGAAGTTCAGGGCCTCTCTCACATGCGCTACTCCGGAAGCCTAGAGCGCATGGATCTGGCTGAGCGTGCTGACCCGAAGAGCGCCGTGCTAGTACAGATCGTAAACGGCCAGCTCGTCGAACCACCGGCGTTGCTGCCGGTTCATGCGACTCCTATCCACCAGTTCGAGATTACTGATCCAGCGCGCGAAATTCCGGCCCTGGCTGAGCGCTTCCCTGACAGCACAGACGCCTTGGCCTATTACCGGCTGCATTATCGACCAGGCGAACACAATGTGAAAGACCTCTGCCGTGACATCGAAGCGCACTTCCGCCACTGCTGCAAGCGTGAGCTCATCGCGGAGGGCGCTCCGGCACCAGCATCGGGGGCTGAAGAAGAGATGTCTCCAGCCAGCCAGAGCACTCCGGAGAAGGTCCTAAGCTACCTGACAGCGCGCCTGGAAGGAGATCGGGATCGCGACGAAATATTGGCTATCGCCGACTGCGTGCTGGCGCAAGAGGTATGGTTATGATTCCCCTGAGCGTTTCGCTAAAAGGATTCATGAGCTATCGCGATCCGCAGTCGATTGAGTTCGATGGCCAATCGCTATGGGTCCTCGCTGGACCTAACGGTGCCGGCAAGTCGGCCATCTTCGATGCAATTACGTTTGCGCTATACGGTCAGTACAGAGGCGGCGCCCAGGATGCCAAGGGCCTCATCAATCACGACTCCGATTCGCTCGAGGTCGAGTTCGTCTTCCGGGTCATGGACAAAACCTATAAAGTGCGGCGTACGCTGCCCATGAAGGGCCGGCCGACTTGGTCGGCTTATCAGCTCGTGGCGGGTGAGTTCGAACCAATAGAAGGCGCCGACAGTGTGAGTGCCAGCAAGGAGGTCTGCCAGCGCATCGTCGGACTCGACTACGCTGCATTTACCTCTTCGGTGCTGCTGCTGCAAGGGCAGAGCGAGCGGATGATTAGCTCTCTGCCTGCGGAGCGTTACAAGATCCTGGCGGACCTCATCGATCTGCGCCCCTATCAACGTCTCGCAGAGCGGGTCGAAGCCCTGCGTGATCGCTACGAGCTCGAAGCCGAATCCTGCCATAAACACCTCGGGGCTTTTCAAGTCGTAGGGGATGATGAACTCGCAGAGGCGCGGCACGCCGCCGAGCAGAGTCACGATCGCTATGCACGCACGGTAGAGGATATAGATCTGGCATTCAGAGTCTTTGATGGGGCACAAAAGTGGAACGAGCTGCGCGATCAGCGCGAAGCCAAGCTCACGCAGCGTGACAAGGATCGCGATCTGCTGGCTCGCTGCGACGAAATCGTGGAAGGTCTAACAAGGTTTCGTGAGCTCTCTGCGGTCCTCAAGCCCCTGCAAGAGCTCGTACGTCTTCGCCTCCAGCTTCATCAAGATCAGCAGAACATTGAAGCCATCGCGGCGGGTCTTGTGCTCATCAAGCAGCAAGTCGCGGCCATGGAGCAGGCGCAAGGCGAGACAGCGGCTCAGCTGGAAGCGCTGGGTCAGCGCCGAGATGTCGCGCACGGCGAGCTGGAGCGCGTTCAGGAACAACTTGCCAGGCTTGGCCCGGAGAGCGAAAAACTCCGGCAAGTCGAGGAGGTGCAGCGCCAGGTCGCCGAGCTCGCGACCAGGCTCGGGGAGTTCCCAGAAGACCTGGCGGAACAGCTCAAGCGGCAGCGCGAAGAGCTCGAGAGCATCGAGGATATCCGCCAGGTCCTCACCGATCTCCGTCGGTTCAGCGATGATCGCGTCCGACTCGGCGAGGTGCATGAAAAGGCAGCATCTTCGGCCATCCTCCACAGTAATACACGGCAGCAGCTGCATGAGACTTCAGCAAGTACACAACAGCTCGGAAAGCAGGTCGAAGCAGCGCAGAAAGAAGTGCAGCAGCAGCAGCAGCAAGAAGTGACTCGCCTGGAGACGCGCCTGACGGAGCTTCGGCAAAGGCAGGCGCGGTTTGAGCAGGTCGCCGGCATGCAACAATGTGAGCTGTGCGGCCAGTCGATCGATGCGCAGCATGCGTCGGTCGAGAGCGCGCGTCTGGCGGCGCGGGACGCTGCGCTGTGCGAGGAACTCGACGCCCGCAGGCAGCGGCTTCGAGAAGCGGCACAGGCGCACGAGGAGCTGCGTGCGCAGCTTCTGCGGGCGGAGCAGCGGCTCTATGAGCTACAGGGCCAGCGTACGCAGTACGAGAGCGCACATCAGGGCGCCATGGCAGAGAGCACCAGCTTGGAGCGGAAGCTGCTAGATACCTTCGAGCAGCAGCCTGAGCGCTATCAGCTCCTCATCTGGCCGGAGCCGCGGGGGTCGCAAGCGCGCTGGCTAGAGACGAGTTTCCCGACCGATGATGATCTGGCGTCGCTCAAGCAGCGCGCCTCGCAGAAGGCGGCGCAGAGTCGCAAGCTGGCGCTCCTACAGGAGCAGCATGAGCTGCGGATCGGGGTGAGGAGCGAACTGCATCAGGCCCAGCACTCGCTACAGCGGCTGCTCGCTCGGCAGTCGGTTGATGAGCTACGCCGGGCGCAGGCTGAGCATGAGCGAATGCAAAAGGAGCTTGTCGCCTACAAGACTCGATATGCCGCCCTGATCGAGCAACAAAAGAGCGAAAGCAGACAGTGGGCTGGACTGCAAAAGATGCACCGAGATCTCACTGCCCGCTTGCAGCAGCAGGAGACGGAGTGCGCCCAGACCCGCTCCGTTGTCGAGGAGCGTCAGTCCCTTCATGAACGGATGATACAGGCATTGCCTGCGGCATGGCGGCAGCGGGCAGCGGCGCTGCAGGGAGACGAGCTGTCCGCACTGACCCAGGAGCAGGAGCGGTTGCAGCCGCATCTCAGAGAAGCAGAAGATCTGGCTCGGGCGCAGCAGCAGCGCGAACAAACGGAAACGCGGATCGCGGAGCTGACGCTGCAGATCGAGGCGACCCCAGAACCGGCACGGCGGCCGCTCGAGGAGGCGGGCGCGCAGTATGAGCAAGCCAGAGCAGCGCGACAGGACGCCGATCTTCAGCGGCAAGCGGCCCAAAATAAGCTCCAAGAGCTGGAGCGGCATCGTAGCAGCCGCGCCCACTACGAGCAGCAATTGAAAGCGGCAGAGCGGGCGCATCATCTCCACAAGCGCCTGGCCAAGCTCCTGGGGCGCGAGCACTTGCACCGCCACCTGATGCGGGGGGCGGAGCAAGAGCTCGTGCGGCTGGCGAATGAAACCCTGAGCGGCCTATCGCGCGGCCGCATGCACCTGCTCCTACGCAGCGAAGAACATGATCCGGGAAAAGGGAAAGACAAAGAGCAGGACCGGGCGCTGGATCTGCTTTTTCGCAATGAGGAGACGGCTAAAAAGCCGATGGATGTGGCGCTCGCCAGCGGCAGCCAGCGCTTCCGCATTGCGATCAGCCTCGCGCTGGCCATTGGGCGTTACTTCGGCCGCGACTCGCGCCGCGTGGAATCGGTCATAATTGACGAAGGGTTCGGCTGTCTCGACAAGATCGGCCGTGATGATACGATCGAAGTGCTGCGTGAACTTCAGGAGGAGCTGGAGAGGATCATCCTGGTCTCGCATCAGGACGAGTTCGCGGCTCACTTTCGCAGCGGGTATGAGATACGGCTGCAGGACCGATCGTCGGTACCGGTGCGGATGGTGGGATGACGTGATTATTTAGAATTTCCTTTTCGTCTCGTGCTAGGTTGCGCAAGCACCTGAAACTCGGAGTAATCCAGTGCCCAACGCTGTCTCTGCCAACGATCTGAACGATGCGAACGGCGATCTTCCCACGGTGCTCGATTTGTCCTTTCCCTTGGTTGGAAATAGGGTTCCAGAGGACTGTGGCTATCAGCTTTATGCCGCGATATGTCAAGCGATACCCTCCGTGCACAGTGCCGGATGGTTGGCCATGCACCCGCTGCGTGGCCGACTCATCGATAGCGTCCTTCATTTACCGCGGCAGGCCTCTCTGACGCTGCGTGTAGAAGCAAGTCGGGTGCCGCTGCTGCTCACCCTGGCCGGCAGGCGGCTGCAGGTCAGGGGGTTTTCCCTGGTTCTCGGGTGCCCCTTTGTTCGGCCGCTATTTCCCAGTGCTTCCCTTGAGTCCAAAATGGTGATGATCCGCTTGACCAAGGTAGCGCGGGAGGCGGATCGGACTTTGGACAAAGTGGCTATGGCCCAAGCGTTTGAGCGAGAACTTCAGCGTCAGATCGCAGCGCTCGGCGTGAGCGCCCAGAGTAAGCTGCTGGGTCGGCGGCAACTGCGGGTCGGTGGCCAGTGCATTATCGGCTGGGCGGTGCGCCTTGGCGGCCTATCATTACGGGATTCGCTCGTCGTACAAACGCGTGGTCTTGGCGGCAAGCGTGGGATGGGCTGCGGGGTCTTCGTGCCGCTACGCGAAGCAACAGGCCAAGAAAAGCTGGAGCGCATGGATGGCAACGCCTGAGAATTTGCTTGCCAAATCGCGCCGCGATCCGAAGCATCTGCACGGCTCTGAGACACTCCGTGGCCACTTGGCGCTCGTGCTGGCGGCCGCAGATGAGTTACTTGACGTACGTGGTCATGCGTCGCTGACAGCGGCCGGGTTGCCTGATGGGCTCTTGCCACGGCTGCGCCGGATCGTTCGGCTGGGGGCCTTCGTCCATGACTTGGGTAAGTGCAGCGATCACTTCCAGCAAACGGTGCGCAAAGAGCGGGCTGTCCCGCAGCTCATCCGTCACGAGGCGTTATCGCTGTGGCTGTGTTGGCCTGAGCAGCAGCTCGCTCAGTGGCTACGGCCGGCAGTAGACAGCGACATGGATTATCTACTCGCGCTCCTGGCGGCGGCAGGTCACCATCGCAAGTTTCTTGCCGCGGCCTTTGCCGAAGCGGGCAGTGGCGCCGGCACTAGCATCACCCTGCTTGTCTCTCACCCGGACTTTACGGCTGCCCTACGGCGGGGAGCCGACGCGCTGGGGCTGCTGCCGCCGCCGCTGCTGACCAGTTCCGTGACTATATCCGTATCCCGTCGCAGCAATCCCGCGGCAGACTTTCTGCGGTGGCAGGCAGAGGCGGAAGCGGCGGTACCGGCGGACTCCGAGAATGCCTGCCTGCTGGCCGTCAGCAAGGCGTTGATTCTCTGCTCCGATGTAGCCGGTTCTGCCTTACCCCGAAGCGGAGCAGGCCTCAAGTGGATAACCGAACAGCTCACCACACGTGGCTCACGGGCTGAGCTGCTGGGAGTGGTTACCCGGCGACTCGACGGCAGCGAGCCGCGACACTTTCAGCGCGAAGTCGCATCCTCCGCTGCGCCAATCAGCCTGGTGCGCGCCGGCTGCGGCAGCGGTAAGACCGCAGCCGCATATCTGTGGGCTGCTGAGCAGCACGCGGGCCGCCAGCTGTGGGTAACCTACCCGACGACGGGGACCGCGACTGAAGGATTCCGTGACTATGTGAATGGTCTCGACGAGCTTTCACCGCGCTTGGAGCACAGCCGCGCCGATGTAGATTTTGAAATCTTCGGCCTGCGTGACGGCAGTGAAGGGACGCGGGAGCAAGACCGCCTGGATGCCTTGCGAGGCTGGGGCTCCAGTGTGATTACTTGCACGGTGGATACGGTGCTTGGCTTGGTCCAGAACCAGCGCAAGGGACTTTATGCCTGGCCCGGACTCGCCCAGTCTGCTGTGGTCTTCGACGAGATCCATGCCTATGACGATCAGCTTTTCGGTTGCCTGCTGCGATTCTTGGAAGCGCTGCCTGGCATTCCCGCGCTGCTGATGACCGCTAGTCTGCCGGCGTTCCGCCTAGACGAGCTGCGCGGACTCTGCCAGCGAGTGCATAAGCGCCCTTTGGCTGAAGTAGACGGTCCTGCCGACCTCGAAGCACTGCTGCGCTATCGCCATCAGGAAGCCGCAGACCCTTGGCCGCTTGTAGCAGAATGCCTGGACGGAGGCGGCAAGGTGTTGTGGGTCTGCAACACCGTCGATGACTGCATCGAGACGGCTGAGCAAGCGAGCCAGCGCGGCATGATGCCGTGTATCTATCACAGCCGCTTTTGCTATCACCACCGGGTGCAGCGCCACGGCAAGGTCATCGCTGGGTTCCGTGAGCCAGGCGCCGCTCTAGCCATAACTACCCAGGTCTGCGAGATGAGCCTGGACCTGTCTGCGGATCTGCTAGTTACGCAGCTTGCGCCAATCCCCGCGCTGATTCAGCGGCTCGGGCGCCTCAACCGTCGCAGCACCCCACAGCGGCCCGCTCCGGTGCGACCGTTTGTCACCTTGCCCTTTGCCGGGCCTCCCTACGATGAAGCGGAGTTGGAGCAGGCGAAGGTCTGGCTGGCCGCACTAACTGGGCGCGACCTGAGCCAGAAGGATCTCGTGGCCGCCTGGTCGCCCAAGGAGCACGGTCGGCTGGCACGGACCCCCAGCGCCTGGCTGGACGGGCGATTCGAGACGCTGCCGGCGAGCTGCCGAGATTCGAGCCCGGGCATCACCGTCCTTTTGCCCGAGCACGCGGCGCTGATCAGAAGCGGCGCGGCCCGCGCTGCCCACTGGGCACTGCCCATGAACAACCCGCCAGGCCGGGCGGAGGCGTGGCGGCAGTGGGAACAGCTCCCATATTGCCATTACCCGATTGCTCCCGCGGGAGCGATTCGCTATGACGAGCTGCGAGGTGCAAAGTGGCAAAAGTAGCTAGACCCAAAGAGATCTCGCCCCTGGTCATCGGCTTGTTCGATGCGGGCATGACTCCGCTTTTGCGCGCGGGGCTCGGCGGACTGGCTGCGGCCGTTCGCGCCATACACCTACGCACCAACCGCCAAGCGCAGTGGCCATCGCCCGTGCCTATCGGGTTAGGCGTGGCGCATGTGGATGCGCAGCATCTTACGCTCGACTTTTGCGGTGCGCCGCCCCAGGAAGTGCTGCACGCACTGTTCGATGAAGCATTTCAGATCCGCAGACCACCGGGGCTCATCGAGCTGGCTGGCTCATATGGTGTATACACGAAGGGTTCTCTGGCGCTGCTCGCGGCACAGCAGTCCAGCCTCAAGCGGACCTTCCTGCAGCACGGGCGCACGACCGCTAAAGCAGGCGGGCCGCAGACGCACAGCGAAGACTTGGGGGAACAGACACTCCGCTTCTCCGTACAGCCTTACGCATCCTTTGTGCATCAAGCGGCCTGGGAAAATATCGGCAAAGCCCTGCCTGACGGTACCGTCGAGCTGGCAGGTTGGGCTTATCCCGGTGCCGCGCAGCGCCATATCGACTATGCCGACACCAAAATTTCCTACACACCTGCTCAGGCCTTGTGCGGGTGTTTCGCTCTGATCGGCTGTATCTCATATCAAGCTCCCCGCTCCGGGGGAGTCCTGGTCATCTTGGAGCCAGACGATCTCATCCGCTTCGCAGAAGTCCGCCCTCGCCTGAGTCCCGACCAGCTCGCCAAATGGTACATTTCCGGCACCGGAGACGCGGTGCTAGCAACAGAGTCGGTGTTGCGCATGGAAAGAAGCGCGGCAGAGGCACGCTGTGTCGCCGCCGTCCATGGTGTGCTGCTGCGCGCCACGCCGTGGGCGAAGCAGCAGAAGAGCCGAATCTTCACCATCAGCCCGGGACGGATAGCTGACTCCATCCTTGACATATATGAAGAAGCCACACGCTCCCTTCCCACCATCATCCGAGTTCTTGGAGACAGCAGCGACCAGGACGAAGGAGACGGATTTTTCGCCGCCACCAGTGCGCTGCGCGGCTTTATTGCCGACAACCTCGCTATGGGGCGGCCGTGGTTTCGCGACTTCGCTACCGCAACGACCGGCGGCAAGACGCCTCGCTATCTACACCGCTACCGCTCCCGCAGCGATGATCTGGGAGCGCTCTATCCCGAAGAGAGAAAGGGTTTAGTCGCCATGCTTTCGCACCTTGAATTAGCCGAGCGGGCGCTGGTAAGCAGCGTGCATATCGCGCTACGCCGTCGCCTGCGCACCATTGCCGACGAATGCCAGAATCAGCCCGCTACTATGAAGAACCGCTGGCAGGGCGAACGGGACAAGTGGCGGCTCGCCTTTGCCGGCTCCAAGACCGCAGACCAGATCCGTGCGCACTTGGCCGATCTGTGGAGCAGAGCCGGCAGCAACCGCGAGCTGCAGGAACACTGGCAGACGGTGCTGCCGCTCCTGCGCCAGGACAAGTGGCAGGTGGCGCGCGACCTAGCGCTGGTGGCCCTGGCGAGTTATCAGAGCAGCCGCGATCAAGCCGGCATCGAAGATGACGGTGACCAGCAACCCACTTGAGACTTTGACACTTTGTCCCCAGGAGGACTCCCATGAGCTTGCACATCTTCGCCGCGTTCGTGACTGCAAATGGCATCGCCGCCAACAACCGCGGCTTGACTGAAGGTAATACTACTACTCTGCAGAAGCTGATTTGGAACGGCCAGGTTCATACCACCGTCTCTGCGGAGTCCATTCGCTTCGCGCTGCGTCGCCAGCTCGCCGCGCAGCAGCCCTGCAATCGCACTTATGACGAGGAAAAACGCGAAAACCAGTGGGCCGATAAAAAATTCGAAGCCTGGAGCGATAAGGCCAAGGGCGAGGTGTTCATCGATGACGACTTGCTCGGGTTCATGAGCGCCGAAGGTGCCAAACAAGAGGGTGAGAAAGGCGGGGCGAAAGTGCGCCGTGCCGTGCTGGAGGTGACGCGCGCCGTCAGTCTCACTGCCTGGCCGGGCGATTTCACTTTCAATGCCGCCAGCCCGGGGGCAACTCCGTCGGCGCAGAAGAAAGGCAGCGCTCCGGTTCCTTATGCGACCGAAATGCACGCCACCCGCTACCAGTTCGGCATCGCCATGACACCGGCCCGGCTACGTGAACCCGGACGGGCGCAGGTCGCGCTGAGCAGCCTCTGTGCGCTCGGCGAAGTGGCTGGAAACCATGGTCGCTTCTTGTTCGACTTCAGTCCGGAGTCCGTCGTTTTTCGCGTCACCTCAGATCCCGCGCCGCGTATCTTGTACGCATTTGAGGTAGAGGACGGCAAAGTCAGCGTGCCGGCCCTTTTGCGCAAAGTGCAAGCTGGAGACATCAAGCCCGGCGAGCTGATCATCGGCGGCAGCGTGGTTACCGCCTTTAGCGCGGAAGAGCGCCAGGTTCTTGTGGGAGCCGAGCTGCTACCTGGCGTCATCGCCGCTTGCGAGTCCACCTGCCGCCGCATCGCGACGGCGCGAGCATAAGCCTCATATGTTGGCGATCAAGCTTAGCGTTCCCATTGCAAGCTGGCGGAAGGGTCACGCCCGCGAGCTGTGGGAGACCGAGGTGCTTCCGCCCCCCGCAACTTGTTACGGGGCGCTGCTGTCATTGGTCGGCGAATACGACCGCGACCGCCACCGCGGCTGCCGCATCACTGCCGGACTGCTCAGCGCCGCCACGCCGCCCAGCACTGTGCTGCGCACGCTCTGGCAGATCAAAGACAAGAACGCAGCGCAGGGCAACGGCCAGAATGCCGGCCCCGACTTCCAGCAGCTTGTCATCAACACGGAGCTGCTAATCTTCTGTGACCGTGGTGCCGAGCCAGCTGAGTCAGAGAGTCTGGAAGAGCGGGTAATACGGGCGCTCCGCGATCCTTCTAGCATCTCGCGATTTGGCGGTTGGTCGCTGGGTGAATCTACGCACCTGATTAACGATGCCTGGCTCCTTCCCGATGCCGCGCCTCCCGCCCCCTGTCGAACCTTCATGTGCGAGGAGCGTGGTAATTTGACCCTCCCCGTCTGGGTAGATCATATCGGAACGTCGAAAACGCGCTATACAGTTGGCCGTCTGCAAACTCTTACGGTAGCTCCTACACTAGAGCATCTGCCCCAGATTCCTCTGTAAGTTAACTATATCGCCCGAAGGCATCGGGTTAGGGATAAAAGGAGCCACAACATGCTTCTCCTTGTGGCTGTCATGTGCTCAACGCCCGGAAGCATCTGCTGACTGTCTGTCGATTTACTTCCAATCGGTCAGTATGGGAAGCATCGTTTGGACGATACGCAGAGCTACGACTAGGACGACTAATACAATCGATGACTTGACTAGCCATCCAACGCCTTCACTTGCACTGCGTAGCATAGGATCTGGATGATGTTGCATGTCCTTTCCTCGAAAGTTACGGGGGAGTTGTTTCTTCAGCCTGCTGCGTGAACTTGGAGACGAATAATACGGCACTTCTCCCTCCATATGGGATTCATCTATGATGACTGCCACAAGGAAAAAAGAAGCTCAAGAAATTAATTTTTCGAATTAATTCGTTGTTTGTTCAACCATGCGGAGATTGGACCAATATGTCGCAAAATCTTTTGTCCGCCGACACCTCCGACCCCCAGCAGCCTATGCTGCGTGTCATGGCACTCCACGCGCTCGCGTACTGTGAGCGGCTCTTCTATCTGGAAGAGGTTGAGGAGATCCGGGTTGCGGATGCGGCAGTGCTCGATGGGCGGAGGG
>CALFYE010000169.1 GCA_937952145.1 uncultured Myxococcales bacterium
ACCGACGACTGACGCAGCGGCCGGGGTCCGCAGTAGGTTTTGATAGGCGCTCTTACTCCGGGACGCAGGATATGACGTGATTGAGACTAAGCTCGGCGCCCTGGATGTAGGCCGGAAGCTTGGCGACTAGTCGGTAGTCGGCGAGGTCCTTAGCTACAATCTGTAGATATCCAATCATCTTGTCATATTCTTTGAATAAAGGCTTTTCCTTGCCGACCGCTTGAATGGTCGCAGAGACGATCGCCTCAAGCCCTTGTGGGCTTATCATATTGTACAAACCTGCCAGGATTTTTAAGCACAATCCTTTCACTGCCCCAGAAGCATCGACCTTCTTGAATAGATAATCCAATTGTTCGCTTCTGCTGCCAACCGGGCACACTTTTTTCATTAGACGACTTAAGAAAGAGCCATAATATTCTACGGCTCTTGAAAGTAATCCGTCGATTTTATCACTCTTGAATGGCAGCGGTGACGCGAAATCTAGACCTTTTCGATAGGCGGTAGAGGGGGCAGGCTTATCCTCCGTCATCTTCAGCATTTTTGTGACCTCTTTTTCAAACGGATCGAGTCTGTATTGCATTTTTCCAATCGTCTCTTGAAATTGCAAAGTAATGTTCTTACGTGATTCAATTTCCTTTTTGACCTTCGGCATCGTTGAGCTCGCAGAGCCATCCGCCGCAGCGAGCCATGCGTGATAGCTCTTGGGCAGTGTCTCCTTCTCGTCCAGCCGCTTTTTGTCGATGGCCTTGAGCATGGTATCGATCGCCACCGCGATGTCGGCCTCAGCGTCGAGGTGCGCCAGCGCGAAGACCGTCCTGTCATCATCAGAAAGTCCGATTCCGCTGCACGGTCCCAACCCATCCGTCTGCAGTCCGGAGACCAAGGCTTTCTGCATTTCCGTGACGCTGCGCGCAATGAAGAAGCCTTGTGCGACAGAGAGATCGTGGTCACTGACTGGCAAAGGAGCAAGTATCTCCCCTTTTTGGCTCTTCTCACTTTTTTGAGAAGTGATGGAGCGGTAGCTCTTTGATGAAGGCTTGCTAGGCAATACATATTTTGCAGAGCCGGTCGGTGCAGATACTGTTATTTTTTTTCTGCCGCCGACGGATTTCTGTGACTGTGAGGAAGGTTTCGAGACGAGCTTTTTCTCCGATGGTGGACTCGATTTAGTGCTAGCTGTCTCATCGAAATGGACTTCTTTTTTGGCTGCTTTCGGTGAGCGCCAATCGATGAGCCAGATGATCTCTGCGACTAGCTCTTCGTAATCCTTGAAGAACTCCGGCTCAGTCTTGAGGCCGAGCCATTTCCGGATTGCATTTGGATCTTTGATATCTGTGACCATCAAAGCAAGTCGGCGACAATAGTCGGCGCTAAGTTCCTCTCCAATGTTTTCGGTGAACCGGGCCAGGGCCGCCTTATAGGATTCGTCATCCATCCGCTGGACGACTTCGTGAATCGTCGCGCTGCTCGGCGAGCTCGCTTTTCCCGTCGACTTCGGCCGCTGTTGTCGAACGTGCGTGAGCTCGTGCGCGAGCAGCTCCTGCCCCTTGCGGCTCTCCGGCTGGTACTCGCCGCGGTTGAAAAAGATGTCCTGACCGCTGGTGAAGGCGCGCGCCTGCATCGAGCGGTTGAGCTTGTGGGCGCGATCATCGGTGTGGACGCGGACGCTGCCGAAGTCGGCGCCGAACGCCTGCTCCATCTTGCTGCGGATCGGCCTCGCCAGGGTCTCGCCGCCGCCCTGCGCCTGTCGAATCCCCGACGCCACCTTCGGCGAGACCGCGGTGCCGATCGGCGCGGCGTGGGGATGCACCTCAGCTTGTCGCTGCACGGTTTCGGCGGGCTCGCTCGGGCCGGCAGGTGTCGCAGTGGGCGGGCAAGACGGCGTCGCCGAGGTCCCGTGATCGAGGCGCGCCATGATCTGCCGGCTGACTTGCTCGGCCTCCTGTTCATCCTGGCTGCTCGGCTGGCTGATGCGCCCCTTGGGCTGTACGACGATCCCGTTCGCCCCGCTGGGCTGGCCGGACGCGGGCTTACGCGGGCGCGTGGACGACGGCTTGGCTTGGTGAGGAGACTGCTCGCGAGCTTTGTGCATCGGGGTACGCATGGTGCTTCCTTCCGCGTCGTCGTTGTCGGGCCGCGCGACTGACGCTGCTCTGCAGGATCGCGACAGTTCACCGCACGCTCCAGGCTGGAAAAGCGAACCGAGCCTTCGCTTTGCTGAACATCAGCCTTGGATGAAGCCCCTCGACGTCGGCGGAGCACGCGCAGCGCGTCTTTGACCGGGCAGGACAAGGATCTAATGGTGCGATCTTGTCGCCGACCAGGCACCCGGTTCACCGACGCAGAGGACCGCGGCGCGGTGAGGTACGGATCTGACGCCGATATAATGGCGCCATGTGGGCAGGGGCGGAGGCCGCGCTGATCGGTCAGAAGATCGCTTCGCGCTATGTGCTGGAGCGGCTGGCGGGCAGTGGCGGCATGGGCTCGGTCTACCGGGCTCGCGATGAAGAGAGCGGCCAGCCCGTCGCGGTCAAGCTGCTGCACAGCCTGGCCGGTTCCCCGGGTGAGCTAGCCCGTTTTCAGCGCGAGGCGGTGCTGCTGTCCCAGCTACGTCACCCGGGTATCGTCTCGTACATCGCCCACGGCCTGGCCTTCGAGCGCGAACCCTATCTGGTGATGGAGTGGCTCGACGGGGAAGAGCTCGGCCACCGCCTCGGCCGGGCAGCAATTACCGCCACCGAGTCCCTGCGCCTGATCCAGCCCATCGTCGCAGCCCTCGCCTTCTTGCACGGGCAGGGCCTGATCCATCGCGACCTCAAGCCGGCCAACATCTTCCTGCGCCAGGGCGTGCTCGAGCAGCCGGTCCTCCTCGACTTTGGGTTGGCTCGCGCGCTCGATGGCAAGGGGCTGACGCAGACAGGCGCGCTGCTCGGAACGCCCGACTACATGGCGCCCGAGCTCGTACGCGGCGAGACCGATCTCAGCTCGGCCGTCGACGTCTTCGCTCTCGGCAGCATCCTGCACGAGTGTCTGGTGGGCCAGCCACCGTTTGCCGCGGAGCATCTGGCGGCGACTCTGAGCAAGATCCTGGCCGAGCCTGCACCGTCGCTGAGCGCGCAGCTTCCCGGTGTGCCAGCGCCGCTTGGCGACCTTTTGCTGCACATGCTGGCGAAAGCCGCCGCCGAGCGACCGACGATGGTCGAGGTCGGGCAGCGGCTCGCCGAGGTGGCTGCGGCCGGCCTTGGGGCCTGGGGCGAGCGTGCGCGGGGCGGACAGCGACGCGGGCGACGAACGATGCTGCAGAGCGAGCTCACGCTGGTCAGCATCATCCTGGCCCGTGAGCCGATCGACACCACAGCCTGGCTGACGCAGGAGGCGACGTGGAGCGCGACGGCCGCCGAGGATGGCCGGCTAGTGGCAGCACGCCTAAGTCGTGAGGTCGGTGAGATTTTCAGCAGCCAGCGGGCCCGGCTGGAGCTCCTGCCCGACGGCTCGCTGATCGCGGCGCTGCCGCACGGGGCCACGGCGGCCACCGATCGCGTGGCGCAGGCGCTGCGCTGTGCCAGTGCCCTCAAGGCCCGCTTGCCGCGGCTGCGGGTGGCGCTATCGACGGGCCGGGCCGACCTGGGGGGCGCCCTGCCGGTCGGCGAGGCACTGGATCAGGCGACCGCCCTCCTCGACCGTCCGCCGCAGCCGAACGAGCCGGCGGTGCTGATCGACGAGCTCAGCGATGGCTTGCTCGATGCCCGCGGTGCCGACACCCCGTCCTCGCCGTCCTCACCACGGCCGGAGGGGACGCGCGAGCTGCTCGGCATCCGCACGCCGATCGTCGGTCGCGAGGTTGAGCTAGCGACGCTCAACGCCGCCCTGTCGGCAAGCTTTTCAGAGGATGAGCCAGGCGCCCGGGTGGCCCTGGTGATCGCGGCGCCGGGCTGCGGCAAGTCCCGCCTGCGCCAGGAGCTGGTCCGTCGGGCCCTGGCGCGCAAGGATGCGCTGGCGGTGCTGTCGACGGTCGGCGATCCCAGCGCCAGCGGCTGTGCCTACGCTCTGCTAGCGACGGTGCTACGACGACAGTGCGGCCTGGATGCCAGCGCCCCGGCAACAAAGCAGCAGCAGGCGCTGGTGGCCTACATGGCCCGCACCCATCCCCAAGCTCAGTCCGAGCTGCACGTCGAATTCCTGGCCGAGCTGTGCGCGATCCCGTTTTTGCCCGCGCCCGCTCCGGCTGGCCCGGCGGCGGCCTCCTCGGATCCGGTCTCCCCGCGCGGGAACGTCGTCGAGGATGCGGCGTATCCGCGGCTGCGCTCGGCGCGACAGTCGCCCAGCCTGATGGCGGATCAGATCGCCGCAGCGTTTACGACCTGGATCCGGCTGGAGTGCCAGCGGCAGCCGGTGCTGTTTGTCGTCGAAGATCTGCACGCGGCGGATGTCGCGTCGGTGCGGCTCTTGGAAGGCCTGGTGCCGGCGCTGCGCGACCAGCCGCTGTTTCTGCTAGCGCTCGCCCGTCCCGAGCTGGAGGGGCAGTTCCCCGAGCTGTTCTCGACGGGCCGGCTGCGGATCTCGCTGCTGCCGCTGCAGCCGCGGGCGCTCTTGAAGCTTGTGAACGCGGTGCTGGGGACGGACATCGCACCTGCGATCAGCGCGCGGCTCGTCGAGCAGTCGGCCGGCAATCCGCTGTTCTTGGAAGAGCTGATTCGCGCCCAGGCCAGCGGTCGGGGCGAGGCCGCACCACCGACGCTGCTCGCCATGCTGCAGCAGCGCCTGGGCCGACTCGATGGCGCGCAGCGCTTCGTCCTGCGCCTGGCCAGCGTCTTTGGAGGCCACTTCGATGCCCGCGGCCTGCAGGCGCTGGCTGCCGACTCGCTTCCGGCCCACGAGATCCCGCTCTACCTGCAGCAACTGGCCGAGGCGGACTTCCTGACAGCGGGCCCGTCCCGAGGGGGCGAGCCGGAGTACAGCTTTCGCCATGCGCTGATGCGCGATGCCGCCTACGGCCTGCTTACGGCGACTGATCGCGCCACGGCCCACCGCTTGGCCGCCGCCTACCTTGCCACCACGGGCCGAACCCACCCACGGGTCATCGCCGAGCACTTCCGCGTTGCTGAGGCCCGCGCCGAGGCCCTGCCCTACTACCTGACGGCGGCGGCGCAGGCCTATCAGCAAGACGATACCCCCGAGGCTGAGCGCTGCGCTCTACACGCCGTAGACTGCGGTGCCGCCGGAGCTGAGCTGGGCATGCTGCGCGCCATCCAAACCCTGGCCCACGTGCATCGCTTGGAGCTGCCACCGGCCGAGCGACTCGGCGAAGCCGCGCTGGGGCTCTTGCCGGCGGGATCGCTGTGGTGGTGTCGCGCGGCGGGCCTGCTGTGCCTGTTTTATGGGCAGACGCAGCGTCTGGGGCCGGCCCTAGCCCTGGTGCAGGCGCTGCTCCAGGCCGAGCCCACGCCCGAGGCCCAGACCGCCTACTGCGAGAGCCTGTCGAAGATCCTGTCGGCGCTCAGTCAGTTTGCGCTGCGCAGCCTGGCCGAGCGGGTGCAGGCGCGGCTGGCTCAGCTTGGCGATCGCCAGCCGATGGATGCGCTGGCCCTTGGCTGGGTACACCTGGCCCAGAGCGACTACCTGCGCAACCTAGCGCCGAGTCCCTTCGTGCAGAGACAGCACCTGCTGACCGCGTCCCACCACGCGCAGGCCGCCGGCGCCGCGACCACCTGGATCGTCGTGCAGGACGAGCTAGCGCTGGTCTACAGCGAGCTGGGGGATCGCGAGACGGCGCTGAGCACCGGACGGGCCAGCCTGCAGCGCGCCCGCGAGCTGCGCCTGGCCTACGCCATCAACCACGCCAGCCTGCACCTTTCGACGGTGCTGTTGAGTCCCCGCCCGCAGCCCAGCCCCGAAGATGCGGTCGACCGACGCACGGCGATAAGCCTGGCCGAAGCGGTGCTGGCGACGCCGGGGACCACTCCTGGTTTCCGTGGCTGGGCGCGCGGGCTCTTGGCGCAGGCTCAGCTCGCGCACGATCCGCAGGCGGCCTACGAGCTGGCGCAGAGTGCCTGCGAGCTGTCGAGCCACGCCCCGCTGCGCCGCCTGCTGTTTTCGGCCCTCGCCATCGAGGCCGTGCTGGCGCAGTCGGGGAGCCCAGGATCGGTCCCCGCAGGTGCGGTGAGCGCAGCCGATGGACTTCAGCAAGCCCTGACGCGAATCGGGGGAGCCGCCTATGCCACGATTCCCGTCGAGCGAGCCCTGGCCCTGGTGCACGCCGGACGCGGTGATCAAGCGGCGGCGCGGGCCTGCCTAGAGCGAGCTGCCGCCGAGCTCCGACGACGAATCGCGCAGATCCCTGAGCCCGCGTTCAAAGAGTCGCTGCGGCTGCGCAGCCCGGATGCGCTGCTGCTGCAGGCGACGGCGCTCGCGCTCTTGCAAGCTCCTGTGTCGCTAGAAGTAGCGTGAGCGGACGCGCTCGCAGTAGGCGACGAGGTTCGGCTGTGTCTTTGCGAAGTCGCGCACCGGATTGTCGATGGGCGGCGTCAGGAAGCCGCTGAGCAGGGCGTAAAGGCTGGCGTCGATCAGCGCCGGCTCGTCGCCGAAAAAGTACGCCTGCTCGCCGAGTGCACCCGCCAGGGCGCGCAAGAGCTTTATCCCCATAGCGGCGATCTCGCCCGGCTGGTGGCGCCCCACCCCCTGGCCATGCACCGTAGTGCAGACCCCGCGCCGCCCCAGCCACAGTGGCAGGGGCGCCAAGAATGCCGGAATGCCAATCGCGCGCAGATAGTCTTTCAGGATCGGGCGGTAGGCGGCAAAGCCAGCCGGCTCAGTCCAGCGATAATAAAGCAATATAAAATACAAATGCTCTTCCATCATGGACCGCATCGCCGTCGCCAACGCCATCTGCGAGGGGTTCAGTGCTCGGCCAAGATTATTCTGATTCTTGGCCTGCAAATATTGGATGATAAATTCGGAATCCGCGATTACTTTTTCGCCATCTGTCAGGTACGGCAGCTTGCCCTTGGGCGCTTTTCTTGCGTCGCTAATTACCGTTTTATATTCGATTTTTGCCATCCGCAAATACGTATGAACTTTAACAACGAATGGACTGATATCGGGCAATCCCCAGGCCGGGATAAAGCCATGCAAGGTGATCATGGGTTCTTGTCCAAGGGCAGAGGCCAGGTCGGCGGCGGCAGCAACGCCAAGGGCGAAGGATGCAGCGTGGTGGGCAGGGTGGTGTTGGCGCGCGCGGGCAGCGAGCGATAAAGCCCCCGCACCGCCTGGGCCAGCGTCGCTGCGACGAGCGACGGCTTCAAGAGCCCCAGGATGCCGCGCCGCATCGCCAGCAGCAGGAAGAAGTCATAACAGGTGGTCACATCGCGCGAGGCGGCGTGCATCAGGTTTTCGGCAAACCAGCTTAAAAGCCGGAAGCCCGGCGGCCGCCGCCCCCGCGTGCCGTCGAAGCGCAGATCGAGGATGTTGGTCAGAAACCAGGGCAGCGCGATCTGCCGGGCATGGGCGCGCGCAAAGCGCTGAGCCAGACCCCGCAGGCGATCTGTCCCGTCGCGGCCAGGACGATCCAGACGCTGCGCGACCAGGCTCTGGTGCAGGGCCTGGGCGGCCATCCCGGCCACTGTCATTCCTTGGGCAAAGATCGGGTTGAACTGACAGACGGCGTCTCCGGTGGCGATAAAGCCGTCGAGGCGATCCGCGATCTCTTCGAAGTAGAGGCGGCGCACCGTCGGAATCTTGAACGTGTGGATCGGCGACAGCGGCTCGGCCTCGCGGATCGCTTCATAGATCTGCGGCTGCGGCAGCGAGCGCGCGAACTCGAGAAAGCCGGCTTCATCGGTGGGCGGGTGATCACCCTCGTAGCCGTGCAGGCTGAGGATCCACTGCTCTTCCTCGCAGCGCAGGAGCACGCCGCCACGATGACTGTACGGTGGATAGGGATAGATCGCCGTCATGTAGCGCCCCCGATCGGCCGACGCTGGCATGCGGTAGAGACGACTGGTGTAGGCCAGGTCGATGCGCAGCGACGACTCGCGTGGGGCCGGCAGGCCGCAGGCGGTCAGCCAATCGCTGGCCTGGGTGCCGCGACCGCTGGCATCGACGACAAGATCGGCGGCTAGCTCGCTATCCGGGCCACGGCCACGATCGCTCTTGAGGACCACCCCGCGAATCCGCCGCGCATCGCCAAGCAGGCGCACCACCTTGGTCTCGGGCAGACAGCGCACGCGCTCGCAGGTCGCAAGCTCCTCGCGCAGGAGCGACTCGTAGCGCGGCCGAGTGCAGTAGATGCTGTCGATGTCGGCTCGGAAGCGCGGAAACCAGACGCCGAAATAGTGAAACGCCATGTGCGGCACGAGATCGCCCATCGGCACCCCGACCGCTCGCAGCTTGTCGCGCAGCGTCGGGAACAGAGCGTCGGTGACCATGCAACCCAGGGCCTGTAAGAGGTGCGCGTGGTGCCCCTGGGGCACCGCCTTGCGAGCCTCGGTGTTGCTGGGTAGCGCGTCGCGCTCGACGATGGTGACGCGATCGAAGTGGGCCGCCAGCACCCGCGCCGCCATGAGGCCGGCCACGCTGCCGCCAATCACCACCGCATGCAGCCCGCCGGCCACCGGCTTCGCGGACCGGGGCGGGACAGCGCCCCCCGGGGACAGCGAGCGATGCGCGGAATGCTCGGACATCAGACCGCAGCGTAACAGAAAGCGAGGGTGCCGGTCGCTAACCGCTGCCAGTCGACCCGCGCTCCAAGTCGCCACCGCTGCGGCTGCCGATCCTCTTAAATGTACAGCGCGGCCCGGCGGTGATACTGTGCCGGCCCAATGACGCTTGCTAAGACCGTCCTGGCTGCGGGAACCCGCTTTGTTGGTCAGTTAACTGCGGAGGGAGACGTCCAGATCGATGGACGCTTCGAGGGAGGCCCGCTGAACGTCACCGGTCGCCTGATCGTGGGCGCCGAGGGACGCGTCGAGGCGGCGCAGGCCGAGGTCGGCGAAGCCGAGGTCCTGGGCGTATTTCGCGGGACGCTGAAGGCCCGCGAGCGGGTCCGGCTGCACAGCACCGGTCGCGTGCTGGGTGACATCCTCTCGCCGCGCGTGGTGTTTGTCAGCGAGGCCGAGGCCGCCGCCGCCAGCCCCACGCCATCGGCCGCCCCGTCAGTCAGTGATCCGCCCCGCGCCCGCCGCCCGGCCGACGCACCGCCGCCGGCCCCCCGCGCAGAAGTCGCCGCGCCGGCCCCCGTCGTGCCTAAGGAGTCGCCGACGACTTCGGTGGCGACTCCGCCCGTGGCAGCGCCCCCCTCGCCGGGCTCGGCCGCCAACCGCCCCCCCCGCCGCACGCCCCCCGCGGCCAGCCCAACGCCGACCCCGGCCGCATCCGTCACGCCGGTCGCTGCGGTCACGCCGCCGGTCGCGCCGCCCGCGACAGTCGCTCCGCCTGTCCCCGCCGCTTCGGCGACGCCCCCTGCTCCCCCGGCCGCACCGACGGCACGCGCCATCCCTGCCCTGCCCAGCCTGGGTCAGCGCAGCATGCAGCGCTTATCGCCGCGCGAGCCCTAGTCGCCCAGCATCTCCCCCGCCCTTTCCCGCATCTCCCCACAGCCCCCTACCCAACGAACCGGCACAGCGGTCGGTTTCTTGTGCCTTGCTCAACAAATGGCTCGGCGGCTATAATCACGTTGCTGTGCCTACTTATCTGTCGACGGCCCCTATAAGCGGGGCGCGTTCCTGTGGCCCTCGCCTCCTCCGAGCGCATCCATGATCGGACAGCAAATCGGTCAGTATCGGGTGCTCGGCAAGATCGGCGAAGGCGGAATGGGCGCCGTCTACGAAGCAGAGGATGCCGGCATCGGCAAGCACGTGGCGATCAAGGTCTTGCATAAAGACCACGCCAAGAACAGCCAGATCGCCGCTCGCTTCATCAACGAGGCTCGCGCCATCACCGCTGTCGATCACCCGGGGCTGGTGCAGGTGCTGATGTCGGATCGGCTGCCCGATGGCACCGCCTACATCGTGATGGAGCTTCTCAAGGGCGAGACGCTCAACGCTCGCCTCAAGTCGCAGGGCGGACGGCTGCCGATGCAGTCGGCGATCCAGCTGGGGCGACAGATCGCTTCAGCGCTCGCGGCTGCGCACGCCAAAGACATCATCCACCGCGATCTCAAGCCCGATAACGTGATGATCGTCGCCGACTCGGCCTTTCCGACCGGCGAGCGCGCCAAGCTGCTCGACTTCGGCATCGCCAAGCTGAAGCTGGAGTATCAGGGGCAGGGCGATCAGGTCATGACCCGCGCCGGCGTGATGATGGGCACGCCGCTTTACATGGCGCCCGAGCAGTGCCGCAACGCCAGCGACGTCGACGAGAAAGCCGATGTCTATTCGCTGGGCATCATGCTGTACCGCATGCTGGCTGGCCGGCCACCGTTTTCCGCCCCGGGAACCGGCGAGCTGATGGCCATGCATATCTACATGCAGCCGCCACCGCTTGGCGAAGCGGATCGCTCGCTACCGGATCTGCTGGTCAAGCTGGTCCACCGCATGCTGGCCAAGAACCGCACCGAGCGCCCCTCGATGGCCGAGGTGGCCCGCGAGCTTGAGCGCATCGGTGCGACAGCGACCGGCGTGATGCCCGCGGTGCCGGCTCCGACCTCGCAGCCGATGGTCTCGGTCAACGAATCGGCGACGGTGGTCTCCGAGACTTCCAAGCCCATTCCCGGCCCACCGGGACGACGACGCTGGCCGCTTATCTTGGCCATCGCGATCATCCTGGGCCTGGCCGGAACCGGCGCGGCGCTGATGTACCAGATGCGCAAGCAGACGCCATCCAAGCCGCTCGCACCCAACAACGTCGGGGTGCCCAAGACCACCCCGCCGACCGACGACAAGACGGAAAAGCCGGTCACCCCGCCGGCCAAGCCCGCGCCGGTCAAGTGGCATATCGAAAGCGAGCCGAGCGGCGCTGAGATCTATCGACTCGACGGCAACAAGCTGGAAGGGCACACGCCATTCCGTAGCGAGCAGCCGCCGGTCGCCGGACAGATCGAGTTTGAGCTGCGCTTGACTGGCTACGTCTCGAGCAAGCTCACTCTCGACGGCAGCAAGGATGCCGAGCCGCCGGTGGTCAAGCTAGAGGCGGAAAAGCCGGCCAAAAAGACCGACGAAAAAGGCGGCAAGAAGAAGGGCAAAGGCAAGGGCAGCAAGTAGTCCTGCCCGCCGCTTCTGCCCCCGCGGTCGCCGCGCTGAGCCCCGCATTCACGGCGGCTCTTCCTCGGTCCTCTTGCACCAGCCAACTCGCGAGCGCCCCCCGATCGCGGCTCGGTGCCCCTTGCGGTTTTCCGCCGACGCCCCAAGGTACAAGGACCCCCTTTTTACCTCTTCTTGCGAGCAGCGCTCCCGCATACTGTGAGACCCCATGGCTAACCGAACCCTTGCGAACCTGGAACAAGAGATCGCCGATGTCACTGCGCGCTACGAATCGGACTTCGCTGGCCAAGCGCGAGCGACCCGCGATCTCGCGGTGATGGATGAGCTCCTCAATCGCCTGCGCAGCGTGGTGGCGGAGCTTGAGAAACTAGCCAAGAGCGACGGCGTGACCGCGGCGTTGGAGCAAGCCCGGGGCCGCCTGTCGATGTACCAGACCGAGCGCCAGGCCATCGTCGATGCCAAGGCCGGCGGAACCGAAGCGGTGGAGTTCGCCCGCTTGGCCGCCCAGGCCAACTTCGTCTTCGCTCGCTATCAGCGTCACTTCGCGGGTCAGTCGCGCGGCACCCGCGATCTCGGCCTGCTCAAAGAGATGGTCGAAGAGCTGCGCACGATCCGCCAGCGCATGAGCGTGATCCTGTCGGTCAAGCCGAACACCTCGTATCAGACCGATGCCGATCTGGTGACCCGCGTCGTCGATCAGTACACCGACGAGACGCGCCAGATCGAGCGGGCGCAGAGCGAGGGCTCCCCCGAGGAGCGGGCCAGCCGGCTGGCCGATCTGGCGAACGCGCAGTTCGCGATCTACGACAAGCACTTCGTCGAAAAATCACGCATCACGCGTCGCCCGGCGCTGCTGCAGCGGGTGGTGGAAAACCTGCGCCGCATTCGCAGCAGCATGCGCGAGCTGAAGCTGTCGGGTCCGACCGTCGAGAACAATCGCAACAACATCGGCATCGTCGAGCAGGCCCTGCGTCACAACGAGTCTGAGCTGGCCGAGATCCGCAAGGCGCGGCAGGCCGCTCCGCTCGCCGACATCATGGGCATGCTGGGTGGCGCTGCCAACGACATCTTCGAAGAGTATCGCCAGAAGTTTGCCGGCAAGGATCGTCGGATGGTGGATCTGACGACGATCAGCCTGCTGTGCGATCAGCTCGGCGAGGTGGCGCGACAGATGGCCGACATGACGCGCACCGAAAAGAACGAGATGAACGAGCGCAATCTCGACATCGTCATCGAGCGGCTGAGCGCCTACGAAGAAGAGTGGCGGGCGATTCGCGAGGCGCAGCAGGCGCCCAAGAAGTAGCGCGGCGCGGGGGGATTAGCGCGGCTTCTGCCGCTCGCGGATGAGGCCTTCTTGGCCAGTCGAGGCGACGAGACGACCATCGCGCGAGAAGATGCTGCCGCGCACCAGGCCACGCGCGCCTGAGGCTGAGGGGCTGTGGATGACGTGCAGCAGCCACTCGTCCATGCGGAACGGCCGGTGGAACCACATCACGTGGTCGAGGCTGGCGACCTGCATCTTGGGATCGATCCAGGTGCGCTCATGCGGTCGCATCGCGGTCGTCACAAAGGCAAAGTCCGAGCAGTAGGCGAGCAGGTAGCGATGCAGCGCCGGGTCGTCAGGCAAGGGGCCCGTCGCGCGCAGCCACACCGCGTGCGAGGGCGGGCTCTTGTGCGGCGCGAAGGGATCGATCGGATCGACCGGCCGCAGCTCAATCGGCCGCTCGGCGAGGGCGCGGACGCGGGTGCCTTCCGGTAAACGCTGCGCGTAGCGCTGCCATAGCTCTAGCTCTGAGGGCAGCCCGTCGGGACCTTGCGTGTCGGGCATGGCGTCGGCGTGTTCCAGGCCAGGCTCTTCGATCTGGAACGAGGCCGACATGTTGAAGATCGGCTGCCCGCCCTGCACCGCCACCACTCGCCGCGTCGTAAAGCTGCCGCCATCGCGCAGGCGATCGACGTTGTAGACGATGGGCCGACGAGCATCGCCCGGACGCAAAAAGTAGGCGTGCATCGAGTGCACATGGCGATTGGCTTCGACGGTGTGCACGGCCGCACTCAGCGCCTGCCCCAGCACCTGCCCACCAAACACCTGCCCCCAGCCCAGGTCCTGACTCTGACCTCGGAATAGGTTCTCCTCGATGCGCTCCAGAGCCAGTAGCTCGATCAGTTCCTTCAGCAGTCGCGACATGCGTTCTCCAAATGGCGGTCATTCTATCGGGTTCTGCTCGCGACTCGGAAGATTCACGCAGACCGGCCAGGATCGAGCCCCAGTGTGGTACAAGCGCAGCCAGACATCGTCCCTGTTCGGCAGAGGAAGGTATGCAGGCAGCGATCACTGGAGCATCAGGTCTACTCGGCGCCAACCTAGCGATTGAGCTCTTGCGGCAAGGCGTCGCGGTCCGCTGTACTCGGCGGGGCCAAAGCATCGTCGAGCACTTGGCCGCGTTCCCGATTGAATGGGTCACGGCTGATCTTGACGATCGGGCGGGCCTGCAGGCGGCGTTTGCGGGCTGCGATGTCGTGTTTCACTGCGCCGCAGCCATCAGCTACCGCCGACGTCCCACGCCCGACATCACGCGCACCAACGTCGAAGGCACACGCAACGTCATCACCGCCATCGGCAAAGCGGCCACTGCCGGCAAGGTACCGCGCCTGGTCCACTGCTCGTCGGTGGTCACCTGCGCCATTTCGACCGATGGCCAGCCCGTCGATGAGACCGCGCGCTGGAACTTCCCCGACTACGGTGTCGATGAGGCCTATTCGATCACCAAGCGCCAGGCCGAAGACGTCGTCGTCGCCGAGGTCGGCCGCGGCCTCGACGCGGTGATCGTCAATCCCGGCTACATGTTCGGGCCCTATGACGCCCGACCTAGCTCGGGACGGATGATCATTCAGGTAGCAGGGCGAGCCGCGCCGGGTGCGCCGACCGGCTGCAACAGCTTCGTCGATGTCCGCGATGTCGCGCGCGGCATGATCGCCGCCTGGCAGCGCGGTCGTCGGGGCGAGCGCTACATCCTGGCCGGCCACAACCTGCCCTATGCCGAGATGTGGCGCCGCATCTCGCTGCTCGCCGGCACACCGCCGATCGCGCTTTCCATCCCGCGGCCGTTCTCGCTGCCGGTGGGCTGGGCCGGCGACCTCTGGCAAGTGCTCAGCGGTCGCGAGGCCAACATCAACAGCGTCACCGTTCGCTACGGCTACCTCGACGGCTATCTCTTCACGTCGGCCAAGGCGCAGGCTGAGCTGGGCTATGTCATAAGCCCCATCGAGCCCGCGGTCCGCGACGCCATCGCCTGGTTCCGCGAGCACGACATGATGCCGAAAGCGGTCTAGTGCGGACGCCTGCCACCACCGCTCTTGCCCCGTCGGTCCCGCGCGACGCTGCGCCGCCCCCCTCTTCCGATGCTGCGGCGGGCAACTGTGTTAGGCTAAGCCAATGCTGACGGGAATTTGGCGCAGTCGGTGGCTGGCCACCGGGGCACTGCTGGGACTCCTTTCCTGTAGCGGCCCTCAGGCAGAGCGCGGTGGGGAAGCGCACGGTGGCAGCGGCAAGCTACCGGCGGCGGCTCTTGATACCTCGGATGTGCGCGAGGATGTCCCGACGCTGCCCGGGGTCGGCGCGCGCTGCAAGGGCGGGATCTGCGCCTGTCGCGATGTCGATATCTACGGTCGCGGCACCTCGCCCGATGGCGACTTCGAGCCCGCCGTCCCGCCCGAGGGCCACAAGCGCTTCGAGTTCCGCACCGGGCGCGGCAACGACTCGATGCGGATCACCATCGAAGGCATCGGCACCTTCCTCAAGACCGGACCGCTGCCCGAGGCCGCCTGCATCTACGTCGACCTGCCCACCGGCGTCTACCGCGTGCGCTATCACGTCACCGCCGCCAACCCCACGCTCGGCGCCGAACCCCGCCTGCGCATCAGCGAATACAGCCCGCGCTGGAAGCGCTGGTACCGCACCTTCGGCTTCCGCTGTGCCGACGGCGAGCAGGCCTGTACCAAGAACCTCGCGGCCGACATGTTCGAGATCTTGGCCAAGCAGCGCGATGGCAAGTTCGATCCCTGCGGCTCGACCAAGGTCCAGGGCCTGCGCTTCTGGACCGATCGCGAGCCCGAGCAGGCAGTCGGCGAGTTCAACCTGCAGCTAGCCCTCAACGTCTACAAGTTCGCCCCGCGCTTCCCGCCCGATACCGCGCGCTGCAAGGGCGTAAGTTACGATGTGCAGCCTAGCCATGCCGATGCGCCGACGGGCGAGGGCATGACTGTGCAGCAGCAGCCGTAGCCTGCGGAGCTGGCCTTGCTGCGATCTCCTCCGGCTCAGCGGCTGCGCCTCGCGGTAGCTATCGCGCTCTGCCTAGGCCTGGCTGGGCCATCGCCGGCTGCCGCGGCGGGAGCCGGGCGCTTCATCGCCGACCACCTGGCCTTTGACATCGCCGGCGTGGGCAGCTGGCGAGCCGCCTGGACCGATGACCGCAACCCCGGCTTTCACTTGGCCGGTGGCGGACCCGAGCTCAACGTCGGCTTGGAATTCGACAACGGCTTTGGCTTCCTGCTCGGCGGTCGCGCGCTGTTCTTGTCGCATGTCGGCGACGACCAGAGCCTGACCGGCATGTACATCGACGCCAGCGGTCATGCCATGGCCCAGGTGCGAGTGACCGACTGGATTCGCATCGGCCTGGGGGCCAGCGGAGGCCGTCTATGGCGCTGCTGCAACGAGGCCGAAGACGCCAACCTGTCATCGCTGCTGTTCGGCGGCTTTCTGCGCCTGGGGATCGACATCTTGCCGCGCAACGCGCTGCCCCGCGCCCTGGGGCTGTGGATGCGGGTCGGCATCGATGGCACCGCCGCGGCACCGCCCACCACGCGGCTGCCACAGTCGAGCATGAACATCGCGCTGGGCCTGGGGATGCGCTTATAGCTAAATGACCGCGCCCATTACAAAGCAACACAGCGCGATCTGATTGATAAATCAGATATTTATATTTGTTTGATAAACGTTTTTGTGTTGCAACAAATATCTAGGGCGTAGCCGGTGCGCCTGGACTGGCCAGGGCAAGCTGTCGCCGCAGCAGCGCCACCAAGGCGTCGGCCCAGGCCGGATCGGCATTGAGCGCCGGCACCAGACTCAGCGACTCGCCGCCAGCCGCAAGAAAGTCGGCGCGGGCGCGGATGGCGATCTCTTCGAGCGTCTCTAGACAGTCGGTGACAAAGGCGGGGCAGAACACCACCAGCCGGCGCGCTCCGGCCTTGGCCAAGGACAGCAGCACCTCGTCGGTAAACGGCCGAATCCACGGCGTCCGTCCCAGCCGCGACTGAAAGCAGATGCTGTAGCGCTCACGGGGGAGCGCAAGCTGCGCCGCCAGGGCGTGCGCGGTGGCAAAGCTCTGCGCGCGATAACAGCCACGGTTCTGCGGCCCCAGCGCATCGCAGCAGTCCGAGCGCGAGAGGCAGTGCGGCGTCGCTGCAGCCCCCTGATCGGCGCAGCGCTCGGCGTCGGCTTTGCGGATCTGTCTCTCGGGCAGGCCGTGGAAGCTGAACAGCACGTGATCGGGCTTGTCGCGCTCGATGATCGGCCGGCCATGCGCCGCCAGCACCGACAGAAAGCCGGGGTCGTCGAAAAACGGCGGCAGGATGGCAAGCGGCGGCGGACTCTGCCGCGTGCCGAGCGCTGCGAACACCGCATCGACCGCAGCCCCGGTACTGCTCGACGCCTGCTGCGGATAGAGCGGCAGGATGACCAAGCGCTCGCAGCCCGCCGCCAGAAGCTCGGCGAGGCCACTGGCAATGGAAGGCCGGCCGTAGCGCATCCCCAGCCGCACCACCCATTCGGGCCCCAGCCGCAGCGACAGCGCCGCCACCAGATCCTGCGAATAGGCCAGAAGCGGCGAGCCGCGCGACGTCCAGACCTTGCGATAGGCCTCGGCGCTGCGCCGCGGTCGCAGCGGCAAGATCACCAGATTCAAGAGCAGTGCCCGCGCGATGGGGTGGATATCAACCACCCGCCCATCCCCCAAAAATTCACGCAGATAGCGACGCACCGCCTGCGGGGTTGGCTCATCGGGCGTTCCAACGTTGACGAGCAGAAGACCGTTCATCCTGGATCTATCCGGCAAGCGTACAAGCTATCACTTCTTACCCGACTTCCGAGAGTCCCCTAGCCGGCTGCGCCAGACCCCCGAGCCCACCTACACAGATTCCCTGCGCAAGGCCCGCCGATGTCGCGGGTCTTGCCCTGTGACAGCGCTTGAGAAGCTGACACCTTTCGCACTACGCTTGAGCTTGGAAATCGACATGTCAAACCCGACGATGCTGTGGGCCCAGTCCATGCTGGGACGAACGCTCAAGGCGCACTATCGCCTCGACGGCATCCTGGGTGAAGGCGCCATGGGCGTCGTCTTTCGCGGCATCAACCTCGCCATGGGCAAGGCGGTGGCCATCAAGATGATGCGCAAAGAGACCTTCGACACCCCCGACGCCGTCGAGCGCTTCAACCGCGAAGCCCGGGTGTGGAGCCAGCTCAATCATCCCGTCATCACCCAGGTGTTCGACTTCGGCGTCGAGGACGGGCAGCCCTTTTTGGTCATGGAGCTGGTCGAAGGGGTCGATCTGTCCGAGGTGTTAAAGAGCGAGGGCACCCTCGATTCGCTGCGCGCTGTGCAGCTGATGCGCCAGCTGGCCTCGGCCCTCGAAGAGGCCCACCGCCTGGGGGTCGTGCACCGCGACATCAAGCCGCAGAACATGAAGCTCCTGCGCTACAAGCCGGGCGGCAAGGTGGTGCTCAAGGTCCTCGACTTCGGCATGGCCAAGCAGGTCAACAAGGTCGATCAGCGCCTGACCGCCCCCGGCATGCTGGTCGGCACTCCGAAGTACGTCGCCCCGGAGCAGGTGACGGAAAATCCGGTCATCGATGGCCGCGCCGATCTGTACGCCGCCGGCATCGTCTTCTACGAGATCCTGACGGGCAGCGCGCCGTTTGTCGGCACTCCGCACGAGGTGCTGTTTGCCCATCTCGGCACGCCGCCCAAGCCCCTGCCCGAGACCGTGCCGCAGATGATCGCCGAGGTGGTGATGCGCCTCTTGCGCAAGCGGCCGGAAGAGCGCTACGCCCACGCCGCGGCGCTGGAGCTTGCGCTGGAAGAGTGCGAGATGGCGCTGCGCGCTCCCGGGGCGTTCTCCTCGGGGGGCTACGTGCCGGTGGTCTCGCCCTCGGGGATGATCTTGGTGCCGGCCGGCTCGGCCAGCTCGGGTGCGATGCCGGGAGGCGGCCCAGCCCGCGGACTACCGGGAGCCAAGAGCAGCGGACAGCAGGCCGCCCTGCCGCAGGCGAGCAGCGATCCTGGACCCTCGTCGCTGCCCAGCAGCCCCCAGCACCCCGGAGCGCCTTCGGTGACCAGCCAGGGCGCGATCGCTGATCACAGCGAAGCCGAGCTGCGACCGCCGACCTCGCCGATGCGCAGCGCGTTAACTGGTGGCCTGTTTCTGGGCCTGATGCTGCTCAGCGCCGTCGGATTTTACGCCGTGCGCCACTCGCTGCCGCTACAGCGCGTACTGGCCAGCTGGCTGCCACCTTCGATGTACAAGGTGCCGCAGGACGAGGCCGTGCAGGCGCGCCTGCGCAACCTCGAAGCACTGCGCGATGCCCGCCAATGGAACAGCGTGATGACCGGTGTGAGCGAGCTGCAGCAGCAGTTCGGCGCGACGCTTTTGCCGGATCAGCTAGCGCTGCTGATGGCGCTGCAGGGGCGCGCCGCCAAAGAGCAGCCAATGCACGAGCTGTACGAACGCCTCGTCGCTGCCGCCACCCGTCCCGACGCCGATGAGGTGCTGCGCCTGCACGCGCTGCTATCGCACGACTCGGTCTACTTCGGGCTGTCCCAGGGCTACTACGACGTGGCCTTGGAACAGTACGCGGCGGCGCACGTTGCGCAGGCGGAACAGCTGCGCCTCGCCGGTCGCTGCAACGAGTTCCTGGCCGAGATGCAGCGCCTCTTGGCTACCGTACCGAGCAGTGCGCAGGCCCGCTCGCTCGACAAGCGCGAGTGTCCGCCCGCCATGCTGATCGGTGCCGATGGAGGCACCACAGCGGCCGCCCCTCCCGAGGCCACGCCCCCGGCTCCCGCCGCCGCCAAGTAGTCGCCGCGTCGGCTGACGTCGGCTCCCATCGACGCCGTTCCTGCACGACACACTTGACCCCTCGCAGTCATCTTTCGATGATGCGCCAGCTCTGACGCACGGACGCACTTTGGCGCTCGTTGTCGTCGTTTCTCCTCGCAGCGCTTGGCAGCTCAACGAATGGAGGCTCCGATGGCGTACTCATCTCGCTCCCTGCGGCCCGCGTCGACCCCGACGCCCCCTCGCATCTCTTCCGGGACGGAGGCCGCGAAAAGACCTGCGGTGAGCTCGCCGTTTTGGATGCGACGACGCGGCTTTCTAGGCACGCTGGCCGCTGGGACCGCAGTCGCCGTTCTGCCAGGCGGCTGTGGCCAGAATGAAGCCCCGCCACCACCGGCCGGCAGCACGGTGCGTATCCCCGAGATCGAGCCCGGTGAAGATGTCTTTGCCTACATCCGCCGTCAGCGCGGCGCCTTCGATGCCACGCTGTACCGTCAAGTCATCGGCGCGGCCAACGAGTACAAAGAAGGCGATGAAGCGATCGGCGTGGCTAGCGATCGCGACGATGCCGACAGCCGACGCAACGCGCGGACGCTGCTTGCCAACACCAAGCTTGCGGACTTGGATGCGCAGCCGCTGCTCCTGGATGAACAGTATCGATTGATCCAGTCCACCACCGATGGAACCGCCCGGGCCCGCATCGCCGGCATTACGCTGGGCCAGCTGCGCGACAACCTGCTGTCGTCGGATGCGGCGCAGATCGCGAGCTTCCTCCCCGGCCTGAGCAGCGATGTCATCGGCTGCGTGGTCAAGCTGCTCAGCAACGCAGAGCTCATCCGCATCGGCAAAAAAATCTTCCACGCGCTGCCTGGCAGTCGGGTGGGCCAGGCGGGATACATGGGCGCGCGCATCCAGCCCAACTCGCCCACCGATCATGTCGATGACATCACCTGGCAGGTCTTCGATGGCTTTGCTTATGCCGTCGGCGACGTTGTGCTGGGCTGTAACCCGGTGTCGAGCGCTACCGAGTCCGTCGCGGCGATCGAAAACCGCCTGCAAGACATCCTGCGCACCTTCGGGCTGGAAGACCGCCTGCCGCACTGCGTGCTGGCCCACATCGATGTTCAGGCCGAGGTCGAAGACAAGTACCCGGGAACGACGGGGGTGTGGTTTCAGAGCCTGGCCGGCAACGATGCCGCCAACGCGACGTTCGACGTCAGCGTGCAGAAGATGCTCGACCACGCCAAGCGGCGCACCGGCAAGTATGGCCTGTACTTCGAGACCGGCCAGGGCGCCGACTTCACCAACGGCAAAGACCAGGGCGTCGACATGGTGGTGCTAGAGGCCCGCAAGTACGGCTTCGCCCGCGCCTTGAAGCAAAAGGTCGCGGAAGCGCAGCGCACAGCTGGCAAGCCCGAGGCCCCGTGGGTGCACGTCAACGACGTCGCCGGCTTCATCGGTCCAGAAGTTTTCCGCAGCCGCGAGCAGCTTGTGCGCTGCTGCCTGGAAGACACGGTGATGGGCAAGCTGCACGGCATCACGCTCGGTCTCGACATCTGCTCGACGCTGCATATGGATGTCTCGCTCGACGATCTCGACTGGTGCATCGAGCAGATCATGCCGGCCAATCCCGCGTATCTCATGGGCTTGCCGACCAAGAACGATCCCATGCTCGGCTACCTGACCACCGCCTTCCAAGATCACGTGCGGGTGCGACAGAACTTTGGCTACAAGGTCGATGATGCGCTGTGGGACTTCTTCAAGAGCATCGAGGTCATCGACAGCCGCGGCCAGCCCACCGCTCACTTCGGCGATCCGATCTGGGTGTTTTACAAGTACCGCCTGGCCAAAGGCGACACCCGCACCCAGGCCGAGATCTTCGCCGAGGGTGCAAAGCAGCTTAAAGAGGTTCGTGATCGCGGCGTGTGGATCGCCGAAAAGTTCGGCGGCTCGCCGGCCGAGCTAGAGCCCACGCTGGATCGCGAGATCCGCCGGCTGTACAAGGACGGCCGCGACAGCCTGTGGGTCGAGTTCACGCCGGCCTTTGTGCAGTCGCTACCGATGGTGCTGGAAGCCCACACCCAGTCCGCCGATCGCAAGGACTATATCTGGCATCCCCCGACCGGCGAGCAGATCGAGGCGCGATCGATCGAGCAGGTGCGCACCGCCAAGGCGATGAGTGGCGATCGCTACAACGTGCAGATCATCGTCTCGGATGGTCTGTGCTCGCTGGCGCTGACCGATGACGGCCACCTGGCGCCGTACTTGGCCAAGCTGCGGGGCACGCTCGACAGCGCTGGCTATCGCACCGCCCCCCTGCACATCGCGGTGCGCAATGGTCGCGTGCGGGCCGGCTATCAGCTGGGCGAGATCCTCTACAGCGGCGTCGGCAATCCCGACAGCAAGCGCTCGATCATTCACCTCATCGGCGAGCGCCCAGGATCGGGACATCACACGTTCTCGGCCTACATCACGGCGGCCCCGGTCGCGTCGTGGTCCAAGCCCGGCACCATCGACCACAACATCACCAAGGTGGTCTCGGGCATTGCTGACACCGCCTACGATCCGGTCCTTGCCGCCGGCGAGACCGTGCGTCTCCTCGATCTCATCGCCAAGTAAGCTCTCCGCCGTCGCGCTTAGGGTGCGCGGCGGTGGATGCGCATCGGCATGCCGTGCTTGGGTCGCAGCGTCAAAAGCGCTTCGACCTCGGCCGTGGCTCCGGGCGAAAGGCGCAGGGCAAAGCGCTGCGCCACCATCGCCAGTACCAGCGTTCCCTCCATCCACGCAAAGCCTTCGCCGATGCACTGCCGCGGGCCGGCGCCAAACGGAAAATAGGCAAACCGCGGGCGACTCTGTCGCTCCTCGGGCGTAAAGCGCTCGGGCCGAAAGTCGAGCGGCTGGGGATAGAAGCGCGGATCGCGGCCCATGGTGTACGGGCTGATCATCAGGAGCTCGCCCGGCGCAAACTCGCGCCCACGCAGTGTGATCGGGGCCGTCAGAAAGCGCCCCATCATCCAGGCGGGGGGATACAGGCGAATCGCTTCAGCAAAGACCTGCTCGGTGTACACAAGACGCGGCAGATCGTCGGCGGTGGGCGGCCGGTCGCCCAGCACCTGCGCCACCTCGGCCTGCAGGCGCGCTTCGACGCGGGGATGCTGCGAGATCAGATACAGCGCAAAAGAAAGCGCGTTCGCCGTGGTCTCATGACCCGCCAAGAGCAGCGTGATGCACTCGTCGAGCAGCGACTCCCAAGCCATCGTGCCGCCGTCGCCATCGGTGTCCTTTGCGGTCAGCAGATGCGACAGCAGATCGTTGCGCGTCTCGGCACTGGCTGCACGCTCGCTGCGCAGGCGGGCGATCACCGACCCCAGGATGTGCCGGGCCTGCTTCAGGCGGGCATGTGCAGGGGCGGGCAGCCCCAGTCGCTCCAGGACCAGGGTCAGCACTTCCTGCCGCATATTGAGCGCCGCGCCGATGTGATCGAGCGCCTGATAGATCTCGCCGAGATCGCGCTCGAAGTCATCGCCGAACAGCGCCTGGCCGACGATCGAAAGCGCCAGCCGCATCATCTCGCGGTGCAGGTCCAGCGTCTGGCCATCTTGAAAGCGCGTAAGACAGCGCTCGGTACAGCTGACCATCCAGGGCGTGTAGCGCAGCAAGCGCTGACGATGAAAGAACGGCTGCAGCAACCGTCGCTGCCGCAGGTGATGCTCGCCATCTCCGGTCACCAGGCCCTCGCCCAGAAGCTCTTTCGAGCGCTGCAAGAGCGGACCTTTGATCGAGCTCTTGTGGTGGTTCAGCAAGAGCTCGCGCACATCCTCGGGATCGTTTAGCAGGTAGGCGCGATACGAGCCGATCCGGCGATAGGCGATCCCTCCGTCTGCCGCGGCCGACATCAGGAAGGCCAAGGGATCGGTGCGCAGCGCCAGCATATTGCGCAGCCCGGTGAGCGGCGACTGTGGACCCAAAAGAGCAGTGATGCGATTTGCGAGCACGGCGCGGTGACCTCACAGGATGTCGCGGAGCAGCGCTGAGACCGCGCGCAGCTCCGCGTTCCAGTCTGCCGGGGGCTTGGGCAGCGTGGCGAAATAATGACTCTGCAGACCCCGCGCAAGCTCGATGTCGTACGGCATCCTCAGCCGCTCGGCCTGCCGCAGCCCCAGCGAAAGCAGGCGCTGGGCAAGCTGCAGGGCGCCATAGTTCTGCGCTGCGCGCCCGTGAAAGACCAGGGCCCGCGGCAGGATGCCAGGAAAAATCTGAGCGCAGCGACGCAGCAAGCGCAGGGCTCGCCGCAGCGGCTCGACATAGGCTCGCGGCTCGGCCGGGTCGGCAAGCTCCTGCAGCGTCAGATACACATCCACCACGGCCGCAATGCCTTCGCCGACCACATCGTTCGACAAGCGCGTCGCCTCCCCCACCTCCAGCACCGCCTCGGCGCGGGCCAGAGCCAGCCGACGCTCGCCCCGCTTGAGCTCGTAAAGCGCAAGCACGCCGCCGACGAGGATCTTGCCCACCACATCCTGCGAGCGCTGCACGAAGCGCTCGGACTCGCCCAGCCAGCGGGCGGCACTCGAAAGATCGCCGGCCCGCAGCGCGCGCAGACCTTCGTAAAGCGGATAGGTGCGAGCAAACTGGCTGCTCTGGTTGCGCTGGGCCCGCTCGAAGAGCTCCGGCCCGCGCGAGCGATACAGCGTCTCGTCGTCCAGGCGAAAGCCGATGATGAAGCTGAACGACAAGCCGAACATCAGTGACTGCTCATCGCCGACCTCGCGGGAAAGGGCGATCAAGGGCTCCATCTGCCGAAGCGCCAGATCCCAGCGAGCCGCGTTTAAGTAGCGCACGCTGGCAATGCGTCCAAAGTCCAGGGCCCCGCGTGTCGTCGGATGCTTCTTTAGCGAACGAGCGGCAGCCGAAAGAAACGTCTCGCTGCCGGGATGCAGCGGAATCAGCCCCGTGAGATAGCTAAATCCCGCCAGGTAGTGGGCCAGCAGGCCGGGTTCATCAAGCTCATAAGCCAGCTCAGCCCCGTGCAGGGCGGTGGCGATGCTCTGCAGCGGCCGTCCCACCCAGACATAGGTCTCGGCTGCCCAGCGTGCGGCTTGCGCGACCTCGCGCAGCACGGTGGCGCGTTCCTCAGACAGGGACTTGCGATGGCCGCGAAGCTGC
Source organism: uncultured Myxococcales bacterium (assembly GCA_937952145.1). Lineage (GTDB taxonomy): Bacteria > Myxococcota_A > Polyangia > Palsa-1104 > JAEUJZ01 > JAEUJZ01. The sequence goes on from CALFYE010000169.1 coordinate 24,474, forward strand.
CGGGCCGAGATGGCCGAAAGCGACCGCAGGATGGCGGCATAGCCATTCGGCATCGGCAGCCCGATCTGCCCCATGAACTGCTCGAACACCGCGATGCAGGTGGGAAACTGCCCCAGCGCCGCCTGCGCTTGGATCAAGCCGCCATAGGCCCGCGCCGCTACCTCTGCCGGCAAGAGCGCCCGCCCTTCGTCCGAAAGTGCGCTCAGCAGAAGCGCCGTCGCCTGCTCGGTCGCTCCCTGGGCCAGAGCAAACATGCCTGCTTCGACCTGATACAGCGCGGCTTTGCCGATCTCGCCCGCGCGCTGATAGTGCTCGGCCAGGGCTGCGGCATGCGCGGCCGATCCGGCATACAGGCCCTCCATCGCCTCCGCGACCGCAAGGTGCAGTGCGCGCCGGCGGGCGGTATCCAGCTCCACAAGCAGGCTCTCGCGGATCTTGTCGTGCGCAAAGCGCCAGCTGCGATCGCTGGCCTCTAGCACCGCTGCGTCGGCCGAAAGATACAGCCAGGCTTCTAGCTGCGGCTCGAAGCGCCGCAAGAGATCCAGATCCAGCTGTCGCCCCGCCACCGCCGCCAGCTGCAAGAGCGGCAGCGCCGACTGCGGCAGCCGCGCCAGCCGTCGCTGCACGATCGCCCGAATGCCGCCGGTAAGGACGTGCTTGGGCAGCCCATGCTCCATGATCTGACTCAGCGCGCCGGCCTCTTCGGCCAGTGCCCGCGTCACTTCGATGATGAAAAGGACGTTGCCTTCGGTCTCCTGCGAAAGAAAGCTCACCAGCTCCGGCGTTGCAGCCTGCGGGCCAACCATGGCGCGACACAGCTCGCCAATGTCGGCGGTCTTGAGTCGCTCCAGCTTCATCACCGGCGAGCCGGGAAACTCCTGGGGCAGGCTCGGGCTCTCATCATCGCGATAGGAAGCGAGGATCAAGAGCGGGCGACTCTGGCAGGCCAAGGCAACGCGACGCAGCAGCGACAGGCTCTCGGCATCGGCCCAGTGCACGTCTTCCAGCAGCAGCAACAGGGGATCGCGCTGCCGCAAAAGCAGCGACTCGATCACGCTCATCAAGCGGAGCTGCGCGGCCTGCGCGTGCAGCTCGGGAGCGTCGGCAATCGGCCGCTCTAGCAAGCGCTCCAAATCCGGCACGATCACCTTGAGCACGCTCGCTTCTAGCTCATCGAGCTCGCCGCGCAGACAGAGGGCGCGCAAGATGGACTGCCAGACGGAAAAAGCGCCGCCGCCTTCGCTGATGGCCTGGCCACGCACCGCGTAGACACCTTGCACCAGCGCGTGGACGCGCAGCTCTTCCATCAGCCGCGACTTGCCGACTCCGCTCTCGCCGCCCAGCAAATACAGGCTGCCGCTGCCGGTCTGCGCCAGGCTTAGCGCCCCGCGTAGGCGGCTCAGCGACTCTTCGCGACCGACCAGGCGCGCCGACTGCAGCGCGCTCTCGCGCAGCGCCACCGACTCAGCCGCCGCTGGTACGCCCGCTGCCCGACTGAGCAGGCTCAAGGTCTCATCGACGCTGGGACGCAGGGACGGTGCCTTGGCCAAGAGTCGCTGGAGCAGCGCCAGCACCGCCGGCTGGTCGCGAAGTCCCTCCCAGCTCGGCTCGCGCCGCGCGATGGCAGCCATCAGCTCGCCATCGGCCTGGTTCTCAAACGGGTAGCGGCCACAGAGCAGCTCGTAGGCGATGACGCCGACGGCAAAAAGGTCCCCCGCCTCCGACGCGGGCTGGCCCAGAAAAAGCTCCGGCGCCATGTACGCGAGGGTGCCCGAGATCTCGCCGCCCTTGGGCTGCGTATGCGATCGCACCAGCGACAAGCCAAAGTCCAGCAGCTTGACCTTCTGCTCATCGCCATCGCGCACCACCAACACATTCGCCGGCTTCAGATCGCGATGCAGGATGCCGCGGCGATGCAGGTAGGACAGCGCGCGCAAGAGCTGCAAAAGTAGGGCGACTTTTTCCGGCTGGGGCAGCGACTGACTGGCAGCGGTCAGCGTCTGCGCTCCCTGCAGAAGCTCCATCGTGAAGAAGGGCTGGCGGCGGCCGACGAAGCCGTAATCGAGAACGCTGATGATGTGCGGATGACGCAGGGAGGCCAGCGTGCGGAATTCTTGCGCCAGGGCCAGCCGTGCCCACATCGCATTCGTCGAGCTCTTGGGCGGGCCGACGGAGACGCGCACGCTGCCGGCGGTCTGCAGACGCAGCGACTGCAGCTTGGCGGCAACGGTGTGCTCAAACAGTGACTGCGCCAGCCCGGCCTGCGTGGCATCGCTCTCCCCGGCGACCCCCTCCAGGCTCAGCACCATGGTGGCGGCATCGCCTAGCGAGGCACTGCGCCCGCTCGACCGCTCATCGAGATCGGCCTCGACGGGGACCAGCTTCAGGGCAACCTGCTTTCCGGTCAGGCGATCGTAGGCGCGGTAGACCGAGCCCATCCCGCCCTGACCCAAGAGCCCCTCGACGCGATAACGCTCGCCGAGTGCCAGCGGCTGCACCTGGCTCATCTTAGGGATCGTAGAGCAGGATCGTGCCACCGTCGCCGACGATCCAGGCTTCGTGGGCGCTCACCGGCCAGGCTTCGCGCAGGAAGTTGCCGGTGCCGCTCTTGAGCGCCTTCCAGACCTTGCCATCCCAGCGCAGCACCGTGCCGCTGGCGCCGGTGATCCAGACGTCGTCTTTGCTGCGTCCCCAGACGGTCGTCAGGTTGGCGGTGGTGCCCGACGGTACCGGCTTCCAGGCCGCACCATCGAAGTGGAAGATGACGCCGCTCGTCGCAATCGTCCAGGCATCGTCGGCGGCGCTGCCCCAGATGCCGGACAGCGTGCCCGAGACCAGAGGTGGGCTCTGGCTCCACGCACTGCCGTTGTAGCGCGCCTGAGCGCCGCTGCTGCCGACGACCCACACGTCCTTGCTGCTGCTGCCCCAGACCCCCAGAAGCAGGTCGCGGACCGGCTGCGGGTTGAGCGCCGTCCACTGGCTGCCGTCGTAGTGCGTGATGCTGCTGGTGCCGACTGCCCAGATATCGCTGGCGCTGCTGCCCCACATCGCGAGGAGCGAGACATTGACCCCGGTGGTCGCCGACGCAAAGCCGCTCCCCGTGTAGTGCAGCATCGTGCCGCCTACGCCCGCGACCCAGAAGTCGCTGTCGCTGGTGCCCCAGATCGTCAGCAGGTCGTTGTCGATCCCCGTGCTGACTGGTCGCCACGCCCCGTCGAAGCGCAGCACCGTGCCGGCATTGCCGACCGCCCAAGCCTGACCCGGCCCAGCGGCGTAGACATCGTTGATGTTGGCGCGCACGTCCGCCGTCTGCGCCGTCCAGCTACCCGCCGAGCGGGTCAGGACCGCGCTGCCCGCTCCCACCGCCTGCAGCGGCCCCCCAGTGGCGCCGTAGATGTCGAAGATCGCCCCCTTGGTGCCCGAGGGCTCCGCGGCAAAGGCGGTGCCACTCCAGCGCAGCACGGTGCCGCCTTCGCCGGCCACAAACACCTCGGAGCCGGTGCCGTAGACGGCGTGGAACGGCACGACGACCGGGGTGGTGACGATGGACCAGGCGGTGCCGCTTGAGCGCAGCACCACACCCTGCACGCCGACCGTCCAGATGTCCGTCGCCGAGTTGGCAAAGACGGCCGACAAGCCCGTCGTGTAGCCAGTGGGGAAAGCCGTCCAGCCGGTGCCGTTGCGATGGAAGGTCTGGCCCGCCTCGCCGACCGCCCAGATGTCGTTGTTGTCGACGCCGTGCACGTCATTAAGCTGCACTGGCATCCCCACGCCGTTGCGCAGCCAGGTCGTGCCGTTCCAGAACAGCGCCTGCCCGTTGTCGCCGACCGCCCAGGCAAAGTTCGCCGCCCGCACCCACACGCCGCGCAGCGTCTCGGTCACGCCGGAAGCGACCAGTGAAAAGTCGCCGCCCGTCGAGCGCAGGATGGTCCCCGCCGCGCCCACCGCCCAGATCTGCGTCTGACTGCCGGTGCCCATGCCATAGATGCTGTACAGGTCCTGCGTCGTCGGCGATGGCAGCGTGATCCAGCCCTGCCCGCTGTTCTTCAGAATGATGCCGCCCACTCCGACGGCCCAGGACTCGCTGCCGTTGCTCCAGATCTTGTTGAGCTGGTTGCCCTGAGGCAGCGGGTTGCTCCAGCACAGGCCATCGGTCGAGCACTGACACAGCGGCTTGCTAAACAGCGTCTGCGTCAACGTCGTCTCGATGCGGAAGCCGGTGCCGATGTCGGCCGCAGCCAGGCCACGACCGTAGTGGCAGCCGGCGCTGTCGCGATAGACTGCCTCGATCTGCAGCGGCCCGGCCTGGCCCGCCGGCACATACAGGCCCACCTGCCCGGTCTGAGACGTCACCTCGACGGTCTGCTGCGCCGCTCCCGGGGCATCGATGGCTAGCCGCAACAGCGTCGCGCCGGCCGGCCAACCCGGCACCGTCACCAGCACCAAGCGCTCGCGGGGGTCGCAGCCCGTCGCCCACAGCAGCGATAGCAGACCGAGGCAGCGGCCCAGCCAGGCCGCCGTGTCATTTGCACTTAACTTCATGGGAATCTCCTGCGGAAACGCGAGACTTATTTACATAAACAAGTGAAATGTCGGAACCGAATCGGGCGCCGCGGGAGGCTGCTGACTGGCAATCACTCCCCCCGCCACTCCCCCCGCCACTCCGGCCGCGACCACCGTGCCGATGACCACCCAGAACCACGCCTTCTTGTAGACCGGCTTGCTGCTCCCGCCATCGCTCAGCTTGCCGGCATCCCCCGTCGAGCCAGCCGCACCTAGGGCCGGGCCGGGGGCCGGCTCAGCCTGGGCCTGCGCCTGCGCGGCTTGTACCTGCGTCAGGTATTCCTGGGCCTTGCTACGCAGGTTTTCATCGTCGAATTTTGTCTCTAAAAACTTTTGATAAGAATCCGCCGCTTCCGCGAATTTATTTAATTTCTGCTGCATGCGAGCAATATTAAATAAAATGCGCGGATCGGCGGCTATGCGATAAGCGGCCTGATACGATAACAGCGCGTCTTCTAGCTGCCCGGCCTTGGAAAACTCGCGGGCCCGGCTGACCACTGGGCGACAGGCGGCATCTTCATCGCAGCTCACCGGTGCCGCCGCCGCCGAACCCAGCAGGGCCCAGCTCAAAAGCAGCGGGGTCAGCCCGCGGGCAGCCCGGACCGACGACCGGGCGCAGTTGGCTCTAGTCTTCAATCTCCATCCCCTTCGGTTTCTTCTTCTTTTTGGTCTGGCTCTTGATTGGGCTTTTGGTCTGGCTGTTGCTTGGGCCTTTGCCCGGGCCTTTGCTCGGGTCACCCGTCTCGGCAGCGACGGCAGACAGCGTCAGGGTCTTCTGGCTGTCCTGGCTGTTGTCCAGGCTGGTGCGGGCCTCGGCGTAGCCGCGCTTGCGCAGCCGCAGGACGGTCTGCCCGTCGCCCGCCGCGTGTTCCTTGTGCCATGGGGTCTGCCCCAGCAGCGTGCCTTCTTCGTCCAGCACGTCGGCGCCCGGTGGGCTAGAGGTCAGCGACCACGACACCCGCTTGCCGACCGCAGCCGCCTTCGGCTCGACGGGGGGGACGGCCGTGGGCGGCGTCACCACTGTCGCGACCCCCGACCCAGTCGCCGGCGTCTGAGCCGGTACCCGACGGCCGCGCAGGCCCAAATAGGCCACCCCGCTGATCAGCAAGCAGGCCGCGGCCACGCCCAAAAGCGGCATCGGTCGATGCGTGGCGGAGCGCAGCGTCTGCCCCAGTGACTGCCCCAGCGTGTTGTTCGCCGGCGGCCGCCCCGATCGTCGCGACGGACTGCCATCGATCAAGCCCATGGCGCCGCTCACCCGTCGGCGAATCGCCGGCACCGAGCCCGAGACATCGACCAGCAGATCCGACAGCATGGCATGCACCTGCTGCATCGTCGGCCGCTCGGCCTTGGGCTTGACCAGCAGGCGGTGCACAAACTCCGCCAGATCCTTTTTCAGCCCGGGTACCAGCGACAAGAGCGGCGGCGGCGTCTGCGTCATATGGGCCATCAGAAGCTGCCCCATGCCCTGCGCCGTAAACGGCGGCCGCCCCGACAGCATCTCGTAAACGATGATGCCCAGCGCGTAGACATCGGTCTTCTCGTCGACGCCACCCGCCCCCTCGCACTGCTCGGGCGACATGTAGACCGGCGTGCCCATCAGCGCATTGACCGCGGTGTGCGCCTTGTTGACGGTGTTGCTCTGCGTCAGCTTGGCGATGCCGAAGTCGAGAATCTTGACCCGCTCACCACTCGGCGCGATCGGGTCGTCGATCAGCATCAGGTTTTCCGGTTTTAGATCGCGATGCACGATGCCGACGCCGTGTGCCACCGTCAGCGCGTCCGCCACCTGCCAGGCGATCTGCAGCGCCACGGCGGGCTCCATCTTTTCTTTGTGCTCGCCCAGGTCGGCGATGCGCTTGGCCAGGCTGACGCCGCGCAGGAACTCCATCACCAGATAGCCGGCGCCCTGCGGCGTGTGCCCAAAGTCCGAGACCTGCACGATGCTGGGATGGTCGATGCGATTGGTGGCCCGCGCTTCGTTGAAGAAGCGGTTCATCGCTTCGCGATCGTTGGCCAGACCCTCGTGCAGCACTTTCAGCGCGACGCGGCGCTCGATGGTCTCGTGAATCGCCTCGTAGACCGAGCCCATGCCGCCCTGCCCAAGCAGGCGCACGATGCGGTAGTTGCCCAGAACGTCGCCAGGATTCATGTCGGCCCCGGACCGTGCTCCCCCCGCCGAGTGGCAGTCGCCCCGCCTGCGCTGCGAAAGGGATGCCGCGGGGGCACCCAGGGGGCGGATGCGAGAGAAGGTCAGTAGCGGTCCGAGCTGATTATCGCACAAAGCGCCCGGGCGATGTCGGCCCCCGCACGGGGACCCCCCTACCGACTGCGACCGCCGGCGGCGCGCTAGAGCGGAACCGTCAGACCCAGGTTCGCAAAGCCGGCCCCACAGAGCAGGCCACAGCCCGCCGGGGCGTAGGGATCGTCGGCGGAAAACGGAATGCCGAACTGCCAGCCGACGGCGCTGTCGGCGAACCACATGCCCCCCGAGAGCTCGACGACGCTGCGCGACAGTCGCTCGCCAATCGCCCCCATCACCCCGCGCAGGATCGACAGCCGCCACTTGATCTGCAGCTCGCCGGTGTAGCTGGAATACGTACCCAGCTTCACGTCGGAGGTATAGATCTTCTCTTCCGTGCCGGACCCCATGGGATCGCTGCACTCCTGCCAGCTGATCGGTGCGTTATAAAACGGCACCGCCGGGTGAATGCCGGGGCGCTCGGGCGCATCGGCGCGATAGAACTGCACCTGGCTCTGGCCGTAGTAGCTAAACAGCGTGCGCAGCTCGACAGGACCGACCGGCAGCGAGACCGCCACCTCGGGCTGCACGGCGCGCATGCCCCAGCAGTCGGCGTGGATGCGCAGCCCCGGACGCAGCGTCAGGTGCGGCACCAGCTGACTGGGCAAGAGCGACATGTGATGCAGCGACAGCCCAAGCACGTGACGCACGCGGAAGTTGGGCAGGCTCTCGGCCTCTAGCCGCTCGCCGCCGACGAAGATCGGGCGATAGGGGTTTTCTTGAAAGCCCTTGCTGATCGTCACTTCGTAGCTGACGGTGGCCAGGAGTCGTCGGTGCAGCACCTGCGACAAGGCCCCGACGAGGTGGATCATGTGCAGCTCGCCCATCAGCAAGTAGCCGGTCGGTCCCAAGCGCTTGCCGACGGTGTTGTGGCCATAGTCGCCGCCGAAGAGCAGCGTCGTATTGTCGCGAAACAGGCTCAGGTTCAGGCGCAGCCCGGCCGAGTGCGAGAAGTAGTCACTCTCGGTTGAGTAGCGATAGCTGCCCGAGAGCTTGTGCTTGCTGCCGCGTCCTAGCGGCACCGCGACGTTGACGCCGGCCTCGTGCCGCATCTCGGTAAACGGCATATCGGCCGCTGCTCCCGAGGCCACCGAGGCCGAGGTGATGGCATCGAGCAGATAGTGCCCCTGCAGCGAGACGCCCGACGGCAGATCCTGACGCACATCGACCGAGGGATTGAGCACGCGGGTGTTGCGATCGCGCCAGTAGTTGCCCCGGAAGCTGACCTCGCCGCTGGGGTTCTGCGGGATCTGCTCGGCGCGCGCCGCCCCGGCCCACAGGCTGACGAACAGGAGCAGCGCCGAGAATGCGCGAGCTCGCCAGGTGCGAAGCGAGCCTAGTTGCAGCCGCACCCGCCACCTGCCGTGGTGAAGCCACCCTCGCTGCCGTGTCGCGAGCCCTCCCAGTGACCGCGGAACTGCAGCTCCAGCAGATCTCCGAAGCCGGCCGCCATGCAGCGCTCGGACAGGTGCTCTCGCTGATACGGCTTGACCGGCGCGCAGCTGCCCAAAAGCGGCAGCAGGGCCAACACAGCCACGGCCCGCCAAGCGCCACGCGCACGAGACAGGCAAGGCGGGAGATAGAGGCTCAGCATGCGCGGCGTTTTATCACGCCGACCCGCCCGGCAAAAAGAAAAACCCCCGTCGCATATCGCCTGCGGCAAAATGCCACCTCGGCGCCGCCGTAGAACGGCCGAGAGCGGCTAGCCTTACATGCAAATGACTTGCATCTCGTACGACGATCGCATCTGGGTGACTGGCCATCGTGGGCTCTTGGGCGGCGCGCTGTATCGCCACCTGCTGCAGCGCGGCTATCGCCAGGTGCTGACCCGCACTCGCGATGAGCTCGATCTACGCGACGGGGCGGCCGTGGCGCGCTTCCTGGCAGCCGAGAAGCCGAGCGTGATCTTTGCAGCCGCAGCACGAGTCGGCGGCATTGTCGCCAACAGCCAGCACGGCGCTGAGTTCCTGCACGACAACCTGCAGATGCAAAACAGTGTCATCTGGGGTGCGCATCAGGCCGGCGTGCGGCGCCTGATTTTTCTGGGCAGCAGCTGCATCTACCCGCGCCTCGCCCCCCAGCCCATCGTCGAGAGCGCCCTGCTCAGCGGTCCGCTGGAAGTCACCAACCGCCCCTACGCCATCGCCAAGATCGCTGGGCTGGAGCTGGTCAACACCCTGTGCCAGCAGTACGGCCGCGACTACCTGTCGGTCATGCCGACGAACCTCTACGGTCCGGGCGATAACTTTCACCCCCGCGACTCGCACGTGCTGCCGGGACTGATCCGCCGCATCGTCGAAGCCCACGACGAGGGCGCCCCCGAGGTCGTGGTCTGGGGCAGCGGCACCCCCCTGCGCGAATTCATGCACGTCACCGACTGTGCCGCCGCCATCGTCTGGCTGGCCGAGCACCTCGACCGCGAGCGCCTGACCCAGTCGGACATCGGACAGGCCGGCCTGTCGCACATCAACTGCGGCAGCGGGCAGGAAGTCCCCATCGGCGAGGCCGCAGCGCTCATCGCTGAGCTTGTCGGTTACCGTGGCCAGCTCCACTTCGATCGCGACAAACCCGACGGCACCCCGCGCAAGCGACTCGACTGCTCGCTGCTTTCCGAGCTGGGCTTCCGGCCACAGATCTCGCTGCGACAGGGCCTAAAGGAGACCCTCGCCTGGTTCCGCGCCCAAAAGCAGGACGGCACCCTGCGAGCCAGCGCGGCGACGTAATCGCGCTAGTCAGCGCCGAGCATTTTGTGGATACTGCGCGCGATATGAAGGTTCTTCACGTTGCCTCGGAAGTTGCGCCGCTGTCGAAGACGGGCGGCCTGGGAGACGTTCTTGGTGCGCTGCCGCGTGCCCTCTGCCAGACCGGCGAAGCGTCGGCCTGTGTCGTCTCGGCGCGCTATGGCTCGCTGAATCCCGGCGAGTTCGGCATGGCGCAGCGCCTGCGCAAGCTGGCCGTACCGCTCGCGGGTGAGACCTACGAGGTCACGCTGTACGAGGGCCGCCTGCCCGGTCCCGGTGCCAACGTCCCGCTTTATCTGATCGATCATCCGCTGTTCAGCGAGCGCCCCGGCATCTACGGCCCGCCTGACCAACCCGGCCATGACTACGGCGACAACTGGCGACGCTTTGCCCTCTTGTCGCGCGCCGCGCTGAGCCTGGCCGCGACGTTCGATCTGCGCCCCGATGTCGTGCACGCGCACGACTGGCCGACGGCAATGGCGGTCTATTACGCCCGCACCGGCCAGCACGAGCTGGGGCGCCGCTTGGCGACCGTGTTTACCGTGCACAACCTGCTGTTTAAGGGCCTGTGCTCGCTGGGCGATGCCGCCAGCCTCGGCGTGAGCCTGCAGGATCTGGGACCCGAGGGGGTCGAGTTCTGGGGCCAGGCCGCCTTCATCAAAGCGGGTCTCAAGTTCGCGCACCGCGTCACCACCGTCAGCCCGACCTACGCCAACGAGATCCGCACGCCGGAGTTTGGCTATGGCTTGGAAGGCGTCATGTCAGCGCTGGGCGATCGCCTGGTCGGCATCCTCAACGGCGCTGACTACGAGCGCTGGAGTCCCTGGAGCGACCCCTACCTGCCGGCCCGCTATGGCCTGCCGCCCGAGCGCGCCGACGGCGACGACGAGAAGTGGACCGCCGCCCTGGCTGGCAAGGCCCGCTGCAAGGCCGAGCTACAGCGCGAGCTGGGGCTGCCGCCGCGACCGCGTACCCCGCTCTTGGCGACGATCTCGCGCCTGACCGATCAGAAGGGCATCGATCTGATCTGCGCGCTGCTCGAAGCCGACCTGCTGGCCGGTGCCGAATTCCAGTGGGTCATCCTCGGCCGCGGCGAGTCCTGGCTAGAGGATCGCCTGCGTGGCCTGGCCAGCCGCTACCCCAACCGGCTGGCCCTGCGCTTGGCGTTCGACGAGTCGCTGTCGCACCGCACCGAGGGCGGAGCCGACTTCTTCGTCATGCCCTCGCGCTTTGAGCCCTGCGGTCTGAATCAGCTGTACAGCATGCGCTACGGCACCCCGCCGATCGTGCGCAGCACCGGGGGCTTGGCCGACACCATCGTCGATTACGACGCGCGCTCGAAGTCGGGCACCGGCTTCTGCTTTACAACCTACGATGCCGGCGCCCTGGCCCACACCATCCGCCGCGCTCTTTCCGCCTACAGCGGCGATCCCAGCGCTTATTTGGGCCTGGTGCGTCGTGCGATGCGAGCCGACTTCAGCTGGGCGCAGTCGGCGCGCACCTATCTTCACGTCTACAAGCAGGCGCTCCTCGACAGCCACTGGGGGTAGCGGCGAGTGGAGCTTTCGCACCTTCGCTACTTCCTGGCCATCACCCAGGCAGGCAGCATCAGCGCTGCCGCCAAGCGACTGCGCATCAGTCAGCCCGCCCTGACCGTCGCCATTCATCAGCTTGAAAAAGAGCTGTCCTGCACGCTGTTTCACCGCGACCACAGCGGCGTCACGCTCACTGGGGTCGGCGCTGAGCTAGGCCGACACGCCGAGCAGATCTTTTCGCTGATCGATCACGCGCAGCAGGAAGTGCGCGCCCTGCAGCACGACGCCATCGGCCGCTTCGTGCTCGGCTGTCACGAGTCGCTGGGGGCCTACTTCTTGCCCGGCTTTATGTCCGGCTTCTGGCGCAGCGAGCCGCGCATCGAGCTCTCGCTGTGGAACGCGCCCTCGGCCGCCGTCGAGGACGCGGTCGTCGAACGCAAGGTCCACTTCGGCCTAGTGGTGAACCCTCGCCGCCTGCCTGATCTGGTGATCATCGATCTGTTCCACGATGCCGTCGATCTGTTCATCGCTACGCCCCCCGATGGCAGCCTTCCGTCGCTGGCCCAGGCCATTGCGCGCGTCGTCGAGGGACCGATCATCTACGCTGGCCGCGTCATGCAGTGCACCGAGCTGATCGAACGCTTGGCCGGCATGCAGGTAGCCTCGCATCGAATCCTATCCTGCGGCGATCTAGAGCTGGTCAAGAGCCTGGCGCTGTCTGGCATCGGCGTCGCCCTGCTGCCGCGTCGCGTCGCCGCCTACGGTCAGCGCGGCCGCCTGACGCGCCTGCATCCCGAGCTGCCCAACTTTCCCGACACCATCAGCCTGGTGTATCGCGCCGATCTGCCCCGCACCGTTGCCACCGGGCGGCTAAAACATGCCCTGGTGGCGCACGGTCGCGCGCTCGATCGGCTGGGGGATGCGTACGATCCGCATGAGCACCCGCTGGCCACCCCGCTGACCCCGCTGCCCACCGAGCGCATCGATACGCGGCCGCTGGGCACCACCAGCAGCCGGACGCCCACCACGCGTCGCCCGCGGAGCAAGAAGTAGCGCGCATGCCGCTCCTGCGCGATCTCTACCTGCGGTTTTCGCGGGCGCGTCAGCGTCGATCCCTACCGCCACCGCGCCGCTTTCGCTACGAGCGCTTCGGCGGCATCGCTCAGCTCGGCGGTCGTCTGGGCATGCCGCAGGCCCTGGTCTTTATCGATCATGATCGGGCCCGCGCCCTGGGCTACGACCACCCTCCAAACGATCTTTGGCCGACGCGAGAAGCCGAAGGTGGCACCGCAAACGATGGCCACGATGCGGCGACGATCGACGCACTCCTCGCCGAGCCGCTCTCGGCTCCGCTGGAAGCGCACCTGCAGCTTACCAATCGCTGCGCCGCTGGCTGTCAGGGCTGCTACACCGGCGCCACCGCCGAAGGATCGCCCGGTGAGTGGGGCCTTGCTGATTGGTGTCGCGCCCTCGATGAGCTGGCCGCCGCCGGCGTCTTTCACGTCGCACTCGGCGGGGGCGAGTCCGCGCTCCTCCCCTGGCTCGGTGAGCTTCTGCAGCACGCACGAACCCGCGGCATCGTCCCCAACCTAACGACGAGCGGTCTTTATGAAGACGCCGTGCTCGATCGCCTGTGCGGCTGGGCGCGCGCCGGCTTGTTCGGCCAGATCAACGTGTCGATCGACGGCGTCGGACCTGACTATGCCCGCGTCCGCGGCTTTGACGGCTTCGGGAAGGCCGATCGCGCCCTCGTCGCGCTGCGTCGCCACAGCCCCGACGTCGGCATCAACTGCGTGCTGACTCGCGCCACCTTCCCCACTGTTGCGACGCTCTTTGCCTACGCCCGCCGGCGCAGCGCGAATGAGATCGAGCTCCTGCGCTTTAAGCCAGCCGGCCGCGGTGCCCGTCGCGAGGTCTACGCCGAGAGCCGCATGAGCGACGAACAGCACCGCGAGCTCTTGCCGACCGTGCTGGCCCTCAGTCGTCGCCATCGCCTGCGCGTGCGGCTCGACTGCTCGTTTACGCCGATGGTGGCCTATCACCAGCCAGCGCCGCAGTTAATGCAATTCCTTTGCATTTATGGCTGCGCGGCGGGCGATCTTTTGGTGGCGGCGCGCAGCAGTGGGGCCTTGTCGGCCTGCTCGTTTTTCCCATCGACCCCGGCGCGTATCGACGCCCTGCGCAGCTATCGCGATAGCCCCGACTCGTTCGCCAGCTTCCGCCGCTATCGCGCCGCCCCGCCCGAGCCCTGCCGCAGCTGCGAGTACCAGTCGCTGTGCCGCGGAGGCTGTCGCGCCGTCGCTGTCCACCTGCATCACGATCCGCAGACCCCCGATCCCGAGTGTCCGCGCGTCCTTGCCTACCGGGCCCAAGCGGGCGCGTCTCCGCCAACTGATGTGCCGGCCGCCGCGGCCGAGCCGGGGACGGAGCACGCAAAAAAACGACTCCCCGTGCTAGCGTAGGCCCACCCATGTCGCCCGTCGCCGATTCCCTGCTGTCGGCTGTCTCGTCTTCGCTTTCGCCCAGCCTGGGCCCGGTGTCGCCGCCGCGCGCCATCTTCGTCGTGTCCGATGCCACCGGCGAGACCGCCGAAAAGGTCGTGCGAGCTGCCCTGTCGCAGTTCGAGATCGCCGAAGTCGACATCGACCTGCGCGTCTTCCCGCACCTCCGGCACGAGCACGACGTCGACACCGTGGTCCGCGAAGCCCAGACTGCCCACGCTCTCATCGTCTCGACGCTGGTTCGCGCTGAAGAGCGCGAGCTCTTGTTTCTCCGTTGCAGCGAGCACACCGTGCCCTGCGTCGATCTGCTCGGTTCACTGCTCGGGTCGCTGGCGGGATTTTTCGGCGTGCAGCCGCGCGGCATTCCGGGCCTGCTGCACACCGTGTCGACCGGCTACTTCCGCCGCATGGAAGCCATCGAGTTCACCGTGCACAGCGACGACGGTCGCGAACCCGATGCCCTGCTGCGCGCCGATCTGGTGCTGGTTGGGGTCAGCCGCACATCGAAGACCCCGCTTTCGATTTATCTCGCGCAGAAGGGCTTTAAGGTCGCCAACGTGCCGGTGGTTCTCGATGTGCCGCCACCGCCCCAGCTTGCCGAGGTCGCGCCCGAGCGCGTCTTTGCTCTCACCATCCAGCCCGAAGCCCTGCTGGCCATCCGTCGCCAGCGCCTGCTGCGCATGCACATGGATCTAGTGCCCGACATGAGCTACGGCCAGCGCGAGCACATCCTGCGCGAGATCTATTTCGCCCGCTCGCTGTTCGCTGCCCACCCGCGCTGGACGGTGGTCGACATCACCGGCAAGGCCATTGAAGAGACGGCGGCCGACATCCTGCGCGCCTTCTCGGCCTCGCAGGGACGGCAGGCCCACTCTCCCCTCCCCTCCGACGCTGACAAGTAGGAACGCCGATGAAAGCCATTCCCGGTCGCCTGTTCATCCTTGGCTTCGCGCTGGTCATCGCCTGCGTCGCGGCCATTGGTTTCCGCACGCTAAGGCAGGCCCAGGATCGACGCTTTGCCGTCAGCCTGCGCGCCGAGCCAGCCGCCAACGCCCCCGACGAGCTGCCGCTGGGTCGCTCGCTGGTGGTGCGCATCGAAAAGCGCACCGCGGGCCGCTCGCCGCAGGGGGCTTGGGCCTTCTTGCTCGACGGCAGCGGTGGGTTACTCGCCGACCTGCAGCCGCTTGTCCCGCACACCCTTGAAAACGGCAAGACGGTGGAAGAGACGATCTTCCCCCCGCTGACCAGCCCCCCCGCCGGGCGCCAGATCGCCGCGGTCGTCGTGCGCATGCCCAAAGAGCAAGAGCCAGCGATGCGCGAGCACATCACGCAGATCCTCACCGCCGTTCGCACCCGTCGCGGCCAGCTGCGCGAAGCCTTCGGCAACCTGCTACCCACCATGCGTCGGCTGGGCGGCCACGCCGAGCTAGTGCAAGGCCAAGTCCCCGCCAGCCCTACGCCCTAGGCCTGCGACCCGACGGATCGAAATGCAAGCGACTTGCATTTGTGATCCTGCAAAAGATGCAAGTAGCTTGCATTTGTGATCCTGCAAAAGATGCAAGCGACTTGCAGCTCTGATCGCCGCCGCCGCGACCCGCCCAAGGCACTAGGTCAGCGTCCCCGAAATTCGTGACCTCAGGGCCCCTGCCTAGACGGCCTCG
>CALFYE010000170.1 GCA_937952145.1 uncultured Myxococcales bacterium
AGATACATTGGCGTGACTGGAGTTCAGACGTGTGCTCTTCCGATCTCGAAAGGTTAGGCCCTGGTCTCGGAATGCGCGCATGGTTGCCGTCGCCGACCCTGTCCGTCGGAAGGTGTTGAAAAACAGACGCAGACTGTCCTGTACACGCTGGTCCGGGTCGAGCACAACACGTCGGAGATCGTCATAGACAAAACCGATGGGTAGCGTAGACGTGAGCTCGCCACGCCGCGCTTTGTTGAGCTTCCCACCCAACAAGCGAGCGCGCAGAATGTGAAGCTCGGCTTCGCTCATAGTGCCCTTGAGGCCGAGGAGGAGCCGGTCATTGAAGTGTGCCGGATCGTATACGCCATCTTCGTCGAGCAGGAGGGTATCCGTGAGCGCGCACATTTCTAACAAGCGATGCCAGTCGGTGGAGTTGCGGGCTAGGCGCGACACCTCAAGCCCGAGGACCAGACCCGCGCGCCCCATTCCGACCTCGGTCACCAAGCGTTGGAACCCTTCGCGGTCTGCAGCTGCGCCGGACTGCCCCTGGTCACTATCGATGACCACAATTCGCTCCGCCGGCCAGCCCAGTGCCATCGCCTTCTGCCGAAGGGCGTATTGTCGCTCAGTGCTCTCGGTATTCTCCAGAACCTGACGGAGTGTCGACTGGCGGACGTAGAGAAATGCCAATCGCAAGAGGTGTCGATGCTGGATTTTGGAAATAGACTCTGGATTCATGGCTGCACCTGCGCTGCGTGATGGCTGCGAGTCATGTCGCACAGCACATGGACCAGCTCTGCAGCAGAGGGCAGACACGTCACTGGATCTGGGCCCAGCTGCGCACGGGTTGGGGTCGTTGCCGCAGCTGGACGGACTGCGATCCAACAGGACAGCCCCCTCGTGAGGACAATGGCAAGTCCCTGGGCTGCGACGAGCTGTCCACAGAGGACCCCAAGTGGCAGATGCTCGCGGAGTATCTGGAACACCTGGCCAGAGACCCCAACTGGCGCCGCAGCCCCTCCATCCTCGACCAGCTCCGCGGCTGGCGCATCACCCCCGGCCGCCCCAAGTCCACCCGCCTCAGCTCAGCCTCGGGGACGGGGGGTTAAGTGATCAGAAATGCGTGGGCAGGAAAGAGAGAGAGGGTAGAGTCGAGCACTGGCGCGGTGGCTGTAGGAATCGGGGAGTTGCTGTTGCCGGCCGCTTTCGCGTGCTGCGCCGGTGCCTCATTCCGATCCATCGCTCCGTTTCCAGTGCCCGCTCGTCGAACCGGGCGTGCGGATTTCCCGCACCCGGCTCTCCTCCGATGCCTCATGCCTTCGCTTTCGGCGGGCCGAAGTCGGTCGCAGGCGGTCTATAGAGGCCGAGCGATCCATACAGATACTCGTCCGAATATTGGCGGTATCCGGTGCCTCTCCGCTTGTGCTTCTTCATCAGCCACCTTCGTAGCCTTCGCTCGGTGTAGTTCTTCACCGTCATCTGCGCGTCTTGCACGGGGCCTTGGTCAAAGTACCCGCACCAGCCACGTAAAATCCGGTTCAGCTCTTGGACCCGCTTGCGCGCCGAGTCCGGGGTCCACCTGCGCGAGGTCTCGTCTGCGATCTTCCCAATCACCCGGGACAGCGACTTCTTCGACGGAGACGTTCCGATGTAGGGCTTCCCGTGCCTTCCATAGAAGCGCCCGAACGTGTAGCCCAGAAAGTCGAAGCGGTCTTGAGGAATCTGAGCGATGCGGCTCTTCTGCTCGTGCAGTTCCAAGCCGAGCCGGCTCATCAGCTCGCGCGTCTTGTCCAGCACCGCCGCTCCGTTTCCAGGACGGCAGCAGATGACAAGATCGTCGGCATAGTTCACCAGCTGCGCACCTGTCTGCTGCGCGATCTGACTGCGCAGAAAAGCCAGCGTGAACCGACGAAAGTACACGTTCGACAGCAGCGGCGAAATCGGAGAGCCTTGTGGGCTTCCCCGATGCTTGTCTCGCGATGCCGTCGTTCGCAATTCCATTCCCTTGGTTCGCTCGATCACCGCGCTGTCGAGCCAGGCCTTCATCACGTTCAGGATCGTCCCGTCCGTGATGCGGCGGCACAGGCTCTTCATCAGCGGTCCGTGCGGGATCTGATTGAAGTAGTCCCGCACGTCCCCATCGAGCACTTCGGTCTTTCCAGCTTGCAGATGGAAGTACACACGGCGCACTGCCATCTTGGCGTCCAGGTTTGGCCGAAATCCGTACTGCTGCGGCGGGAAGTCCGCCTCGAAGATCGTTCCTAACACCAGCAGCATCGCCGTCTGCGCTACCCTGTCGAAAATGGCCGGTATCCCAAGCGGCCTTTGGTCGCCATTGTTTTTGGGTATCCACACACGCAAAAGGGGCTTCGGCCGATACGTCTTGGCCGCAAGCTCCTTCTGGAGGTTCCCGAGCCACCGATTCACGCCCTGGGTTTCAATGTCCGCGAAGGACTCCCGATCGACACCCGCCGCGCCGCCATTTCTGCGGCACTGCGCGTACGCAACCTGAAGCACCTCTTTTCGGTACACCTTGTCCCAGAGGCTGTAGAACCGATAGCTCGGTTCTGCCTTGGCTTTCGCATGCAAGGTCGTCTGCAGCTTCTCAACCACTTTTTCGGGAGTTCGTAGACTCATCGTCAATCTCCTCGGGCTGTCGCTTCTTTCAACCTTCGCGTCGGAGCAGGGCCCCTTCCCTCCGCTGGCGTTACCCAGTTTCATCGGTACTGTGAGCCCATCCGTCCTCTGCCCAGGTCGCTCCTGGCCCTCGCGGGTTGAGCGTGGGTGCCGCCACGCCACGGCGGTCCGCCTCGGCAGAGTTCCCTTGTTGCGCACCTTCCCTTTGCGCGCGTGCTGCCACCACTACCCCGGCGGAGTCTCGGGACGCCCTCTGCTCTCGTGTCCCCGAGGCGTGGCCTTCCCCGTTATTATGGCGGGTCGGCTTCCGCGTCGGACTTTTCGGGGCCTGCTCGGTGTTCACTTCTCGTTGCGGCCCGCGCGCTTCCTGACCCTCCATGAGGGCCTTTTCTCGAAGTGCTTCAGCGCATTTGTCGCCTCCTGCACCGCTCCAAGTGGTTCCGGCGGGAGCTTGGGTCGCCGGGCGGGACTTTCACCCGCGGGGAAAGTGCGCCTTGGCAAGGCGCACACAGCAATCCGATGGAGAGAGCAATAAGTGACAAGCCGCTGGTGATCGTGGGTGTGCAAGCCGGTGATTTGTCGTCGGATCAAGCGACCAACCCGCATCTCAGCTCGAAGCGAAAGCTACTCCAAGCCCATTGCCGAGGGCCGTACAGCGCTGAGGTGGACGAGTTTTCGCTCGTGGTCCGGGTAGACGGCGATATCTGGCACTGGGAGCAAGAAGGCTGTGATCGGATGCGGCGCAGCAAGAAGGATCGCTACATCACCATCGACATCTATGTCCCGCGGCAGCGCTGGCAGGGGGTGAGTGGTGACGAGATTCGGCGCTACTTGGCCGCGTGTGTTGAGGATGCATTTGGGCGGATGATCGCGAAGCTGAAGAAGGACAAGGTCGCGGTGGATGGCGATGCACTGCTGCGGGACTTCGCTGCGGTCAAAGCGGCGTATCTTGATCCGCAGTCGGTCGCGGCCTCGTGCTGAGCATGCCAAGGCTGGATGGCGCCCGCTCTCGCATCGTTGGAGCTGGTTGTATTCGCAACGGTTGAATGGGTTCGCCAGAGTGCTCATCTCTCGCAGATGGATCGATCTCTGAGACCCTTATGAAGCCCTGTTGCGATCGAATGAAGGAAGAGCTGGAACGGACCTGTGCGCACGGACACTCGCCGAGCGAGTGTCCAGATATGCTCATCGCGTACGTCGCCAAGTTTGATGAGTTTGGCCTCCGCGTTCACGACGGTGGCTCATCGATGGTGAGGATCTCGTTCTGTCCGTGGTGTGGGGCTCGCCTACCCGAGTCCAAGCGAGAGCGCTGGTTCGAGGAGCTAGAGAGCCGCGGCATCGACCCGCACGAGCACGAATTGCCGACGGAGTTTCGCAGCGATGCGTGGTTTGCGCAGACTCAGCCAAAGAGCTGACGACATGATCCCCAAGACGTTCGACGAAGATCCGAATCTGGGTGTCATCACGACGGCATCCGTGCTGGCCGGTAGGCCCATCCTCATGGTTTCCCACGACGAGGACGATGGAGGCTGGCAGTTTCTGTGCGGCTCGACAGACGATCCGGCGGATGGGCGCATTGTTCACTTGCAGCACATCCTGTCGATCGACCCCAGCGTGGGTGACGTCGCGGATCTTCCGATCGGTTGGGTGGCCTTTCGTCAAGCACCGTCAGGGCCGTGGGTACGCGAGCCGCAGTGAACGGCAATGCTAGCGGTCGATTGTTCAGGCGCCCCGCGTGCCGCAAGTAGAGCGTCACCTTCGCATCCGTGTCGCGCAGGAGCACGCGGGTCGTGTTGCGCGCGAGCCGTCCGTTCGCACCGAGAATGAGGATTTTGGTCATGGTGATGTCCTCTCGCTGATGACCCGCAGGGCATTGAGCGTGCGGGGATAACCGATAAAGGGCAGGAGTTGTGTGATCGTGCTGATCAACACCTGCCGGTCATTGCCGACCGACAGGTTTGCAGCGACGTGCCCCGCGAGCTGCGGCTCACAGCCACCCAGCGCCGCGAGCCGACGGGCGACGACGCTGCGCGAGTCTTCGAGTGGCTGGTCCCAGAGAAGTTCCGCAAGCTGACACGCCCCTTTGCTTCACACGGGATCTCGACGCTGGAACCAGCGGTCACGATCCTGCGTCGCAGCAAGCGCATCAAGGAAGACCTGGGCCTGTCCACAGCCGCCAAAGAGGTTACGAAGCGAAGCAAGCACTTGGGCATTAATCTGCCGCTGTTTGGCCATGGCAAAGTCCATCCGCATAGCCGTCGCTTGATATCCGCCAATGGCGAACATGGACATTTGTATATTTAGAGCGCCTAACAAAACCGTAGCGAGGAACCCCGGCAGCAAGGAGGGAGGA
>CALFYE010000171.1 GCA_937952145.1 uncultured Myxococcales bacterium
ATTGGCTCAGCAAGGCTTCAGCAGGCTGCTAATTGTCATGGTAACTACAAATCAACATAATAAAATGTATTAAAATACATAAATATTTTATTTATTTTTGAGCATTGTTTGATTACTGCAACAAACTCCTAGGCGACGAAGCGACTAGGCCACCTGCCACAGCGGACGCAGATAGCGCTGCACCAGGCGCCCGGGTCGCAGGAGGGTAAACCACAGCAGGCTCAGGCCGAGCGGCAGACCCAGGAAGTAGCTGAGGATGTGCTGCGTCGTCTGCGCCGGGAGGTGACCGAGGCCGCGCTCGATGTGATCGCCGACCCCGAGCAGATAGGCGACGCCGCGCACGACCGCAGCGCAGAACGCCGCGCCACCAAAGCCCACCAGAAATACGCCGCCGAGGTAGCGGAGGATCAGGCTGGGGTTCTTCGGCGCCGGGACGGCAGTCCGCTCGGATGCGGGGAGCGAGAGATAGGACTGCTTGGCATAGCGACAGGCCAAAAAGAAAAACGGCGGCAGCAGATACAGGCCATCGATGTACAGCGTCTGCGCCACACCGCTCCCCAGGAAGTGCCACAGCGCGGGCCCCACGCCGCCGCCAGCCACCGTCGCGGCCCCCGGCGTCCAGGCTGGACTTCCGGGCAATAGATCGCGGTCGTAGAGGAAGCGGTCGTAGCCCAGGCCATCCCAGCCGTAGAGCAGGATGAAGAACATGCCGAAGTAGCCGGCGATCCAGTTGAGCTGGGCGAGATAGCGCCCGCCCGAGGCCAGCAGCCGCTGGCCGACCCAGAAGCCGAGCATGCCCTGGGTGATGTTGGTGATGCCAAAGCCAAGGATCAGCCACTCGGACATCGACGACAGCGAGGCCGCGGCCTGCATCGTCTCCCAGCTGGGGTGACGCAAGAGCAGCAGCATGCCGGTCGGCGCCCAGAACAGAGACAGGAAGATCAGTGCGCTGACAAAGTAGCGCGTCGAAAGCGGCTGCTCGGCGCGGGCCAGCGGTCGTCCCGCCGCCGCTGCTAGGCTTGCGCCCCAGCCATAGCCCCAGAACACATCGACTTGCACCATATGCTTCTCCTTGCGAAGGGCGCATCCCCGGTGAGTGAGGCGAGCCCGTGGTCAGCTAGCGGTTGTGGGGCTCCTACGCCCGCGGTGGATCCTCGCTCTCGGGGGCGGCGGCCGACAGCGCATTCCGAGTCCCGGAACCCGCCAGCTGGCAGCGGGCCGGCGGGCTGAAGGCGCGGGTGAAGCGCTCGGCTACGCCGGGGACCTCGTCGGCCAGGCGATAGAACGACGGATAGGCCAAGCGCTGCTGACCGCGCACGAGCGCAGCCACGATGCGCACCGCGAGCTCGTGGGGATCGCCCGTGGGCAGGTGACGCGTGAGGTACGTCGAGGGCAGCTGCGCGCGGGCCGCCGCTTCAAGAGGGGAGCGCACGGGTCCCGGCAAGACCGACAGCACATGCACGCGACGCTCGGCCAGCTCTAGCCCGGCGATCTGCGATGCGAAGAGCAGCCCGGCCTTGGCCGCGCCGTAGTAGGCACAGCCGCGCAGCGGCACACGCCCGGCCATGCTGCTGATGTTGACGATGAAGCCACCCGCGGCCGGCAGCTGCGCCACGGCAAGCTGCATCAGACGCAGGGGACTCAGCAGATCGACGTTGAGCAGCCGCTCGCCTAGCTCCCATGGCGTCTCGGCGAAGGCCCGCACATCCATGAAGCCGGCACAGTTGACCAAAAGATCCACGGGACCAGCGGCAGCGACCGCGGTCTGGAAGAGCCGCGGACAGGCTGCCGGATCGGCGAGATCGACCACCTGGGTGTGGACGCGCTCGCCATGCTCACGGGCAAGGGCGGCCAGGCCGTTGGGCTCGCGATCGACTAGCGAGAAGCGCAGCCCAGACCGTCGCGCGGCAAGCACCTCAGTCAGCGCCCGGCCGATGGCCCCGCTGGCTCCCGTGATCAGCGCATGACGAGGAGAAAACTCGATGCGAGGAGGCACGCCCCTTCCGTAACACAGAACCCGGCTCGACTCTGCGCGCTTCGTAGCGCTGAGCCACACAGTGCGCCGCGGCTGATCGCGTCACACTCCCCGCTCGTCGCCGGAGCCGTCGCCCTAGCACACTCTCCTGACCTGTCAAGGGCACCTGACTCACTTGTGGCGCTCATCGCAATATTTTCCCGTCGCTGTCTCGACAGAGAGCTTCTAGCTTTACTTAAAAATTTGCCTACACCAGCTAACTCTATGGAATCGGAGGAAAAGTAGTTATTGTAGTTTTTGCAGTTATTGCGCGTTAGCCTGAATTCAAGATGTTTTCATCCATCTCTATCCCAGAAGCCGCTCCGCTTGACGCAACGTGTACCGAGTACCGCATCACGACGCGCCTGCTTGGCTATGCCTGGCGCTACAGGTGGCTCTGGCTCCTGCTCGTGCTGTCGACCGCGGCGATGGCCGGGTTCGCCGGCTACCTCGTCTTGCTGGTGCGGGACGTGCTGGACGTCCTCAAAGAGACTGATTCGCACGGGCGCGCCGCGCTGGGTGGGGTGACGCGGCTGGGCTGGCAGGCTCTGGCCCTGACACCGCTGGCCGCGCTGGCCTATGGCGGGGCCTGGCTGTGCGGACAGCAGCTAGCCAATGCTGCGACACGTGACCTGCGCAACGACCTGTTAGCGCACCTGGTGCAGCTTGACCTGGGCTTCCACCAGCGCATGTCGCGCGGTGACCTACTCAGTCGCATGACCGCCGATGTCGAGACCACCGGCGAGCTGTTCGGCCAGATCTTCGGCAAGCTGCTGCAGCGCCCAGCCGAGGCCATCGGCACGGTGGTCTTCCTGTTCTATGTGAACTGGCAGTTTTCGTAGTCATGGCAGGTTTCCCGACGCTGAGGTGCAGCACGAAGAGTCCTCATTATCCATCTGTCATCCCTCTCTTGGTTAGGCCGTGTGACGTCGAACGATTCATCAGCAACTTCCGTTTTCTGCGCTGCGTGAATCAGCCAGCGACCATGGAAAACGCGTCCCCCGCGCCAGCAGGATTACCGCAGCGAAGAGCGATACCGCCGCCAGCACGGCGAAGAACAGACCGTGCGACCAGCGCGACCACAACAGACCGAGAAACCCTGCGG
>CALFYE010000172.1 GCA_937952145.1 uncultured Myxococcales bacterium
GCCCCATCCCCGGCAGCTACGCTCTGCACGCCATCGCCACCGTCACCGCGAGCCGGCAAGCCGAGCGGCGCTTCTCCGTATTCCGAATCGCCCGCTATGACTTCGTCCAGTTCATCGAGTGCATGCGAGGGCTGGGGTGGGAACAAGTCGGCGCAGAGCAATATGGAAGCGACCACGTACTGCATCTGTATCGCAAAGTGTGAGCGTCGGTGGTTCCGTGAGCACCGCCGGGGTAACTCCGTTCCTGTGAGTCCCGTCCGCCTGGAGCGCGAGGGCGGCAACCAGGTCGTGGCGAACCATCGGCGGCTGGCGTGCGCCCATGGGAAGACATGCATAGCGGTGCGTCCCGCGGCCGCAATGGCGCAACGAGTGACCCGCTCCAAGTAGGGCACCGAGGCGGCGACGCATTGTCACCTGTCCGCACTTCTCACCACGTCGCCATACAGGGACCGACCTGCCTTGGTGGATCTTTGAGCGGCGCGGAACGCAGTCCATTCCGCAGCTATCTCGGGAACATGAGCATCAGCTGAGAATCATTGACTGCTGCTTTTCCATGGCCGTCATCGGAGGGAGTGTCTCGGCCTACGCTGACCTGCCCCCTGCCCCCTGCCCCCTGCCCCTGCTGCTGTTACCCTAGCTCCTAATCCTCAAACGGAGGCGGCGGAGGGTGCTCCTCCACTTGCTTGAGGAAGGGACCTACCTCCGGAAGGATCCTGCCCTTCGCCAGTTCTCCCCGAGCGGCGACATACCTGGACAGGGGCACTGGGCCCACAAAGGTTCGGAAGCCGGGAGCAACGAGATACACAGTGCTCTGCGGGCTGCCTGTCCCCAGGAGTCGGCCCTGCCAGTGTGCTGGATTCGCGGTCACGGCGACCGTTGCGCTCTGCGACCCGTAGAACATGACCGATAGGGCCAACCGCTCAAAAGCCTGGAGCAGGATGACATGCCCTGGTTTCCAGCCGATGGCGTCGTTTATACTGTAGCCGGGCCGGCTCTGGGTGAGGCTATTGAAAAAGTTCGTGCCGTGCAGTTTGAGCGCCTCGCGCTCCTCGGCTGTCCTTGCCCAAACGTAGTTTCGGAGCTTCGTCGCATCCTCGCTCGTCCGGAAAGCTTCGTCGAGCAGGAGCGACCCGAATCCGAGGGCCAGCTTCGCTAAGAACCGATCCCCTATGTCGGGTTGGAGGGCGATCCGGTTGTTGAGAGGCTTGCGGAGGAGCTGCCACAGTTGCTCAATTAGGGGCTTTAAGCTCTCAGGAATCTCCCCGAAGCGAGGACCCTGCGGCTGAGGATTCACGTTTACGACGTAAATTTTGGCGTCGTCGATCTGCTCCATCACCGACCGGATGACGCAGCGCACCCACTGCGTGTGGGTGGCTATCAGGAAGATGAGGACAAACCCTGGATCGATCTCCTCCGCCTTTGCGTTCAAGGGGTGCCCGACGACTGGCCGAACACTATCGGTATCCGGGTAGCGCAGATGGAAGTGGAACACATGGTCACCCGCAGGCCCCTGCCAGTAGTCGCAGAGTTTACCCTCCCACTGGACGTCCTGGCTTTCGCCTAGGTAGAGGAGGGGCACGACGGCGTCGCGATCAAGATCGATGTAGCGCCTGGCATTTGCGAACCGATCCATCTGTGTAGAGAAGCTCCGGATAAACGGTCCGTCAACATGCCGCCCGCAGGCCGTGTTACAGCGCTTGCACACGTCGAGAGCGAAGGGATTGGTAGGCGTGACATTGCCGCCTAGGGCCTTGGGGAGCACATGTTCCTTGGTGAGCTCATCGTCAGCTCTCTCTTTTCCGCAGTAGTGGCAGAAGAACGGCATCTTGTGACTCCAGGTCAGGTCAGATACGCCAGCATAAGATAGCCGACCGGGGAATGTATTGGCAAAGCGACCATTCGAACCGCTGCCTGATCTATGATCGCCGACGCTGGATATCTTAGCTTCGCGTCCAGGCGAGTGTCACCGTGTCACGACCTCGCGTCGGGTTGCTGACTGCGACGCTCAAAGCGGGCTGCGCTACGCGACGCGCTACACGGAAAGCGACAAGGACGTAAGCTGCCGCCGCTGGTCATTGTGCTTGCCGAGATCGCCGGCGAGCGGCAGTGCGCTGCGGGGCATTCCGCGCACCCTGAATAGCCGGTTGCAAAGGGGATATCACCGCCAAGCGGTTGTCCTGGCCGCGCAGAATGGCTGGCCCGAGTTGTTTTTTGACGCTCGCCGCAGGCTGCGAGCCCACGGCATAGCTCACTGTGCCCTGCCTATCATCTTTATACCTGTTGTTGGCGACACGGACTACAAAGGCGCTCCGCTCCGATCCGTAGTTATTAAGCGCCCGTTTTCCGTTGCCTGCCGCGCAGGCTCTCGTCGATGAAGAATGCTGCGTCAATGGCGTCCTTGCGTCGCTTTTTCAGCCAGCAGATGGCGGCGGCTTCCGAGTATCCTTGTCGCAGAATGGCGAAATACGTGTGGCGGTATTCGTCGAGCAGGGACGTGGCGAACGTCAGTGGGTCGTCGTCACTGAGAGCGATGCGATAGCGCGGTTTGAACCAGCGCTGACGCGACACCGGTGCCAACCGGAACATCGGGTGCTGATCGATGGCTCCCAGCTCAGCGAGCAGCAGGTTGCTGGTGGGATTAGCTTCAATAGTGAGTTCGAGTGCACGGACCTTGCTCTGAACCGTGCGCTGCGCCTTCTCGATGGCCTCGCACTCCTCCTTCGTCGAGATTTTGACCGGCTCTTGCCCTCGACGCCAGACGCCGTGGTCCGTCAGATAGCGCAGCAGAAAGTCGGCAGCGGAATGTTCTGTAGGGTGCTCCGGCGCGAGGTTCAGCTCGGGGTAGTTCCAGTTCGCAAGCAGCGTCGGATCGTGACGCAGCCGACGCGCCTGCATCAGCATGCGCCGCACATAGTCCGGGTTCATCACCCGAGGAAGGGCATAGATGCGCTGCGCGAGCAGCCAGAAGCGGTCCATCAGTCGTTCGCGTACGCTCCGACTCAAGTGACACAGCACGCCGCTCTCACTGAGCCAGAGGATGTCCTCTAGCCGCTCCTCCGCCGGCTGATACGCGACTGAATTCTCTCTGCACCAAGCCCTGGCATCGATGCCAAGCGCGACCGCGTGGCCGATGCGATCTCGCTGTTGCAGCAGGCCGAATTCGATCGGCTCATGGATGCGGCGCAGACCTTCTAGCAGGGTGCGGAAGTCTTCACCAGCGTGGATCGTCATGCCTAGCCGCTGCAAACGACTGCTGATCCCCTGCGGGCTACTGGCCAGTTCCTGCGACTCTCGCCGCAATCGGAGCAGCAGCGGCAACAACAGCCACGTTGGCTGCGTCAGCTCGCGCCCACAAACATCCAGACCGCGCAGCAGGCGCAAGATCGCCGGCTGCGCATGGAGCAGCGCAGAGACCGCGTTGGCCTCTCGCTGGCGCTTCCGAAAGATGCTACCAAAGCGCACATATTCCAGACCGAATCCATCGATGCCAGCTAGACGCCCCGGTCGCTCTGCAATGGTCTCGGGTCCATCCTTTTGGAAGTGCAGGATCACGCCGCGCTGCGCAGATTCAGATTCCTTCTTGCAGCAGTGCACTGAGGACGGCTCAAGCTGCGTACCACCGATTTGCCGGAGATCGCGTGAAATCTCACTCCACTGTTCTGCTGGAGCGATGCGCACCTCAATCTTGCAATCCGACGCTCGGCCACCCAGCGGCACGCTGTGACGGATCACCGAGTCCATACGCACATCGCTGCCCAGCCCCTTTCGCAGTGGCGAGATGCGCTTAAAGAAGCGGGTGAACCAGTCGAGACCACGGGTCCCTGCTTCCTGGGTGATGAAGCGGAACGTCGCACAGCGAACGCGCTGGTATTGCCAGAACAGAACCTCAAAGTTTGGGTCGTTTTCCGTCCCACGCTCTTGCAGGTACCGCATCGCGGCGTTGCAAAAAAACGTCTCAGCCCACTCTGGGTCCGCCGTGGTGCCCTGCGGCTCACGCGAGGGGAAGTAGCTCGCCATCGGATCGGCCTGCGCCAGATTCCACAGCGAACGACAGTCCTGCAGCGTCGACCTCTGCCGCATGAACCGACGCAGAGCCGGCCGACTTAGCGCTCCGGTCACTGGCACACAGCCACAGTTCAAGGCCCGCAGCGTGTTCAGGTGGTCCACGCGATCCAGAGGATCCGTGAATGGCACACGATTCAAGAATGCCGCCAGCCCGCGCCCGGCATTCTCATCCCCTCTGTCTTTCGCACGCAGGAAGGCAGCCAGAGTCAAGCGAGTCAGCGCGGCGGTGACCAGCCAGTTGATGAACGGCACCACGCCCCCAAGCGGCGTGTCCGCTTTCGGCAGCCTCAGTTCGTCGATCTGCCGGCTGCCCGCTGTCGCCATCAAGTGCGTCCACAGCGCCGGAAAACTCAAACATGCCGACAGGTGACAATGCACTTGCGCCACTCCTTGGCTCAGCAGCACAGCCAAGTCATCAGGGATTGCAATTTCCCGTAGCGGGTGCTCTCTGACCTTTGCTGCTGCAACCAGCAGCTCGCGCGGCAGCGCCAGCGAGAGCCAACGCTCGCGGTGCGCCCGCTCGGCTACGCTGCTTTCTTCGTTTAACGGAGGCTGTCCTGCGCGCTGCAGCAGTTCTAGCAACGAGACAGAGGTGGCTGGCGCCGCTGATCCATCGTCTGATGAACCAAACCAGACAAAGTCACGCGCCTGCCTCAGCACTTCCAGCGACACGCCGCCCGCTCGCAGGCGCAGCCGCTCTTCTTGCTCGCGCGCCAGAGCTGCCGTCGAAGGTTCGTATTCGCCGTCGCGCGTTCGCCGAAGCGTCACCAGACCCGATCGAAACGCCGCGCTAGCCAAAAACGGCCCCGCCACTGCCTCCGCCAGCACCCGCGCATACGGCCAGTCCATCACGCGCGCTCCGCCCCCTTCGCCCGCGCTTCGATAACGCGGACCCAGGGGTGATCTTTCTGGTTCGCATCAATCACGTCGAGGAACTCTCGCGCTTTCTTTGGCGTGGTCTCGGGGCCGAGAGAAAGCTGCGCACGCTTGAGACGAAAGTCCGAGAGCCGCTTGCAGGCCGCGGGGTCCGAGGTTCTGCTCGGACTCCGATCCCATGCTTCCAACCACCGCGTGGCGATTTCCGGGGACATCCCTGTCTCTGGCGCAGCGAAGAGAGGCCCAGCCAAGTTCACCCACTCGCGCACGGCCAGCGCGCGGCGACCCGAGTATCGGGACTCATTGGCTTGTGCGACGGTATTACTGAGCGAGCGACAAAGTTCTTTCAAAAACTCGTCGTCTCGGCTGTCTGCAGGCATTCGAACGTGTATGGAATTGATATACGCAGGCATATGGCATTGAATTCTCCTTGAGCTAATAGCCAGACTCGAATCGATGAGAAAACCACAAAGTACAGTCCAGGGATCCCAATGCTCTGCACTTGCAACAGGCTTGGTTCCCTGCTTAAGCCAAGAGATGCCTTTGACTAAAGCGGTCCAATGAAGCAGAAGATCCACGGAATTCGGCCAGCCAGGAAGTGCGATCCGGTGAGTAGACCCCGCATAGGTCACAGAAAGATGATCTGGCCATATTGGTTCATCGATTGTTTGAGATTCCACATCTGTTTCATCTGCGACGATGTCATGTAACTTGACGAGCAGCTCAGTCACCTCTGCTACATCATTCTGATCAGGCGGTACAACTGGTTCCAATTCGGTCGCCACAACATTTATTTCAGGGGACTGGATACTGTGAGCCGGCGCAAGCTCGTGCGTAGTTCCTGGACGCATCGATAGAAATGTCATAGGTGATCTCTGCGTCCTACTTAAAAATTTATCAATGATTTGTGTGGCTTGTCGAAACTTTAAAAAGACTTTACTTGCAAAGAATGAGACAATGATTGTTTTCCATGCATCTTGCGCTGACATTGGTTTTGACAATTGCTCCAAAAGAGCCTTGGATTCGGCCAATTCAGCCAGCCTGGTTTTAACATCCCAACTAGGACCAAACTCTATGTTCTGCGCTCTTGACCACAGGCTACTCCCCGTCTGGGAATCAAGGACACTCAACGGATATGGAACGGAGGCGAGGTTAATCTGAGAGAGGCGGTTCTTAAGATGAGCTTTGAAGTGCTGGATCCGTCGATTTTGGAACTTTTCATCATTGCCGCGTATGTACTGAAGTAGCCTTGAGTTCATATCAGAGTCAACCAGCTGACCCTCGGACTCAGGATCCAGGGCTTGAATTGCAAACCTAAGCTCTTGCGTGAGCGTTATATCGCCATGGCCATCATGTATTGCTCGTTTGAATTTCTTGACTGATACATCGCCAGGTGAATTATCATCATTCGGTGCGAATATCTTCCAAGTGGGGTTAGATATTTGTCTGATTGCAATCTCAACCTGCTGCTCAATCGACGTATCGCGAACGCTCTGTGATGCCCGTCGCAGAAACTCAATCTGTCCATGTGTAGCGTCATTAACGAGAATCCAATATCTTTCGCGCTCCTCACCTCCGGCGATTAGAGGATACAATTGAGCAAGCCATCCTGTGAGCAGGTGATTCCGAGCGGCTACGTTTAATCCGCATAATTTACTAGAAAAAAATAATGCGTCTTGACGAGCCCACTGAACATAGCTCCTTTTGCGTGCCGTTGGTATAGCATCCGTAAGCAGCGAGTTCGCAAGTGTTGCAATGCCTTGCCCCAAATTGTTCCATCTTAGAGCGCCAGGCTGCTGCCACAGATCTTCGGCGATACTTTCATTATTCGCCAGAGAGCAAATCGCCGATATCCACCATGAAACCAGCGATTCGAAGGCCGCGATTTGAGATGCGGACACTTGCGTCGCCCCAGGAAACGAGCTCAGTGCAGCGCGCTGCGAGTTCAGTGCCTCGCGCCAGCCTTGCAGGAAAACATAGAAATCAATCGGATCCACCCATTCAGGCGTGGGCCATGGAAACTCATACTTGATGGGGGTGAAGCTGAATGTCGATTTGATGATGTCGTAGTCTGTGAGGCTCAGGGAACGGGCGACGCGAGTGTATTGGGGCTGCGGATTGTCCGGATTCTTGGCTGCAGGCCGAGGTTCACTCGCAATCGATGCCGCCAAATACAGGGGCAGCACGATACTGTCTGGCAGCGCTTCGACCTCGGTGTTCACAGCGTCTGCCGAGCGCAATGCCAAGGACCATCGGTCGCCATCGCTGACATTCCAAGACACCGTGCGCCGTGCATCGAGCTTAAGTTCTCCGTGAACATCCGTCTCCGGCCGCATGGCCACAGCTGATTCATCAACCCGCAAACCCAACCCGCGGCGCGCGGGTCTGAAGCACGCAGACAGCAGGTGGTCCTGTTCGGTTTGAATCAACGCCGAGGCCCTGACCGCCTCCTCGAAAAGCACCCGCGTAACCCCCACGGGACTGATCTGCTTCCCCTTCAGCGACTGCTCCAGATCAAGCAGGACACGCCAGCGTCGTGGGAAAGCTTCCTGCAGAGATGCTTGTCTCACACGTTCGACGAGTCGCTCGGGGAGGAGGCCAACGTCCTTGAGATAATTGAATGCTTCGTCGGGTCGGACCCGACAGCGCAGACGCTGTCCCGGTGGGATCACCTTGCCTAACACATCGTGCGCGAGGTGTCGCGCCATCGGGTCTGGCATCTGCTTGCAGACCTCTTTGTAGCGGTTGAACAGGAGCGTGCGAAAGAGCGCCGCGTCCCCGGTCAGCAGGAACACGACGCGCGGGTGCCACAGGCTGCGCAGTAGCTCTAACAGCTTGACGCCGCGCTCAGGGCTCATATCGGCGTCGTCGATTGGGACGATGAACAGCGGGTCGGCGCCCGGCACGTATGGCGCTAGCAAGTGGGCGTATTTGGGGTTGCCAACATCCGCGAGCAGCTTGTCGACGAATTCTAACCACTGTTCACCAACGGTCATTCGCTTTCGCTCAGCCTGCTCCAGTTCGATCGCGAAGTCCTCGGGGTTTGACGAGCACTGGCGCTGCCGCGGATCGTCTTCCCCGCCCATGGCAACCGCCTGCGCCAGCTGTCGCCAGGCTTCGAGCGACGCAGGAAGCTGGTAGCAGTGGTCTTCTTCGTACTTCGCGGATGACATGGACATCATCTGCTCGGTGACGCGGTACATTCGGCCTGCGAGCTGCAGCAGCAGCGACGGATAGCCGGCCATGGGCTGCAGGTCTATGATCTCGACGGGGATAACCCGCTTGGCACTAAGCAGAGCGCTGATGGCGGGTGGCAATTCAGCAAGCTGCGCAGCGCCCTTGAGCGCGTGTGTCCACATCCGGAGCAGCGACAGCATCAGCGTTGTCTTTCCGCCGCCGCGGGGCCCGTCGAGCAGCAGCACACGTGATGCCCGGGCTTCATGCACATTTGGGACAAACGATTTGTCTCTCTTCGGTGCCGAAGGGCTCCTCAATAACTCGGTCAGCCACCCATGTACTTCTGTAACTAGCGCCTGTTGATCCGGGGAGAGAGATGTCCAGTCGAGAGGTATCGCTTCTTGTCGAGGAGCAAAGCTGCTAGCCATGGGCGGCATCTAACCGCGCATTTGGGGGCGTTGGCAATGTGCATTCGGGCGGGCGAAGTGCGGACTCGACTCGCAGCGTTGACGGCTTGGCCGAGTAGTCATAGTCGCGCTGTCGTTTCCGGCGATTTTCAGCGCACTCAGCGCGCGAACTGCGCGCATATAGGAGCGGTCTGACCGAGAGAGCAGCCGTTTCGTGGCCACAGCGGTTCACCAGGTAGCGTCCGACACCGAATGGGAACTGGCACGCATGCCAGGCCCGTTAAACGCGCTCCGTGACCTGCTATCGGCCATACTTCGTGAGCTGACCGCTCTGCCCGAAGCGGCCCGCCGTCGCCAGAGAAGATATCTGAACATTTGCACTGTGTGAGTCAAGTGGCTCTTCAACACCAGGACAACTGCACATATGAACAGGCCACAACATCTCGGCGCTTTTGATCCCACAGGATCCAGGTTTGGCAGGAAAATGGTAGCTGGCTATTGGCCCCAGCCCTGCCACCTCGTCAGCCTATCCCCAGCC
>CALFYE010000173.1 GCA_937952145.1 uncultured Myxococcales bacterium
CGCGCTCGTACCTGCAGGCCGACGGCAACGTCAAAAAAATCAGCGAGTACATTACCAAAAAGGTAGCCGACAAACTGAACGAACTGTTCAAAAACGATCGACCGGCTTTTGAGCAAAAATGGCGCGACCTGGGCGTGTTTGTCAAATACGGCGCGATTTCGGACAAAAAATTCGAGGAACGCGCTGCGCATTTTACGCTGGTTGAAAGCGTGAAACACGAGTTCTCCCTGGTCGATGAATACAAGGAAAAAATCAAGGCCAACCAAACCGACAAACACGGCAAGGTGGTACTGATCTATACCAACGACCCCGACGGCCACGACGCCCAGATCAAAGCCGCAGCCAACAAGGGATACGACGTGCTCCGGCTCGATACCGTGCTCGACAACCACTGGATGCAGCACCTCGAATACCGCCAGGACATGGGACTGGTGTTTGTGCGCGTGGATTCCGACACAGCCGACAACCTCGTGCAGAAGGATGAAAAACGCGAATCCGTATTGTCGGAGAAGGAGCAGGAAGAAGTAAAAAAGCGCTTCGAAGCCGTGGTAAAAACCCAGCCGGGCGCTTCGGTCACCTTGTCGGCCCTCTCGCCCGACGACCCCGACTACTTCTAGTCCGGCCGCCGCGCTCGATCGCCGGCCGCTGGCCGTTACACCCCCCGCAACCACCATGACGATCGCCCGCCTCACCGACAGCGAACGCAGCAGCGGCCTCGCCCGGCTCCCCGCCTGGCAGCTGGTCCCCGACCGCGACGCGATCTTCCGCAGCCTGCGCTTCCCCGACTTCATCACCGCCTGGGGCTTCATGGCCCGCGTCGCCCTCGTCGCCGAGAAGCACGACCACCACCCCGAGTGGTTCAACGTCTACAACCGCGTCGACATCACCCTCAGCACCCACGACGCCGGCGGCCTCAGCCAGCGTGACCTCGACCTCGCGGCGATCATCGACACCCTCGCCGGCTGACCCCGCCCCGCGAACCTCAGCGAGTCACCCCATGCGCCCGTCCGCCGCCCTCGTCTCGCTCGTGCTGCTCGCCGCCTGCACGCCGGCCGACTCCACCACCGCGCCCCTATCGCTGCGGCGGGTCGTGATAAGATTATAGTTATTGTCGCCTATGTAGGCGTGGCGGCATGCGCCGCGCCAGCGAACCCAATCCTCGACAGATTTTGGTGATCATGCACCCCATGCTCCGCCTACGGCGGCCAGGTAGCAGAGGCTCCGACGCCCGATGCAAGCTCCTGCCTGGACAGTTGCCCGGCCTCCTCCTTCTCGGCTTGCTGCTGCTCGACGTGCGACACGAAAAGTCTGCAGCGCTGGCCGTGGAGCCGGCGAGCGGCGGTTGGGGCCCGGGGTGGGGTTGCCTCACCTTGGCCATGCCGTGCCAGCCCGGCCTCGTGGCGGATCCTCGCTGCGCAGCGAGGGCGCGCTCACGCCTTCCTCCCCCGACACCGAGCGGAGCCTGCACCATCGACGGCGTCACCGCCCCCGGGCTCAGTGCCGAAGCGCGCGATTGGCTGCGGAGCAGGCTTGAAAAAGAGATCCTGCCCCAAGTGTGCTTCTGCTATGAGGATGGGCTGTCTATCCGCCGCTCGCTCCGTGGGCGCGTCAGCGTGAGCGTCCGCATGAAGGACGGCTGCGGCGTAGTGGACCAGGGCGGCGACTCCCTGCCGGATCGCTTCACGACCGAGTGCGTGCGCACTCGCTTCGCTGGCTTCAGTGCAACTCCCCCGAGTCAGTCGCCCCTAAGCCCCCCGGATCGCCTGGCCGAGCAGTTGAAAGAGCAATCCTTTGTGGTCAAGCTCGACCTCCGCCTGCGGCCGTCCCTGGACCCCGGTGCCCGACCGCGCCGCAGCGACCTCTGCGACCCCCTGCCCCGCGAGCAGACGCCGTGCACACAGGAACATGCGGCTTGCGTCATCACGCATGGAAAGCCGGGAGGGCGGAGCTCGGCCCTTTGGTGCCGCGGCGGACAGTGGGTCATCGAGGACGAGCGGAACCTTCCCTGATTCCGGCGTCCGGGCACGGGGTTCTTGCTATCCATCGCAGTTCCAGACACTCACCAAGCCTGCCGCTACAGCGCCCGAGGTGCCGGCACCGATGAGAACGCGCCGCTCGGCGACCGGAGGAGCGCAATCTTCCGGGGCTGCGCGATGCGGCCCGGCGTGTTCAGGCTCTCGGCAAGCCGATGTTCGACATCGGTAGGACACCTCAGCGCTGCGGCACCCGACAGCGGCGTTCGATGCACTTCGGTGGCGTCGACAGCCACGAACATGCCATCGGTGGGCACTGCGCGGGCGGGTTCCGGCCGCAGTAGGCCTGCGCCCGGGCAACGTAGGCTTTGTTCGCATACTTCTCCGCACAATTGGCGCAGCACGTCCCGTAAAGACCTGTCAGCGTGCAATCGGAATCACCGGCGCAGGTGTCATCGAGAGACGGCATGGCGTCTTTCGCCGAACCGGCTGCGCTCGCGGCGACAGGCGCGTTATTCGTCCCGGTCGTCGATATTGCTCCATACGTCGCGCAGCCGATTGCCGACACGGAAAGCAGAGATGCCAAGGCGAGGTGCATCCATCAATGATGCCTCTTTGTGCGACGGAGCGCGAGGCGATATGCCTGGTTATTTCAGCGACGAGGAGCTGCTTGCCCTTGTCTTTCTCCTCTGCGTCCGATAGCCGTAATTGATGCGGTCAGCGGTCGTCGTCTTCTGTCTGGTAGTAGTTTGTGCGAGTGCAGGCGCCAAGTTCCCCGTAGAAGGCCTCCAACTCTACGGCGCCCGCTATTCCCCTGATGCCTCCGAGGATCTCTGGTACTTACAACCTGCGGGTCAAAAGCCCCCCGCCCGGGGATCTCGCTTCCAGTTGCTCGACGAACGAGGCCCGTTCGCCGAGGTGATAGTCACTGGGATGCACGACGAGCAGGGCTGCTCCGGCTACTGCTATCCAGAATACGTTGCCAAGTTCGTCACGAGACCGGACAGAAGGCCTGGGCGACTCGCAGTCGCGGTGGGTCCAATTTCTCGATCGCTTCGATATGCACGTATCATTTTCCCGAAGCCGAGTAACTCTGGCGTTCTTACTCAAATGGTCTACAAAGCGGGCACTTGGCTCCGCACCTTGGCCATTGATTTAGATGGTGATGGAAAATCAGATATCGAGGAATTTCATCATCCTTGCTGTCTGAATTCGGCTGGGCAGCGCACCAACTGCGTCGAGCTTCGAACCGCCAACGGCGTAGTCATGGAGCGCTATGAACAGCTAAACGTCTGGGACGTCTGCCCCCCGCCCCCGAAAAAGCAGGAGCCGCTGAACGAGATTACTCCCAAGCCTCGTTAGCAGCCTGGGCACGGCGAATTAGGAGCGCAGGCGCCGCGAGGGAATCGAAGCGGAGTGTTCGGCGGGACACGGGTAGATGCACCGCTGCGCCCAGGTAACGCGCCAAAAAGAGCCAGACCAACAAGGATCGCGAAGCGGCAGTTGCGGGTGTTTGCCTCTTGGTTAATGCCACGGCCCGGAAATGAGAGTGTTCGGGAGTGCAGTCCCTTCAAGTGCACAATAAAATAGACCTTGATGGAAAGTGAGGACGCTGAGCCCCGCCGGAATCGCTGCCACGGCCAGCTGATAAAGTAACGGGAGGATGCGTCGCTGCCAGATGGAAAGCAGGATCTGCACGAAGAGCACGGCCAGTGCGGCCCAGGCGATGTAAGCCATGGGGCCCTTCAGCATCGCATCAAATATGCGGCGGTAGAGTAAGCACGGCATGAGCAAGAGAACGCTGAGCGAGTGGAGGGTAACCAGGGCACCGCCAATGGCAAGCAGCACCCAGGTCAGCAGGCTCCACCCTCGACACAAATTTTCCTGAGCAGTTGGCCGCATTGCACGAGATTGTACGGAAAACCGCAGGCGTTTACACCGCCCGAGCGCGCCGCGGCTTCTCACTGAATGACGCCGCGCCGAGGCTGCTGGTGCCTGGTGCGGAGATCGATCATCGCTGCCTGTTCATCCCCTACCGCGACAGCGTGAGCTGGGGCAACCTCGGCCCAAAGCTGGACTTTGCATCCCTGGGGGGAGTCGCTTCCGAGGCCGCGAGCTTCTATTTCACGTACGTGCAGGGCGATGCCATGCACGCCATCGAGTGACAACTTGCCGCGCCGGGCTCGTCGCCCAGGAGCAATCCATTCCTGCCTCTCCTGCGCTGCTACGCGCGTGGATTTTGTCCTTTTGCGCACAGCGCGACCAGCGTGCTCTTGTTCCGTTTTGCCGCAACCGCCGGGTAAGTTGCAACTGCGCGCCGTCTTCCGACGAGGCATTGATTGACCCCAGCGCTGCTCAAGAAGCGGCTCGGGAAGTCGCGACCGACGCGTAGGTTGGAAGGCCTCGCAGCGCGTTGCTCCGAGAACGACATGGATACGGCCAAGACAGCCGGGGGGCGCTGGCAGCGCGAGCCATCGCTGCTGGTGAAAGCAGGGCCGCCGGCGTTGAGTCAAAAGCACTGCTGGCGCGGTCCCTCAAGAAGTAAAGTGAGGTCATGGCCAACGTAGCAACCATCTTCCTCCGCATCGTGTCACCCGGCGATCGCGCCGCTGCCGCGAGTCACGCCGCGATTGTGCGTGCGCTCCTTGGGGAAGATGACAGCTCGTACTGCGTTCCTCTTGTCATCGGTTTTCGCGATAGGTGTACCGACGTCCAGCTCGGCAGGCGTTGGAGCCCGGGGGAACTGGCGGAAGATCTGCTGGCGGCACTTGGAGACGGAGACCATCGCGTCTTTGTGCGCTGGCACAGCTCAGGCGGGGACTTCGACGAGATCTACGAAGTCGATGGCACGGGCCGGCAGGCGCCGCGCGGCTGTCGCTATGCCTTCGATGAGATCGCGGTACGGTACCGCGTAAGGCCCGAGGACGCACCGCCCCCGGATGATCTGGGCTTTTCCGTCTATCCGGTGAGCGGCACGTATCTTGGTGGCAACAACCGCTTCGCCGATTCCTTTCCTCCGCTCACCCTGACCACGCCAGCCGGCGCATCCTCTCCGGCCACCCACTTTGAGCCAGCTCCTGCCGCACGGCTCATCGCCTCGCTTTCGTCCGAAGGGGTGGAACCGCAGGCGGCGATTCAGACCATCGAGTGGCGCCACCAGAGCCGGGCCGTTCGGATCGAGCGTCGATTTCAAAGAAGCAGAACGACACAGTGGGGGATCGATGATTGGGACAACTGCGTGGATGGTGCATATCTACTTTCGCGTGGACGCGCTCCAGTGGTTCCCAAAGAGGTGGCAGACCTGGATCGTGAGTTCGTAGCCGAGGTGTAGCAGGCACGCCCCTTTAGGACCTGGCTAGCGGCCCTGCACGACGGACTGGAGCGCGGAGCGGACGAGTTCCACGCTGGCGCGGGGACCTTTTTCTGTGGGCGCGCCGCGACTCTCCTTGAGAAGGGGGCTCGGCGGCGAGCCATCGACGCGCGTATGAAAGACGAGCCGATGACCCCGACAGCCCCCTTCGCGTTCACGTACTTCGCCAGGAAGCGACCGAGCAAGCCCAGCCCAAGGACCAGAGGCGTAAGGACCAAGGCGAGGTAGAGCGCGAGTTCCTTGCGCATATCCGACTGGCCGCCCAGGGTCACTGCGGCA
This sequence comes from uncultured Myxococcales bacterium, assembly GCA_937952145.1. Classification (GTDB taxonomy): domain Bacteria; phylum Myxococcota_A; class Polyangia; order Palsa-1104; family JAEUJZ01; genus JAEUJZ01. The sequence goes on from CALFYE010000173.1 coordinate 5,623, forward strand.
AGGGCCAGCGCCAGCACGCCGCAGACGCACGCCTCATCGACCGCACGCACGCGCGAATGACTACGCCCCCGAAGTGGCGCATCCTCGGCTTTCTCCTCCACGAATACAGTGAGAGGTACCTGCGCGACATCGGAGAAGAGCGGATTGACGCGATCAGGAAGAAGCTGGGGCAAGAACCAACGAATAATGAATAGCTGAATAGCTGAATAGCTGAATAGCTGAATAGCTCTGGCAACATTATCAACATAATCCGAAAGGCGTATCCCAGGTGCTTGTCACCCCGGATGTAGCGACGGTGCCGCGACAGTGGCATGCCGACCGGGCGGCTGCGACCCAAACCACCAGCGAAGCCTGCTTACATGCGCCACGGCAGGACTCCAGTTACCAGACTCCTGTGCGTCCACCCACATCATCGGACGCTGATATTACGCCCCACCGATTAAGCTTTCTCGACGGGCCGAAAAAATCCCTTGATCCGTCCGTATCTTGAACCTTTGCGCCTGCGACGCGGGGTCGTATTTATTGACGAACTCGGAGCATGGTTGGCGATGGGTCAGCCCGTGTGCGATGGGAACGGATAATCCTTGCAAGAGCTACCAGGTTGCGCGCCAGCTATGAGGTTCCGTACCGCACCCGATTCGCTTCCGCCGCCAAAAAGTCCGGAGCCAAGTGCGCATAGATCTGCGTTGTTTCCACGCTGCTGTGACCTAGCAGTTGGCGCAGCACCATGATGTTGCCGCCGGCCATGACGTAGTGACTGGCGTAGGTGTGGCGCAGCGCGTGCCACGGTCGCGCCGGCATCGCGCAGCCCACAGCGCGAAACAGCTCTTGGATGCTGTGCTGGCCTTTGAGCGACACGGTGCTCATGCCCCACTGGCCCCGATTGAAGACAGGGCAGATCAGTCGCTCGGCCGTTTCAGGACAGCGCGGGCGCC
>CALFYE010000174.1 GCA_937952145.1 uncultured Myxococcales bacterium
GTTGGGCTCGGGCTCGGGCTCGGGCTCGGCTTGTGGGGGGACCCCTGCCCGGCGGGTGGGCGAGGCTGCTTCGCCGCCCGGCGCCAGGGCGTTTGGGTCAAGGAGCCCCCCAGGACCGCAAGAAAGAAGAGCACGCCACCGACCAGCCACCTCGACGGGCCGGGCGGCGCGGCCCCCTTTTTGCCCCGGTCTGCCGTCTGAAGCTCAGCACCACCTTCGGATAAGGCCGATGGGGCTTTAGCGGGATTCTTGGACGGGACGGCGGGCTCGGGCGGGGGCGGTCGTGAAACAACTTGCCGGGCCGCTTTCGAGCGAACCTGGGCGACAGGCAGAGTGGCCGGAACCGCAGGCTCGGACACGCTAGACAGGGCGGGCACGCTAGCGGGAGCCTCGCCGAGCAGACTCTGAGGCGTCTGGGCCGGAGCATTTCTGGGGCCGGCGACATCGCGGGGAGCCGCAGGCTGGGGAGGCGAGACAAAGAGCGCAAGCTGCTTGGCGACATCGCCCATGGTGGGCCGCTCGCCGGGCTGCTTGGCCATCATGCGAGCCACCAGGTCGCCCAGCGCAGGATCAAGCCCAGGATCCTGCTCGATGAGCAATGGCACCGGACTCGTCAGATGTTGGATACCCAGGGCCATGGTCTCGCGCGCCAAAAACGGCAGCCGCCCCGAAAGCACCTGAAAGCAGATGACCCCCAGCGCGTACACATCAACCTTGCCGTCGAGCGCCTGGTCCGCGTTCCACTGCTCAGGCGCCATGTACTGTGGCGTCCCGAGCAGCGTGCCGGCGTGGGTCTTGGGGTCAAGGCCTGGGCCGGTGCTCTCTGGGGTCGCCCCACTTACGCCCGTGGCTGCGTCAAGGATCTTGGCCACCCCAAAGTCCAGGAGCTTGGCCCGCTCGCCGCCGGGAACCTCGGGGTCGGGAACGAGCATGATGTTGCCGGGCTTGAGGTCGCGGTGAACCAGTCCGTTTTCGTGAAATGCCGCCAGCGCCGCGGCGATCTGGCGCAGCGCCAAGAGGCCATGTGTCCCCAGGCGGCCGGCCGGCGAGGTCTTGTGGCGCTGCAGGCGGGCCGCCAGGGTCTCACCGCGCAGATACTCCATCACCAGATAGGGGCCAGCGGCAGCGGTCTGTCCGATCTCGACGATCTGCACCACGCTGGGATGGGCAATGCGATTGGCGGCGCGGGCCTCGCGGACGAAGCGAGCCGCTAAAGCCGCATCGTGCGCAAACTCGGGCAAAAGGAGCTTGAGCGCAGCACGACGTCCGAGGGTCTCATGCTCGGCAAGCAGCACAATCCCCATGCCCCCCTGGCCCAGAGGAGCGAGGATGCGGTACTGGCCGATGCGATCGCCAGGCTGCGGAAGGCCGGCGCTGAGCGGGCTTTCTACCATCTGAAGCGGCGCGAATTTGCGACAAGAGCCGAGTCCGTATCAAGCCATATTTACGGCAAACACGCACCGCGCGGCCGAAGACGGATCTGCGAATCTGTCGAGCGTGCTCTACGTTAGGGCCGAAAAGCCGCGGAGGGACAGCGCTGCATCCTCTGCCCAGAAGGTCTGGATAGGCCCGAAGAACTCTCGTTGCTGCTCGGGGGTGCAGGTCGGCAGGAAGATGCCCAGGACGCGGGGGTCGTAGAAGCGGAAATAGAGAAAGTCTTTTTCGCCTTCGGCTCGGACACGCAGGAAGTGGCGGAAGTGGCGACGCACCTCATCGAATGGCTTTGGACAGTCGAGGAAGATGCCCCAGGACTGACCCCAGCCTTCCTGCACCAGGGCCGCGAGCAGCCAGTCATCCGGGGCCAGCGCAACAAGATAAGGCGCAACGTCCGAAAGTGTATCCCCGCGGACTCCCGCAAGGAGTGAGCGCGCGGGGTTTGCGGACTCACGCAGCAGAGTGAGGATGCGATCGTCGCGCGCGGCATCGAGAACGGCGTACAGATTCTGCGTGCGCCGCAGCGTTGCCAGCACCTCTTCGCAGAGCGACGCGCGGGCAAGGCGGGCCTGCTGTTCCTCGGCGGTCTGCCGGGTCTTGGGGCGGCGGGGCGGCGTGTGCTGTTCTTCGCACAGCATCAGGGTGGTGTCGCCGATGCGAAACCACTCGCCATGCTGAATCGTCCCTTGCTGCCGGGCTTGGCCGTTTAGGAGGAACGCGTCATTTTTGGGGTCAGTCGTCACCTGACCCACCGTCCCGTCCCAGGAAAGCTCAGCGCTGGCGGCACCGATGCGCCGATCGCGGGTGATCTGGAAGTCGGCAGCTGGCTGGGCGCTAATCCGCAGACGGTCGCCAGGACAAAGGACGGCCTTGGCCAGGGCCTGCGGCCCCCACGGAATGTGCAGAATGGCTCGCGGCATCAGGCGGCCTGCGCGCCAGCTTCCTGCCTCTTTTTGGCCTGCCGCTTGGCCTTTTCACACTCCTCGCAGAAGGGAGTGCCGGGCCCAGCCGCCGCGACCAACGTAACCCCTTGGGCCGTCGAGCCGATAAGGACCGTCGGGCAACCCGCCACAATGACACCGCCATGCGTGGTGGGATCGCCGATGCGGGCGGCCGGCTGGTTTTCAATCAGAACGCTCGGCTCCCCGGCAGCGATGCTGTCGATGGCCGGAACGCAGGTCAGGCTGTCGCCTACGCGGGCGGCCGGCTGAAAGCCAATCAGGACGGTGGCCGCCCCGGACAGAACGGGTCCGCCAACATGCGGGACAGGACCCGGGTTCACCATTGGGCAGGTGTGCATGTCAACAATTCGCGCTGCGGGAGGCATGGTTTCCTCGTTTCGCGGAACAGGAATCACGGACTAGTGAGACGAACCGAGCGAACGCTAGCACAAAAAGACAATACGGAGCCTTGCCAAGGTTTTCTTCTTATGCAAAAAGCCTTCGTACAGTCGAGCAGCCGCAAGAAGTCCACCACAAATGGCCAATTGTTGGCCACATAACGGAGATTGTCATGGCACTACAAGCACATATGACCATCGAAGGGACGGAGCAGGGCAAGATCGA
>CALFYE010000175.1 GCA_937952145.1 uncultured Myxococcales bacterium
GCATCATGGCGGAAGTCCGCGCCCGCATCGCGCGCGGGATCGTCGGGGTGCCGGACGAGCGCAGCAACGAACGCCAGCAACAGACGCTGACCCTGCGCGAGCTACACGAGCGCTTTCAGGCGGAAGGCATGCCGCGCAGCAAGGATCCCAAGGCCTACAAGTCGCGCGTCGCGTCGGCGTGGAAGCACCTCTTGCCCGTGTTCGGCGAGCGCCCCGCGCTGGGCCTGACGCGCGCCGAGCTTCGCCGGTTTCACGATCGCTATCTGTCGACCGGCGGCAACGTCGCCAACCTGAACTGGATTCTGTCGGGCCTGTCAGGAGTCTGGCGCTGGGCCCAGGCGACGGGTCTTCTGCCGGAATCGGCCGAGCTTCCGGTCCGCGGCCTGTTCACCAAGCTGCGTCAGGGGTCCTTGGATTTCTTCAGCGCCGTCGAGATCGAGCGCCTGCTAGAGCTGGCCGAATCGGAGGCGCCGACGCTGTTCCCAATGATCGCGGCCGCCGTCTACAGCGGCATGCGAAAAGGTGAGCTGTTCGGCCTGCGCTGGCCCGACATCAACCCCACCGCCGGCACGCTGCGCATCGCCCGCTCGTACGGGAGCAGCCCGAAGAATGGCAAGGCCCGCACCGTACCGATCCATCCCTCTCTCGCCCCGATCCTCGCTGCCTGGCGTCGCGACTGTCCCGCCACCGTCGAGGCGCTGGTCTTCCCCGTCCTACTCAAGCGCGGGCGCGCCCGCATGGGCACCAAGGACGACGGCGAGGCGCTGTTTCCGCTACTCGAACGCGCCGGCTGTCACGTCCCCGACAATCCCTGGCACGCGCTGCGGCACACCTTCGCGTCGCACTACATCATGAACGGCGGCAACCTGATCGCCCTGCAGCAGCTCCTGGGCCATCACGACGTGTCGATGACGATGATCTACGCGCACCTCGCGCCCCACTACCACGCCCAAGACCTCGCTCGCCTGACCTACGCCACCCCGCCCGCCCAAGTCGTCCCCATCTCCACCGCCCCCAAGCGCAACAAGCGCCCCCACGCCGCCTAGCTCCGTCGCTACACCCTCAGCTCGTTCCGTCGTCAGCTTGTTCCGGTCGCAGTGCCCTGGACCGCGTGGACCTTGTGGTCCACGGAACGATGGGGGAGAGAATTTACCGTTGCTCAGGACACAATTTAAAGTTGAGACTTAATCCTCTCCACCGTCGGAGATTGAGAAAGAGTGCTCCGAGGGCGGCGCCGAGACCTACGCATACGGTTTTGATCCGCTTCCAGGCGGTTCTCCGTCGAGAACAGGCACATCAGCTGCCGCTCATGGTCCGCTGGGGGTCCACTCGGCCTTTTCCGAGCTAGCAGTCATCGCTGGACCGAAGGCGCAGCACTGCTCCATGTGCCACAGCCGTCCGGCCCAGGATCAGCCACCGCGAACCAAATCCCCCGTTGCGAAATGCGATTTCCCTTTTTCCCTGGAATGGTCACAGCAACGTCAGCGCAGGGAAAAAGAAGGCAGGCGTGGCGGCTATAGGCCCGCGATACGACAGCTTCAGTAGCCCGTGCACAGCAAGCCCACAGCGCCCGCTACCGCCACCCGCCACCGGCCTTTGCCCGCCCGCCCTCAGCCACTCGATCGCGGCGGCGCTTCCAATCTCGCACAAGCCACAGCGCTCCGCCGGCCGGGCCGCCCCCCCACGGTATCTAGGGCGATGGCGGCGGCGTTTAGCGCGTTGCCGCGGATGTTCATGGCGTCGATCTCTCGCAGGGTGAAGGCTTCGCCGCTGTGTGGCTGGGCGCTGGTGTCGAGCGCGGCTTCGCCGCAGGCGATAGCGGAAACGAGCACAGCGGCCCCGGAGAGCGTGAGGGTGGAGGGCTCGATCTGACAAGCCGCTGCGACTCTAGCGGACACAGCGGGGTTTTGCAGTGGCTGCGCCTTGCGGCAACAAGCCCTCATTCGCTCCCGGGAATGCGACCGATTCGCCGAGCGCAGCGAGAACCGTTGCTGCAACCCACCGACTTTGGTGTCCTTGGTCGGCAGATGTTGGTGACCGCCCGCTTGCGAAGCGAGCGCTGTGCACAGCAGGACGAATTAGAAGTTGGGCGAATCGCTCCAGTTGACACCGTTCCAGTAGCGCAGCACTCCGGCCACGCTGGGCGCATTCACATAGCCTACGGCGATGGCATGAAACGGGTCTGATCCCCAGACACCGCGCCAGCCCACACCGATGCCCCGAAATCCCACGTCAGCCAGCCACGTCGTGCCGGATCGACGAAATAGATAATTGTCGCCGACGACCCACATCGTGTCCGGAGTGGCTGGCCACATGCCGTACAAGTTGGGGCCGCCGGAGTAGTCGAGCACCCACTCACTGCCCTGGCGGCGCAGGATGTTGCCCATGCTGCCGGCGTCGCTGATGAAGACGCGATCCGCCGATGTGCCGTGCACTGCGTTGAAGGATCGAGTAGCCCAGGTTTGCGTCCCCGGCGGGGGCGAGCTAGGCACCTGTGGCGCGGACCAGCCGCCACCATCCCAATGCACGATGGTGCCCTGCGTACCGACCACCCAGACATTGCTCGGGCTCTCGGCCCAGACGCTGTAGAGCACTGTGAAGATGGGATTGGGCAGGTTCGGAATCGGCAGGCTCTCCCAGCTTTTGCCGCGCCATCGAATGACGGTGCCTTGCTGGCCTACGGCCCACACGTCTTCGTCGCCACTGCCGTGAATCGCGGTGAGGATCACGGACGTTCCGCCGGGGTGCTGCTGAAAGCGACTGCCGTCCCAGCGCAGGATCAGCCCCGCATCGCCCACGAACCAGACCTCGCCGCTGGGGTTCTGCCACAGGCTCCAGACGAATTCGCTGCGCCCGGCCAACGTCGATACCCAGGATTTGCCATCCCAGCGGAGCACGGATCCCTTGTCGCCAACGGTCCAAGCGTTGTCGGGACGGTCCATCCAGACCTGTCGCAGGGAGGGGAACGTCGCGACTGGACACTGCCGGGTGTCGTACGGCGGAAGGCTTAGTGAAACCCGTTGGATCGCGCGGCTCTCGCTGAACTCGGCGCGCACGATCTGGCCGGCGATGTAGCAACCCTCGCCGTCTTCGACCAGGGCTTCGACCACGAGGCGGCCAGCCTGCTCGGAGGGCACTGCCACGGCGAACTCGGACACCGCCGCATCGACAAAGAAGGCTGGCTTGGCCTGCGAACCGAACTTCGGCAACAAGCGCAGCCGCGTCGCACCGTCGGGCCAGGCCTGGACTTGCAGGATCAGAGCGGACTCGCTTGGTGCGCAGTGCATCGAACTCAGCATGGCAAGCAGCAGCACTTGCGGGCAGCGCAGTGACATGGTGGGCATCAGACCTCCGGGGTACTCACTCGAAAGGACGAAAAGTCAGCGCGGGCAGCCGGTTCTGCTGGGCAACGATGCCCCCCGCGATCCCGCCCGTGATGCCCGCAGCAGCGACGCCGCCAAGCAGGGTCCAAAACCACCAACGCTAGTGGATGGCTAGCGGCTTCGCCGTCACGGGCTTGGCCGGCAACGGGTCGAGCCCCGGCTTTACCGGGCTTTCCGATATGGGGGGCAGCGCAGCTTCGCAGTCGGCCACCAAGCCGCGCGCAGTTGCCTTCTGCACCTCATCGTCGGCATCCGACGCCAGGAACTGGCGATAGTAGCGAATGGCCTCGATGAGCTGCCCCCGCTTATGCTGCACACGGCCCAAGCTAAACAGCAGGCGCGGATCTGGTGTGACCTGATAGGCCAGCGAGTAGCTATGCAGCGCCTCGGCGAGCTGTCCGCTCTTGGACTGCTGCTGCGCCTGCTCGAACAGAGCGTGACAGGCTGGGTTGGTCACGCAGTTGCGGTTCGCTGTGACCATGTTAGCCACTGGGTTCTCTGACCCGGTTGACTGGCCATGTGCAGCCCCCAGCGTGCTCCCCAGATACAGGGTAACCAGCAGACTCCCACTAAGCCGCCGCCGCTGTCGCGGGCTCATGCATTCGTCCCTCAACGCATTCCCACCATCCTGCGCCCCATGCACCAATGCAGGATAACCCGGCCGCACCGAACCTTTGCCCGCCAACTTGGCCGCGATGTCGTTTCGGATCACGGCGCCCTCACAGGAAGGGGCACCGGGCTCAATCAGCCGCGCGCCGTTGAGAAAGCACAAATAGAAGACAAGCGTGGGGACGATAGGCCCACGTAGCGCGGGGTTCCGTAACCTGGGCGCAGCCCAATCCGTCTAGAACCCATGGCGTCCTCAGGTGCTCCCGCACCGAAACACGCCTTGACCTGCGTGTCGGCGCAGCACGGTGGCCGCTCTCGTCAGCGGAGAAGATTGACGCGGCGGAGTGGGAAGAAGCACGGACGTTGGGAATGGGTCCTTATGGAGCGATTTCGGTGCGGATGGATGGGAAGGGGAAATTGGAAGCGGAAGCGGTGGACTGGCGGCT
>CALFYE010000176.1 GCA_937952145.1 uncultured Myxococcales bacterium
AAAGTACAGCCCCAGAGGGCACACAGGGCGGCACCGCAGATTCGCTGCGGGCTTAACGCCACAGCTCGTATCCGATCTGCAGGACAGGGCCCGGGGGCAGCGGATCGTGCCCGCTGGCCGGATGACGCGGAGAAAAGACGTGCGTGACGCCCACGCCCAGGTTCAGAAACTGGTGCAGCCCACGCGCGCTGCCCACCTCAATCAGCGCCCCGAGGAGCGCATACAGCCGAGGCTGATACAGCGTGGCGTCGTAGAAGCGGGTGATCCCGGAATCGATCTGCGTCAGTAGCGAATCGAGGCCCGCGGTGGCAAACAGGCGCAGGCCGTCGCGCAGCGGCAAGACGAACCGAAAACCAACATCGCCAGGAAAGGGCGTGTCGATGATCCACTGCGCCCATAGCTCGGCATGAATGCGGTCCAGGCGACCGACGCGGCCATAGCCGCCGATCTGCGGACGAAAGCTCATCGACAAAAGACCAGCGATGGCCACGGCCCAGCCATCGCGGCCATAGCCCAAGCGCGGTCGGATGGCGACGTTGAAGTCCATGGGGACGGGCACGCCGAAAATTCCGCCGAACTTGAAGCCCAAGAAAAACAGGGCCTGGCCACCGACCAGAAAGCCGCTGGTCGTGCGATAGAGCGCGCCTCCCTCCATCCACAAGGCGCCGAAGTTGTCGTAGCCGCTCCACAGCGGGCGAGCGTTCCAGGCCACCTGAAGCGCAGGGCTGGGCGGCCCAGGCGGCGCGGGCGGCACCTCGACATCGCTTTCCTGACGGACCGCGGGCGCTGGGGCCGTGACATCGGGGGCGGCGGCAGTACGGTTGACGACCGAGGCAGCGCTGGCTGCCGGCGCCACTTCGCTCTGCCCTGCCGCAAGCCTCGGCAGCAGGCACAGCAAGTAGAAAAGCGGCGGCAGCCACCACCGGTCGCGTGGGCGCAGGCTCGTCACCCGGCTGCGTCCAACCCGTTGCGCTTCGCTGGCCATGGCATCCCCCTCTTGCGCATCATTCATGCAGCTGCGACCCGCCAGACGCAGGGCCTGTCAGCAGGCCAATGCAGCGTGCATGCCAGGGTGTTTATCGACGACGCATGGGACTCGCGCAGCCCGCCCGTGGCCCCAAAGTGCGCAGAGCTTGCGGAGGGCGGCCGCCCTGCGGACAAACTTTCTGGCACCAGTGGAGGCGCGGCGTACCCGCTCAGTGGGCTCGCACACTCGTCGCGCTCGCACGACATTCTCACGGCACCCCAGGTCGTGTGCGGTGGTGCTGCGCTTGCGGCGGCTGCCTAGGCAGCTCCCAGAGCCCATCATCTCGCCGGCTGCTTCTCCTGCGAATTGTCCAGGCTAGAAGTACCGTCGGGCGGTCCAGCCCAGCTCAGGCTAGTCCAGATCCACAGGTCGCGGATACGCAGTTCCTTGGGTTCGCCGAATTCAGGCTGGGGAACAAGACAACTTCAAGCTGAAGAAACGGGGGCGTCTCTTCACCCTTGAGGAGAGTCTTTGAGATCGCGACCGTGCGCCTCAGCCCGGCACAGCTGCGGCCTCTACCAGCCCGCGTGGAGGCCTGGGCTGAACGCTGACCGAACAGGATGGCAGCGATGTTGGGAAACCGACTGGTGCGAAGCTCTTCCGCTGACGGTGCTCAATCGGAGTCACGGCGTGGAAATCATCCATTCCCCACCCCTTCCCCGCCCCCTCTAACCCCGCGCAGCTCAGACGAAATTTGACTTACATATTTCGCGATGCAGGATGCCGAACGCACCCTCCAGCGTCGGAAGGCTTGCACCTAAGTTTTCCCCGGTTCCCAACCTCTCTCGACAAATAGCGGGGCAAGACGCGTCATGAGCGCATTTCAGAGCGAGCTGGCTGCATCCGCGCAGGACGTGGCTACCTCGGTTTGCGAGGGGGCAGTCGGGCTTTGGCGGCACGCATCTTGGCGATCTGGGTCGTCTGTGCGACGGCCTCTTGGAAGTGCAGATCGACCAGGGTGGGTTGGGTGCTGCGCAGGGCCGCGAAGCGCGTGTATTCGGCTTCAGCTTGGCGGACGGCAGCTTCGTGCGAGACGCGGCCAGCGTGGGGCAGGATGTCGCGCTCGGACAGGCGCAGGAAGTCGTCGAGCTTTGCGATCCAGTCGGCCATGCGCATGGGGCGGCGGTTCAGGGCCTGCAGCTCGGCGAATTCCAGATAGGCGGTGACGATGCGGTTCAGTGCGTCAAGCTCGTCGGCGTTCAGGTAGTTCTTGGCGATGGCGACATCGGACTTGCGCACGGCATCGCCGGACCAGCTTAGGAGTCCCATGTTGGGCTGGGTGGCGTCAGCGCGGGCGGCGATGATCTCGGCGGCGGTGTGGCCGTGCGCGGCCCAGTGCATCTTATTCTGCACGGTGCGAAAGAACAGAAGCGACGCCTCGGCAGCCGGGTCGTAGTCGATGCTGGTGGCATAGATGTCCAGCACCTTCCGCCAGAACACGCGCTCCGACGATCGAATGTCGCGGATGCGCGCCAACAGCTCATCGAAATAGCCGCTGCCGCCCGCGTCCTTCAGCCTCCGATCGTCGAGGGTGAAGCCCTTGACCAGATACTCTTCCAGCCGCTCCGTTGCCCAGCGGCGAAACTGCGTCCCGCGCGGTGAGCGCACGCGATATCCCACCGCCAAGATCACAGGCAGGCTGTAGTGCTTCAGGCTGCGCCGAATCTGCCGCTCGCCCTCGCTGCGAACTTGTAAGTACGGCTTACAAGTTGCCGCTTCGTCGAGCTCGCCTTCGTCATAGATCGCCGCGATGTGCTGCGTGATGTTCTGCGGCGTCGTCCCATACAGCTCTGCCATCGTCGCCTGCGGCAGCCATACCGTCTGGCCCGCCAGGCGCACTTCAATCCGCGTGTGGCCGTCCTCCGACTGGTACAGCAGGAACGCGGAATCCCCTGCAGCCTCGGCATTCCCCTCCCCACGCGATCTCATCTGCGCCGCATCATGCGTAGCGATCAGCGGCAAACGAGGCGACGCATCCGATTGTGAGGTCTTGCGGCGAGCCATGGGAGGATGCGCATTATTGCGCGCCGTCGAAAAAGCTCAACAGCGGGAGCGTGGTTGTGCAAAACCAGCGGGCGACGTGCGCCTCCGTCCAGAGTGGCTGGCGACGCTCAGGTCGGCAGCGTGAATGCGGCGCGCATCGCATCGGTGCGTCGCGCCTTCAGCCAGTTGATCGCGGCAGACTCGCCGTACCCCTGTCGCAGAATCGCAAAGTACGTGTAGCGATACTCATCAAGCAGCGAGGTCGCGAAGGTCAGCGGGTCGTCATCGGAGAGGGCGATTCGATACTTGGGTGACAGCCAGCGGCGCCGCGACAGCGGAGCCAGGCGAAAGATGGGATGCTGATCGACAGAACCCAGCTCGGCGATGAGCAGGTTGCTGGTCGGGTTCGCTTCGATGGTGAGGTCCAGGCAACGAACCGCGCGCTGAACCACGCGCTGCGCGGCACGGATCGCCCGTAGCTCATCCTTGACGCAGACCTCAACGGGCTCTTGTCCGCGCAGCCAGACCCCCACATCGGTCAGGTGGCGCAACAAGAAGTCGGTCGCAGAAAAAGGAGTCGGCTGCGTGGGGGCCAGGTTCAGCTCGGGATAGTTCCAGTCCGACAGAAAGTGCGGATGGTGTCGTCGGTGGCGGGCCTTCAGCAGCGCGCGTAGCACATACCCCGGATTCAGAACCCACGGGAGTGCATAGATACGCTGCGCCAGGGACCACAGCTCTTCGACCATGCGCTGCGCAGCCGCATGGCGCTGCGCGCAGAGCACACCAATGTCGCACAGCCACAGAAGATCCTCCAGCCGCTCCTCCGCGGGCTGATAGGCGACAGGATGTTGCTGCACCCAGTCCTGTGCATCGATGCCCAGCGCCACGGCATGGCCGATGCGATCGCAGCGCCGCAGCAGATCAAACTGGATCGGCTCATGGATGCGGCGCAGACCTTCTAACAGCGTGCGGAAGTCCTCACCTGCGTGAAGGGTCATCCGTAGCCCGCTTCCTTTGCCAAGGCCCCGCGGCCCGTGGGCCAGATCCTCGGATCGCTTTCGCAGATCATGCAAAAGTGGAAGCAGCAACCACGTGGGCTGTGTCAGCTCGCGACCACAGACATCCAGACCGCGCAGGATGCGCAGCCGCGACGGATCGGCATCCAGCAGCGCAGCGACGGCATGAGCCTCCTTGCGCTTATCGACAAACTGTCGCCCAAATCGCACGAATGCGTTCCCGTAGCCCTGTGCCCCACCAGCCCGTGCTTCTGGGACGGTATCGGGACCGTCCTTCTGAAAATGCAGCACGACACCTCGCTGCCGGTCCCCAGTGACGGGCTTGGAGTTCCCCGCAGCGTCTGCCTGACAACCGGCAAGGCCAATGAGGTCGATCTCTTCGCGTAGCTTGTCCCAGCGTGACTTCGGACCGATCCGAACCTCAACCTTCCGCGGAGGAACAGGCGTTGCTGACTGGCCACTGGGCACTGAGCCATTGCGAATCACAGCGTCCATCAGCACATCGCTGCGAAGCCCCCGACGCAGCGGCGAGATGCGCGTGAAAAAGCGAACGAACCAGTCCAGACCACGTGTCCCGGGATCGTGCGTGACGAAGCGAAACGTGGTGCAGCGCACGCGCTGGTATTGCCAGAATAGGCGCTCGAAACCCCCATCCTTCTGACCTCGCTCCGTCTGCAGATACTGCAGCGCACGAGTGCAGAACCTAGACTCGGCCCAGGCTGGCTCGGTCGTCGATAGATGCTCGGCCGGCTCCCCTTGAAAGCAACGACCCACTGGATCTGCCGTCGCCAGATCATCCAGCGATCGGCAGGAGGACAACGCGGAAGTCTCGGAGAGATATCGCCGATACGCCGCTTGGGTCCGTGCCGCAGACAAGGGTCTGTCGCCATGATGAAGGGCCGTCAAGGCTCCCAGGTGTTCCCGCTGCTCAACGGGGCCACCGAAGCTCTGGCGTGTCAGAAAGGTCTGAAAAGTCAGTGGAGGCGCGGTACCTCGTTGCTTGTTGCCATACAGAAACTGGGCCAGCGTCAGCCGCGCCAGCCCAGCAGCAGCCAGCCAGTCCAAGAATTCATCCCGGCCGCCAAGCGGGGCATCCGTCTTGTCCATGCGCTGGCGATCGACCTGTGAATTCCCCACCGTCGTCATCAAGTACGTCCACAGCGCGGGGAAGCTGAGTCCCGCAGACAGATGACAGTGAAGCTGCGCGACCCCCTGTCTCAGCTCGGCATCGAGCGCAGGGGGGTTCTGCATCGCCAGCTGTGCGTCGGGGTTTGACGCTAGCAGTGCGGCCACAAACAGGTCCTGCGGTAGCGCAAGTGAGTACCAGCGCTGACGGTGCGCTCGCTCGGCGGCCTCCTTCCCGCTGTCCTCGCAGACAAGTACATCTGCGGCCCGTCGGAGCAGCGCATCCAGCCGCACGCGCGTCGTTCCCACGATCGATGATCCCGACGAGCCCTGGCCAAACCACACGTAGTCGCGAACCTGCCGTAGCACCTCCAGAGACACGCCGCCCGACCGCGTTCTCAGCCACTCTTCCAGCGCATGCGCAAGCTCTGCCGTTGGCTGTGTCAGCGCCCGATCCGCCGTCTGCTCCAGCGCGACCAGCCCGCGCTGAAACGCCACCCCATCCAGAAACGGCCACGCCGTCGCCTCCGCCAGCACCCGCGCATACGGCCACTCGCTCACGCCGAGCCCTCAGCCTTCGCGCGCCGCTCGATCACCGCCACCCACGGGTGCTTTGGATGCTTCGCATCAATCTCGTCCAGATGCTTCTGCGCCTCTGTCGCAGTCGCCCCGCTGCCTAGGGAGGCCTGTGCGCGCTTCAAACGGAAAGCCGAGAGCCGCTTGCAGGCCGCAGGGTCGTCCGTGTTACTCGGGCTACGATCCCAAGCCCGCAGCCAGCGGGCGGCGCGATCCGACGACATCCCCGTCTCTGGTGCGGCGAACAGCGGCCCCGCCAAGTTCACCCACTCGCGAACGGCGCGCGCGCGGCGCCCCGCATACCGGGAATCATTGGCTTCTGCGACGGTCTGACTGAGCGAACGATATAGCTGCTCAAGAAACTCGCTATCTCGGTCCTCGGGCTTCAATCGAAGGCTGATCGCGTTTACATAGTCAAGTATGTGATATTGTCTTCTTCTTGCTCGAATAGCCAAGCACGCATTGAGAACAAATCCGCAGAACACAGTCCATGGATCCCAGTTACGTGGATCGGCAACAGGCCTGCCCACCAAGCTTAACCATTCACTCTTCTTTGCGGCGTAGACATGAATAAGCAGATCTACGGAGCTTGGCCATCCCGGCAGTGGGAGCCAGTAACTAGAATCAACACAATTCACAGATAGGTGTTCAAGCCAGGCCGGTTCGTCGATAGACTGATATTGTGTATCTGTTTCATCCACAACGATGTCATGTAGCTTGACGAACAGCTCGGCTGCTTCCGCAGCCTGACCCTGGTCAATAAATAATGCATCTGGCAGTTCGCGCACCGTGACGCTGATGTGAGGGGTCTGGATCTTCTGCGTCTCCGTCAGTTCATGCATCTCGCCTGCACGCAGCGATAGGAACGTCATGGGTGAGATCTGCGTCCTGGTTAGAAATGTATCTATTAATGTTATTGATTTTTCTTCGCTCAGCGATGGTCTCTTCGCAAGAAAAGACACCGTCATGGCCCGCCATGCATCCCGCGCCGCCATGGGCTTTGACAACCGCGCCAGGATATCACTCGACCCGGCAAGCTCGGCCAGCTTCGTGGTTACGTCCCAACTAATGCTTAAGTCTATATTCTTCGCTCTTGTCCACAGGTTGCCGCCCGTCTCGGTATCAAGGACGCTGAGTGGATATGGAACCGAGGCGAGATTGATCTGAGACAGACAGATCTCAAGCTGAGCTTTGAAGTGCGCGGTACGTCGGATGTTTGACCTTTCATCATCGCTGCGTATGAACTGAAATAGCCTTGCATTCAAATCAAAATCATCCAGGCGACCTTCTGACTCAGGCTCCAATGCCTGAATGGAAAACCGCAGCTCTTCGGCTGGCGTTACCTCGCCATGGCTATCATTAATGGCTCTCCTGAACTTCTCGACAGATAACTGGCCTGACGAAGTGTCTTTTTCTTCTTTCGGTGCGAGAATCTTCCAACTAGGGTTGGATATTGTTCTAATTGCAATAGCAATTTGCTGCTCAACTGATGTATCGTGAAGGTTAGATGAGACCCGTTCCAGCAACTCAACCTGCCCTTGGGTGGCGTCATTGACACGCATCCAATAGTCCGGATCTTTATGATGTCCGGAAATCAATCGAACCAGTTCAGCGAGCCACCCATTAATTAATTGATTTCGCGTAGCGACACGTAGTCCAGATAGTTTCGCAGAGAAAAACAGCGCATCTTGCCGAGCCCAGTGGACATAACGCAGATCGCGCACCGTCGGCGGTGTATCAGGATGCAGCGAGTTCGCCAACTTTGCGATAGATCGCCCCAGAAAATGCCATCTTGATTCGCCCGGATCCTGCCATGCATCTTCCACAATTCGTTTTCCCTGCGCCAAAGAGCAAATCGCCGATATCCACCATGAAACCAGCGACTCGACAGCTGCGATCTGAGAATTCGACACCTGCGTCGCGCCTGGAAATGTGGTCAATGCGCCACGCTGTGAACTAAGGGCATCGCGCCAGCCCCGCAGGAAAAGATAAAAATCAACTGGATCGACCCATTCAGGTGTAGGCCACGGAAACTTGTACGAGACAGGCTTAAACGAGAACGTCGACGCCGCGAGATCGTAATCCCTGGGACTAAGGGCGCGTCCAAGGCGGACGTTGACGATCTCATCCTTATCCTTGGCGTCGTCTTTGTTCTGCTCTTTCTTGGGGGCTGGCTCGCTGGCCAACGAGGCCGCAAGGTACAACGATTCGGTGATGCTGTCGGGCAGGGAGTCCGCAGTATCGTCAGCGGTGAGCGCAGCAGCCGAACTTCCCCGCCGCAGAAGCCAGCGATCGCCATCGCTAAGACTCCAGGACATCGACCGGTGATCGTCGAACTTGATGTCGGCCGTCTGCTGAGTCTCGGGCTGCATGGTGACGACGTTTTCGTCAACGCGAAATCCCTTCCCGCGGCGGGCCGGCTTGAAACAGGCCGACAGCAGATGGTCTTTGTCCGCGTCCGTCAGCGCCGCCCCCTTGACCGCCTCCTCAAACAGCACTTTCGCAGCTTCAATCGGGGCGAGCCGCTGCGCATTCAACGACTGCTCCAGATCACGTAGCACCCGCCAGCGTCGAGGAAATGCTGCATTCAAATCGGCACGCTCCACGCGCTCAATGATCGCCGGTGGGAGTGCGGCAGCGCCCTTGAGATACTTGAGTGCTTCGTTGGGCCGGACTCGGCAAACCAATCGCTGTGCCGGCGGGATGACTTTGCCGAGCACATCGTGCGCGAGGTTGCGCGCCATGCTCGGAGGCATCTTTGGGCAGACCGTTAAGTAGTGGTTGGAGAGAAGCGTGCGGAACAGATCCGCGTCTCCGGTCAGCAGGAACACGACGCGCGGGTGCCATAGGCTGCGCAGTAGTTCCAAGAGCTCGACACCGCGCTCAGGGTTCATGTCGGCGTCGTCGATGGGGACGATGAACAGCGGATCGGCCCCCGGCTTCGCCGGTCGCAGCCGATCGCGGTACTCGACGACATCACTGCGCAGGGCCTCGATGAACTCCCGCCACGTATCGGACAGGTGCATGCGTCGACGCTCGGCCTGCTCTAGCTCGATGGTGAAGTCTTCGGGATTGCTATGCTCGCGGCGCTGGCGCGGGTCGTCTACCTGACCGATGGCAACGGCGCGAGCCAGGTCCTTCCAACGCCATAGCGACTTTTCGGCAGCGTCCTCGGGTCGGCGGGGATACGCCGCTTCCCGATCGCCGCGGGCCTGCATCAGTCGCTCGGTGATGCGATACAGGCGTCCGGCTAGCTGCAGAAGGAGCGTCGGGCGTCCCGACAGCGGCTGCATGTCCAAGATGTCGAGGGGAATGATGTTCCGCTCGCGCAAGACCTTGCTGACGACTTCGTCCCGTATGGCATCTGTTGCCGTGCCTGCGGACGGGCTGTCCGCTGTCAGCGCATCGGTCCAGAACTGCAGCAGCGACAGGAAGACCGATGTCTTTCCGGTTCCACGCCCGCCATCAATCATCAGCACGTTCGAGGCACGGCGGACTTCAAGGCGCGGCAGGAATTGGCTCTGGCGCTCCTCGTCTGCGCCTCCTCGTGCTGAACGCACAGGCTGCGGGTTCTTGATCAGGTCCCCCAGCCACTGATGAACATCGCGGACGATCTGCTGTTGATCCGTTGACAGCTGCGTCCAGGAAAGGGGAACCGCTTCTTGTCGAGGAGCCAAGCCGCTTGCCATGCGCGGCATCTAACCGCGACGGGGGGGAGCTTGGCAATGCGGTCGCTCTGGGGATTGCGGGTTGGCTGAGGCTGGCGACCTTGGGCCCCTCGTCGCAGCCGACGCGCCCCTCCCCCCGCACATACGCAGCGCGTATGCTGCCGCCGATGCATGGCATGGACTTGATGCGTGCTCCGCTGTGGACGGTTTCCGATTTGTTTGCTTCGTCGGCTCTGCCGCCCCGGGCTGCAGGGGTCTACGCTTGGTGCTTCGACTCGCTTCCGCCTGTGGTTCCGGTCGATGGGTGTCGGGTGCGCGACGGCTTCACGCTGCTGTACGTGACAGCATTGAGCCGAAGCGGCCGAGCCCATCGGGAGCGGTCAGTCGGGCAACGCTGCGCAGTCGGCTGCGCCAGCACTGCCGTGGTACGGCCGAAGGCTCGACGCTCCGGTTGACATGGGGCTGTCTGCTGGCGGAATCGCTTCAGCTGCGCCTGTGCGCGGTGGGGCGCAGTGGTCGGCTGACGTTTGAGGCTGACGGTGAAGCGCGACTGTCGGCGTGGATAGCCGCGCATGCGCGCGTGTCCTTCGCGATCACGCCGGAGCCATGGGAGAACGAGTATCGGCTTCTGTCTTCAACGAGCCTGCCCCTGAACCTGCGCGACAACGAGCACCATCCGTTTCACAACAGGCTGACGGCCCTGCGCGCAGACGCGCGGCAGCAGGCGCGGAGTACGCGCGGGGCGTTGCGCTGAACAGGCCAGCCCTCTCTCGATCTCTACGCGCACGGACCGTCCGGGAGCCGCGTGGTTTCGACCTGGCATGCCGGCTGCTTTAGAGCCTGCGTGACAGCAGCGCCACAACGGCGCTGACCACTCAAGCCCAAGGAGTCGTGCCATGACGCGCTTTACTCGCCTGCTTGCTGCCTCGCTATTTGTTGTTTCGGGACTGTTCGGCTGTGGCAACCCGCTGCCCGCAGAAGAGACCATCAATGCTGAGGGGGCGATCGCCCCGACGACTGCCCCGATGTCGGTCGCTGCGCCCAGCGAGGCGGCTGCATCGTCATCTGAGCCGGATGCCGCCGGAGGCACAGGGGGCGAGTCGATCCGGTGTGGGCTGGTCAGAAAAGGGTCGTGTTCCGATGGATGGATCTGCAACGTGCGCTGCTGCGACCTGACTGAACAAAAGTCCTATTGGGAGACCTGCGGTACATGCCAACACTTCGGCAACGCCTGGTGCGCGGGTCGGGGAGGACTACGGGACGCATGGTGGAGCAACAACTAGCCTGCTCATTATCGATTGCTCGTAAGTTCTGCCCGCACCAAGCGTGCCCCGCTTGATCCCCGCATCAAACCTGCTGCGATTCTCGCACCACGACATGAATGGCTAGCGTTCGCCCGACCCCACGTGGTTGACGGCTCGCCTGCAACAACACCAGCTTCAATGGCCCTTTCTGCCGGGGCACTCCAGCTCGTGAACACGCCCATGTAATCGCTGCTGCCAGCAACGATTTCAGAGTTCTCCTGAGCGTCGTCTGCTCGCAGTGCCCTCCGTAGCCTCCTCGTCGCATCACTAGACGCTAGGCGCACTCTCGATTTCTTGACGCGGGTATTCGTTCATCGCCAAGTGCGAGCCTGGGCATGCGCGCGGGCATGCCCGCGGGCGGGCTCGCAAGGCGTACACGCGAGGCGGCGTCGTGCGATAGACTCTGGGCGGTTCTGCCATGGGCGACACCGAAGACCAGACGGATACCAATGCCACGCTTCCCCGAGCAGCGAGCCGCCTGCCCGTACTCAAGCTGCTGTACGGCCCTTCGTCGGGTGGTCCGCGTCAGTGGTCGTTGGCAGGGAGCCGCGTCGAGCTAGGTCGCGAGGTGCTGGGAGCGGGCGATGTCCGCTTGGCCCAGGACCGGAAAGCGTCGGCGAGACATGCGCGGATCACCAAGGCGGGCGAAGCCCTCGTGGTCGAAGACCTGGGCAGTCGAAACCAGACGTTTGTAAACGGCCATGCCGTAGATTCGCGCCCGCTTTCGGACGGTGATGTGCTGCGCATCGGCGATACGCTGCTGCTGCTGCGCTGGGAAGCGGCGGAGCTGCTGGACGCGTCACATGATTTGGCTTGGCTGCATCAGCTAGTCGCGGGCTGCAGTCCCGCCGTGTGTCAGCTGCGGCATGACTTGGTTCAAGTCGCACCGAGCGAAAAAGCGATCCTGATCGGCGGTGAGAGTGGTACGGGCAAGGATCTGGCAGCGCAGGCCATCCATCGCCTCAGCGGCCGACGCGGAGCACTCGTCGTGGTCAACTGCGCGACGGTTCCCGTGTCGCTGGCAGAGAGCACGTTCTTTGGGCATGTCGAGGGAGCCTTCACCGGAGCCAAACGCAGCCTGGGGCGCTTGCGGGAAGCGGACGGCGGCACGCTGTTCCTCGACGAGCTAGGCGAGCTCCCTCGCGAGCTGCAACCCAAGCTGCTGCGCGTCTTGGAGGATGGCCTCGTAACGCCAATTGGGGCGAGCCAGCCGGTCGCTGTCAAGCTACGCGTGATCTCAGCCACCAACCGCAACGTGCGCCATGCCGCGCCGCGAGGTGAGTTCCGCCACGATCTGCTGGCTCGTCTATCCCCGCTCCGCTTGGAGCTACCGCCGCTGCGCAGTCGGCGGGAAGACATCCTGCCTTTGTTTCAGCGCTTCTTGGGCATGCCAGAGCTCGAACTGCAGGCCCGGCTGGCCGAAGCGCTGCTGATCTACCGCTGGCCCCTGAACATTCGCGAGCTGATGGGCTTCGCGGAGTTTGCCAAGACCTTTGTCTTGCCAGGGCCGCGGCTCGATGTGCCGCGTCTCTTGGAGTCCCTGTCACGCGGAACGGTCATGGATGCGCACAGCACCGAGCCAGGCGCACAGGTCGAGCCGGCATCCCAAGTAGCGCCTTCCCTCGAGCCGGCAGCCGGGACTGGTACCGCAGCACCATCTACCAGCGATGAAAAGCCGCCGATCGATCGCGAGGTGCTTCTGCGCCTGATGAATGAAAACAATGGCGTCATCGCGCGGGTTGCAGAGCAGCTGAAGCGTTCCCGGCGCCAGGTCTCGCGTTGGCTTTCGGCCTTCGGAATTGATCCGTCCGCGTTTCGTCGCGACAAATAGGGCATGTCGTCAGATCACGAAGACAACGCAGCAGCGATC
Organism: uncultured Myxococcales bacterium; assembly: GCA_937952145.1. GTDB lineage: Bacteria > Myxococcota_A > Polyangia > Palsa-1104 > JAEUJZ01 > JAEUJZ01. Next base: position 12,570 of record CALFYE010000176.1, read on the forward strand.
GACCCTCGACTGGGACAGATGGCTGGCGACTATCGCCTGCTCCGCGTCCTGGGGCACGGTGGCATGGGAGTTGTCTACGAGGCCGAACATCGCGACCTGAAGCAGCGGGCTGCGGTCAAGATTATGCGCATCCACAATGCCAGCGAAACGGCAGGGCGTGCGCAAGTGCTCGAGGAAGGGCGGCTGGCCGCGAAGGTGCAGCACACCGGCATTGTCCAGATCTACCAAGTCGGTGAGATTGACCACGACCACTTGTACTTCTTGATGGAGATCGTGACGGGGGGCTCGCTGCGACAGTGGCTGCGCGCACGTCCAGCCTCCGCTACCAACTTGTTAGACGGGATCGCAATCTTGGCTCAGGTCGCTGCTGCCATGGCGACTGCGCATGCTGGCGGAGTCGTACACTGCGATCTGAAGCCAGAGAATATTCTGCTGGCCAACGAGCCTCTTCTGCCTGGCGGGCTGCGCGCAAAGGTGGCGGACTTTGGCATTGCCCGCCAGATGCAGGGAAGCGAGGGGCTTCGGACCCGCGGAACCATCGCGTACATGTCACCGGAGCAGTGCTTGGGAAACCTCTCAATCGATGGACAAAGCGATGTCTATTCCCTGGGCTGCGTTTTGTATGAGGTGCTCGCGGGTCGCAAAGTCTTCCCCGATGAAGAACGAGCCGCGATCATCGCGGCTCATCTGAAAAGCGACCCGCAGCCTCTGAGTCATGTTAGGCCGCTGGTTCCCGCAGAATTGGATCGCTTGGTCCTGGCGATGCTACAGAAGCGTCCAGGCCAACGTCCAACGATGGCTGCCGTTGCGACCTCTCTAAAGTCCTTTCTACACAGGGAAGAGGGCCGTGCTGGCCGCAGCGCGCAGGGGTGGCGATGGTCTATCGCGCTACTTGTAGCCCTGTCGTTGGTCGCAGCCACGTGGCTTTGGCAACGCAGGAGGGGAACATCCGGTGACATGGTCCTGTTGCCTGGCGGAGTCTTCCAAATGGGAATGAGCCACGATGAACAAGACCAGCTGCTGCGGGAGATTGGCGCACGGAAGCTTCCAGAAGAAGGCCTGTATCGCGAGATGAAATTCCTGAAGCGCGAAGGTCCGGCGCATGCGGTCCAGTTGTCTCCCTTTTTCTTGGATCGCCGCGAGGTGAGCTGCGCAGAGTATGCAGACTGGCTCAAACGATCGTCTGAGAATCGGATGCTGCAGGTTGGCAGCTATGTCGACAAGGCGAATGAATCCGCTCCTCATTTCTTCCTGCAGGAGACTCCGATCTTCAACCTGTCTGACAAGCATCCTTCACCGTGCATCACGTGGGATGGTCGCTCAGTTCAAGTGGTCTCGGGGCGAGCTGAACATCCGGTAACTGCCGTGACATGGGAAGGGGCCGCGCTGTACTGCCAGGCCCAGGGCAAGCGACTGCCCACGGAGGCCGAGTGGGAATACGCGGCGAAGGGCCAGGAGCGCCGCCGGTTTCCGTGGGGCGATGCGTGGCCAACCTGCGAGCAGACTCTGGTGGCGCGCAGTCAACGCTGGAACACCTGCGGTCGCGGAGGCTTGTTGCCGCGCGGTAGCATGCCAGGTGACCGAACGGCGCAGGGCATCCATGACCTTGGGGGCAGTGTCTCTGAGTGGGTGGCAGATGTGTATTCCCCGACCTTCGACCTTCTTCTGGAAGGGACATCAGGACAGACACCATCGCTCGCCGTGAATCCCCTCCACGTCGGCAGGATCCGCAACGGCGAAGTCGTCAGGCGGGTCATTCGCGGGGGAAGCTGGTCTGTCGAGCTAAGCTCCGCCCGAGCGACGGCGCGCGGGTCGGCACGGCACGACTCGACCGATGCGTATCTTGGCTTCCGCTGTGCCCGATCGCAGCCATAGGGGATCGGTTATGAAAGGTGCGGCACGCAGGCTGTAAGCTTGGGTCTAGGCCGACACCCGATCCCGATCAGGCGGTGTGTCGCGAGGATGTGCTGGGCGTTCTCCGTCGGATCGATCGCCGGTCGCAGTCTTCTTCTCTTCGACGATAGGAGGATGCGGCGACGAGCCTGGAAGGGCACGCGGAACAATGTGCACAGGATACAGAACCGCCAGTTGTAGAAATAGGAACGCGCGAGTGGTGCGGGACATGGGCAACTCCTGCAGTGGGTCTGCGAGAGCTCTTGAGCAACGCCCAGGCCACGGGGGCATCTCTTGATCGACCGCGGATCGCTTCGATGCACCAAGTGGCGAACTCTGCGGATTCCGAATTGAATTTCCCCAGCCTTCGTCCAGTGGCAGATAGCGACCCATCGCTCCGTGGTCAGCCGACTGACCACCCGGTTGGTCAGTGTACTGACCATTGATCTGCGCCGACCTCGCCATCGAAGATAGATGCACGCTCAATTGCTAGGACCTAGCGAGCGTACCTGGTCGGGGGAAGCTAAGACCATGGCAGCACAGCGGCGCAGACGAGCACGCGCCACGGAACAGCTGGATCAGCGTAGCGGCGGCACAGGGGCAGGAGATGTTCCGAGCACCCTCTTTGGTCCCTGGCGCATCCTGCATCCGCTTGGTGAAGGGGCC
>CALFYE010000177.1 GCA_937952145.1 uncultured Myxococcales bacterium
AGATTATAGGGCTGCTGTTTTCGGCACGGGTTCGATAATCAAAAGCAGGCAAGCGGCCGTCACGGGCCGAGCAACAGCCTCGGTCTAGTTAGGTAAGCCATTAAGCGCTCCCTTGCAAACGCGCAAGTCTTATGACTGGCACAATATTTGCTTTTGCTTAATACCTGAGGATACCGAGGCCAGGATTCCGTGGCACTGAACAGAGGCGCTTCCTATCGGGCTCATTCCTCATACTCATGAGTAAGTATCTGATCTGCAGCATCCTTTCTCTATCAGCGGGGGCGCTCTGCATCGGGATCGCGGCGCGCAGTCCCCGTATATCGCTGTGGGATGTAGGTGGCTACTTGTTTGGGAGCATCGGACTTTTATGTTTAATGCCGCTGCTGCGTCGCCGATAATCGAGCCCCGTTTCAGTCCTCGGTATTGGTACCTTTGCCTGTTGCTTTCCTCATGGATGCTGCTCGCGCTGTGGGTGGTCTTGGAATTCGGGCCGTCGTCTGCCAAGGACTCGTTCTGGACACCCATGCTTCAATCGCCGGCTTTCTCCACTCGGCGCGATGTCGTGCTGGTGACCGTTGACAGCCTTCGTGCCGATCACGTGGGGGCCTACGGCTACAAGCGCCCTACAACGCCGAATCTGGATCGGCTGGCGCGACGGGGCGTGCGCTTTGAGCACGCCTATGCGCAGGCTCCCCATACTTCGTTCTCCATCGCCTCACTTTTGACGGGCCGATATTTTGCAACCCTCACACGCCTGGTTCCCGCCGCCCGATTCGAGACGCTGGCCGGCTGTCTGGCGGCCCATGGCTGGTCTACCGCGGCGATCTATCCGCCGGCCATCTACCTCGCCGATGAGGAGAAACTGGTGCCTTATAGGGCACAGCACTTTGGCTTCAAGTTCATTCGCCACGGCTACCTGAGCGCGGACCAGAGCGTCGATGAGGCAATCAGCTTTTATGAGCGTGAGCGGCCTGCACAAGCGCTGCTCTGGCTGCATCTGTTCGAGCCGCACGAGCCCTATGATGCAGCTGCCACCTCGTCCTTTGGACCGGGTGACATCGACCGCTACGATCAAGAGATTGTCGTTGCCGATGCCGCACTCGGGCGCTTGTCTCAATACCTGGGCAAGCACCGGCCCGGCGCCGTTCTCATCGTCACCGCCGATCATGGTGAGTCGTTTGACGAGCACGATGAGCGATACCATGGCACAAACCTTCACGAGGAACAGATCCGGGTGCCGCTCGTGATCGCAGCCCCCGGTATCGGTCCGCGGATCGTCAATGATCCCGTTCAGCTGGTCGATGTGTTTCCGACGGTGCTTGGTCTCACGAGCACGGTCTCGCAGTCAGCTACCGATGGCCAAGACTTGAGCTATCTCTTACAGGACGGACCAAAGCAAGATCGGGCGGTGTTTGCTGCGCTCGGGGTTCAGCGGATGATTGTCCGCGGAAAGTCCAAGCTCATATGGGACCTACAGAAGGGGAATGGCCAGCTCTTTGACCTTAAAGCCGATCCGGCTGAGCTGCATGATCTGAGCCAGGACCAATCATCCCAATCGGCGCTATTGCGCAACGAGCTGTATCGCTGGATCGATGCTCGACTGGTTGATGCGATACGCCTCCACGCAGACCTCGCATCGCCCGAAGTACCGGAGTCGATTCTGCGCGCCCGGCTGGGAGATGCAGAATCGGCGGACTCCCTGGTGACGCTCCTTAGCCGGCAGGGCAGTCTGGCTGAGCGCCGAGAAGCAGCGATGCTGCTCCTGCGACTGCCGCCACGGCTGAGTACATTTCCCACGCTGGTTGGCCTACGGCTCGATGACCCCGTAATTAATGACTGGGTCAGCGTAGCCGCGTTTCGCCTCGGCTTCCAACCCGCGCAGCGGAAGGTCGAGGAGCTCCTTGCTGGCACTACGCCTGACTTCGAGCTACGTTTGCGCGCCGCCGAAGCGCTGGCGTGGCGGCAGGCGCGCGGAACTGCTCCCGTTTTACTTCGGCTGCTTGATAGCTGCCCGGACGTCGATTCGTGTCGCCAAGTAATCGGAGCGCTGGGCCGTCTCGGCGACCGAAGCGCTGGCTCGGCGCTGGCCATGGAGCTCAAAAATCCAATGTTACAGAGAGAGAGCATCCGAGCGCTTGGCCAACTTGGGGGTCCTGAATCGATCGCACTATTAGTCGACTGCCTGCTTCATGATGAGCGCGCCTTGGCTCGCGTAGAAGCGGCACGGGCGCTTCGAACCAGTGGCGGACCACTTGTCAAGTACTCGCTATGGCAAGCCGTCCTGCGAGATCCTGAGCAGGCTGTACGCGATGCCGCTTGGAGGACGTTGGCGGACTTGGCGGATTCGGTTGGCCATGCAAGCGGCAACTCCGGAGTCAGTGCGCTCGGCACACAGCATGCAAACCGCTAAGGAAAGCATGCCAATTCGTTGGTTCCAGGCTCTGTTGGCCCACCTGGCGTTGGCTCTCACCGTGGGTTCTCCCTACCTGGTCTTGCGAGATGCCCCCCAGGTACTCGCGTAACGATCTGGGAAGCAGAGCGGCTGCGGCTGCGGCTAAACCAGGAACCGTGCGCCCCACCGGTAAGTTACGACGTTCCGTTACCCTAGACCAGCCGCGGTGGATACTGGGCACCGTAGCATTTTCGGTCTCACCTCAGACTCCGCTAGCTTAACTAGCTAGCGAGTAGGACGAGACAGGCAATGGCTACGGCCAAATGCCGAGGTCGGCATAGGCAGTCTGGACGAAAAGAAGACTAATTGCATGGGCGGCCGTCCGTAGGTCTACCTTGCGTTCGCAGCTAAAGTCGTGCACGCGGGCATAAGCACGCTTCATCGCGGACTCCAGCCTACGAAAGACCTCTTCCTCGTCCCAGCTCTCGGCGTTCTTGTTCAGCATCCACTCATAGTAGGATGCAGCGACGCCGCCGGAATTTACTAGGAGATCGGGCAGTACAAAGATGCCTCGCTCGGCGAGTATATCGTCGGCGACAGGATAAGTGGGGCTATTGGCACCTTCGGCGATGACCTTGGCTCTGATGCAGCGAGCCTCTTTCTCGCGGATCTGCAGCTCGCGGGCGGCCGGTATGAGGATGTCGCAGTTGAAGTCGAAGAATGCCTCACGGCTCAGCGGCCGGCCATGCTTGTAGTCCACCACGGAGCCGGTCTTTTTCACGTGCTCAGCAAGCTTGTACGGGTTGATGCCCTCATGATTGAAGATATAGCCGCCCTCGTCACCAGTGGCGACCAGCGACACACCGAGCTTGGAGAGGAGCTTGCCTGCATAGCTGCCGACGTTTCCAAAGCCTTGGATGGCGACGGTCTTGCCGGTCAAGTCGAAGTGGCTCGTGTGGGCCCACTCGGTGATGCAATGCACGACCCCCTGGGCCGTAGCCGCCGCCTGCCCAGGCGCTCCACCACAGCCGACGCTCTTGCCGGTGACGACGCGGCGGACGGAGTTTTTATCGAGCGCTCCGACGATATTCATATAGGTATCCATTAACCACGCCATGGTCTGCCCGTTGGTCCCAAGGTCTGGAGCAAAGATGTCGTATTCGGGTCCGATGAAGTTCGCCAGCGCGTGACAGAACCGACGCGTGATACGCTCGATTTCCGCCTTGCTGTGCTGGGTCGGATCGAACTGGATGCCGCCCATGCTGCCGCCAAAGGGAATGCCTTGTAGTGCTGCCCGGCAGGACATTGCCAAGGCTAGGCCTCGGCAGTCGTCAAGGGTAAGGTCCAGGCAGTAACGCAGTCCGCCCTGGTAGGGGCCCAGGATGTCGTTGTGCTGGACCCGGTAGCCATGAAACAGCCGGTAAGACCCGCTATCCATCTTCACCGGAAAGTTGACGACGATTTCGCTCTTGGGCGGTCCGAAGATCGCAAACATTTCATCAGGCAGCTGAAGGATCCGCGCGGCCTTGGCGACCTGCAGAGTAATAATGTCGCTCAAGCTGGCTCGGGAGGAGCCCGGAGGTGGCGCGGAGGCCGCTGAGTTCGTCGAGCAGTCTAGGGCCGCTCCAGCAGCGCTTAACATGTTGTCTCCTCGGTTTGGAACGATATCTCTGCTAAGGCCAGGCTGGCAATGCGTCGCAGGCCCCAATAAATGCCGGATCTAGACTACGACCCAACCCATCTCCGGCGCCACCCACTCCTATTCAAAAACTTTGGGTTTCATCTGGGTCATGGTTTAATACGTCTCATCGCCAGCCGAGTTTGAACGGAGCCGAAGCAATGTGGGGTTCCACGACATCATGCGAAGGGCCATGTCTCGTATTGCACACCTCACCGCTGACCTAGGTATGAGCCAGCTCGCGAAGGACAGACCCTCATTCTGCTTCCGTTCCACCAAGGGCCGCAGGCGTCGTTCGTAGATGGACAGCGCCGCGCCCACGTTTGCCGTGCGCCCCAGCTCTTCAGCCAGAGCATAGGCACCTGCCATCGCCAAAGAAGCGCCCTGGCCTGACAGCAAGGATACGCACCAACCAGCGTCTCCAAGCAGCACGACCCGCCCTCGTGCCCAAGAGTCCATGCTGATCTGGGAGACAGAATCGTAGTAGACATATGATGCTTCGCGCTGGCGCATCAGCAGCTCGGGAAAATGCCAACCGAAATCTCCATAGAGATGCTCCAGTTTGTTCCGGATGGCAAATTGGCTATTTTCGTATTCGGGAGAAGCATCAGCGTGAAGAAAAAAGACGGCAACACGGCCGTTGCAAATCGGGTGGGCCACCGCTTGCCTGCGCGGAAGCGCGATGGTGAAAAACCCATGGTCCAACCCCGATAGTGCCGAGGGTCCATCTAGAATGCAGGCCGCCGCATGGCAGCCGAGGTAGCGCAGATAGCTTCGCTCGCTGCCAAAACACAGAGCGCGGATCTTCGAGTGGACGCCATCGGCACCTACGAGCAAATCGCAAGAATATCGTGTGGCGTCAGAGAGTATCACCGAAACAGCATCGCCGTCGGGTTGGACGCGCACGACCTCTGTGCCAAATCGGATGGGTACCGTACCTGCCAGTTCTTCAGCTAATACGCGTTCAAGCTCCCCGCGCATGAAATTGAAGGATCTTCCATAAGCCGCCGCCTGCAGTCTGGAATAAGGTATGGTAAACCGCAGCGCTCCCGAACGAGAGAGGAAGGATTGATGCTCAACGGAATGATGTATAGACTCAAGCCGCGGTAGGAGTCCCAGCCGTTCTGCGGCATGGCAGCCGGGGCCGAAGAAATCGATCATGTAGTCATCGCCGCGCAGACGAGACCTCTTTTCAACCAGCATCAGCTCATGCCCTTGGCGATGGAGGCAAAGCGCCAGGGTGCGGCCAGCGATGCCGGCTCCGGAAATCAGAATGCGCATGCGGGTCCACACTTGCACTATCTGTGCCAGAACGTAACTCGAAAATATAGGCGCCAGTGGCGCCCTCCATTTGTCGCCCCATTACCCAGGAGAAAAGATTTCAGGTCGTTGTATGGAGAAGGCAGCCGCTGGCGTAGAGATACTTTAGCAAGAGCGGTGCCATGCTAGGAAAGACGGCAGGTGATCTCAACCAAGAGAAATGTGCAAGGGCAGTCAACTCACCGTCCACAGAACATATAAGACTGCCACAGTCTGAATTGTGGCGAAGCACAAAAGGCCGACAGGAAGAAATTGAAAAAAGCCAAAGTGCACCCGTACCCCATGTTGATCGCGGAGGTGGGCTCGCTCGGCCAGAGTTTGAAGTAGGGGGCCGGAAGTCGCGGCCGTGAGAAGCAGCGAGCTACCGGCGCAGACCGAAAGCGCCAGGCCTACATAGACGGCTTCGGGGGGGAAGCGTCGTGCTAGGGTTTCGGCGACTTCCAAAAGTGCGGCCATGCTGGGACCCGCGGAGAACAAGCCTGTGGTCACGCCCGACAAGATCAAAAAGAGAACAAGCTGCGCTTTTGGGGCCAGCGGCAGCTGACCTATAAGGGGAGCCAGATCGGCGAAGAGTCCGGTTCGTCGCACCGCGCCGACCATCAGGAACAGCCCGAGCAAAAACAGCGCGGATTCGAAGTCGATACGCGTTCGCAACAGCTTCTCGGCGAGAAATGGACGAAACAGCAGGGCTACTGCCACCCCGAGCCAGCAGATGAGCTCCG
>CALFYE010000178.1 GCA_937952145.1 uncultured Myxococcales bacterium
GCCGTGCAGCACATCGCGTTGAGGCCATGCGCAGCTTAATTTGTAAACACCTTCTTACGTGACTGTTCATTGGGTCCTGCCATGCCAGAGACCATGTGGAGCTGTCGTCAGCGAGTCGGTATGGATGGACAGGATCCTGTCGCCTGTCGCTCTGCGTTGGGTTTTCTCGACGGCGCGCAGCGTCACCGACGACGCTGCGACCACTCGCCAGTCAGTCCATACCGACTGGCGAGCGTACTGCCCCATCCTCCTGCTCAAACACCTGCGCACGCTTCCATCCTGGCAGTTGGGCGACCGAGGCCACACCCGAACCAGATTGCCAAGGCGTGGGGGCTCCAGTGCGCAGGCTTTTGGATACGCCGGCAGGGCTTCTTCGCATCTGACCTGAGACGCTTGCGGGCCAGTCCTATTGGCTATCCGCACCGACCATGGATGATTGCTAAATAGCATAGATGGATAACGCCTAATGCGATGATCGTACGGGAGTCGTAGCTGCCAAGGTATCCGGCTCGCCATCGCTGGCCGGGCCATGCGCCACCCCGCCGGCTGGCGGGGCCGGTCGACAACGCTCGGGCCGGCAAAAGACACGCACCCGGCGAGACCCATCGCCGATAATGAAGAAAGCGTTAGTTTTCACTGCCGGGGGGCAGGTCGTGGCGGCCTAGCTGGGGGCGCTGCGTCGGCCGAGTTCGCAAGGAGTTCGGGATGTCGTTCTTTGGCTGGTTCGGCGGCGGTAGTACGCAAGAGGCTGCCAAACCTAAGCAGACTGCAGAGCCGCAGGGCGGCGGCGGTGGCTTTTTCTCGTCGATTACCAACGCCTTTGGCTGGGGCGGTAAAGCGCCGACGGCCCCGGCTGCTCCGCCGCCACCGACGACGGCACCGACGACGGCACCGGCCCACGATCCGGCTCCCAAGGCCAGCCAGGACGTCACCAAGGACGCGGGCAAGACGCAGGATCCCAAGGCCGCCACGGACCCCAACAATCCCCCGCCGGCCGGCGTCAAGACCGAGGAAAAGCCGGTAGATCCCAAGGTGGTGCGCGACAGCGCCAACAAGCTGTTTAAGGCCATGGACGGCTGGGGCACCGACGAAGACGCCCTCTTGGGGGCGCTGCGCGGCAAGTCAGCGGCCGAGGTCGCGGCGATCAAGGCCGAGTATCAGGATCACTTCGGGCGCAGCCTCGATGACGACATCAAGGGCGAGCTAGGCGGCAAGGATCTGAAAGAGGCCGAGGCCTGTCTGAAGGCCGACCCCGTCGAGTCGGCGGTGGCGGCGCTCGACAATGCCGCGAACGGTGGCCTGTTCGGCATGGGCACCGACGAGGGCAAGATCCAGTCGGTGCTGGAGGGAATCAAAGATCCGGCGCAGCGCAAGCAGGTGGTCGAGGCGTATCAGAAAAAGACCGGCACCAGCCTCGACGACATGCTCAAGAGCGAGATGTCGGGCAACGATCTTTCGCTGTCGCAGGCGCTGCTAGAGGGCGACAGCAACAAGGCCAATGCTGTGCGCCTAGACGAGGCGATGAACGGCGGCTTCCTGGGCCTGGGCATGGGCACGGACGAGGATGCCGTCTACAAGACGCTGGAAGGCTGCAAAGACGAAAACGAGCGCAAGGCGCTGGCCGCCGCCTATCAGAAGAAGACCGGCGAGACGCTGCAGAGCGCGCTCGGCAGGGAGTTTTCCGGAGCCGAAAAGGACGTCGCCGACAATCTACTTAAAGGCGATAAGTCAGCCGCCGATGCGGCGCGCGTCAAGGTCGCCGCCGACGACTTCTGGGGCACCGACGAAGAAGCCATCTTCAAGTCGATGGAGGGCAAGTCCAAGGACGAGCGCGAAAAGCTGATCGCCGAATACAACCGCCAGTACGGCGGCAAGGGCGGCCAGAGCTTCGACGAGATGCTCAAGAGCGAGATGGGCGGCCTGGATCTGGAGAAGGCGAACCAGCTAAAGGACAGCGGCAAGATCAGCGACGAGTTCGCGCTGAAGTACGCCACCAACGGGCTGGGCACCAACGAAGAGCTGATCCGCAAGACCCTGGAAGGCAAGAGCAAGGCCGACATCGACGCCCTGCGCAAGACCTACAAAGAGAAGTACGGCCAGGATCTCGACAAGCTCTTGGGGTCGGAGTGCAGCGGCCGCGACGGCTTTGAGATCGGGCAGCTGATGAAGGGCAAGCCCGAGACGCCACAGGAAATGATCGACCGCGCCAACGAAGCGTACGAGTTCGATCGCGGCAGCGGCAGCAACTGGTTCTCGCGCGGCTTTACCGACCTGATCTCGAACTCGGGCGAGGTGCTGGACTATCAGCACCAGCGCATCAACGCCATCGCCGCCCAGAAGGGCAAAGACGGCAGCTTCACCGACGAACAGAAAGCCCGCCTGGGTACTCTTACCGAGTATCAAGGACAGGATGTCCAAAACTACCAAGCCGCTAAGGACTCGGCGACGAACGCCCTGGCGACCGGGACAGCGGTGGTGGTCGGGGCGGTGGTGTCGATCGCCAGCGCCGGCACGGCCAGCCCGGCCGTCGTCGCGGCTCTGTCGGCGCTGCTCGGCGGGGCCAGCAGCATGGCGGTCAAAGGCGTGATGCAAGAGGGCGGCTATGCCCTGGAAGACATCGGTATCGACGCGCTAACCACGCTAGCCAGTGCCGCGAGCGCCGGCCTGATCAAGCTGCCGGGCATCGACAGTCAGCTCAACAAGCTGGTCGGCATCGCTGATCCCAAGAACGCGACGCTGATGCAGACCATGCTTAAGGGGGGTCTATCGGGCACGCTCAAGGGCGGCATCGACAGCACCGCCGCGGGCCTGATGAACGAAGCCAACTATCAGGGCGACTTCGGCGACTTCCTCAAAGGCATGGGCGGCCAGGTCGGCACCGGCATGGCGGGCGGCTTCCTGTCGGGCAGCGCGGCGGCCGGGACGGGCCATGCGATGGGCAACGGCCCGCAGGGAGCAAACCCCTACGCCTGGGCGGCATTCAAGGGCGGCGTCAGCGGCATGGCCGGCGGGGCAGCGCAGAACGCCATCAACCCCGCGGCGTACAGCGGCCGTCCGGAAGACATCGCCAAGCAGTGGCTGACCGTCGTCGGGCAGTCGGGTCTGACCGGCGCGCTGGACTCGGTCGCCGATGCTCGCGCCGAGATCAAGAAGACGGCCAAGCAGAGCGCGCAGCAGCCTGCCGAAAAGGGCCCGGATGAAGCGGCCACATCGAGCCAGAAGCCGACCGAGGCCGAGGGCACGCCAGAGGGCAAGAAGACCGCGCCAACCAGCGATGCCGCGGACGATGTCAGCGATGTGAAGGCCAAGGTCGAGGCCGAAGCGCAGGGCGGCAAGCAGCAGGTCTCGCCAGAGCAGGAAGCGGCCAAGCAAAAGACCGTTGCCGAGGCGGAAAAAGTCGTTGCCGCGACCGACCAGGAGCTGGTCGATGGCAAGGTCAAGGCCACGCCGCAGGCCGTCGAAGAGCAGGCCGCCAGGAAGCCGCTCTCGGCGCAGGAAGCCTTCGACCTCGCCGAGCAGGCGAACTACCAGCCGAAGAAGGGGCAAGAGCCCGACCCGGTCAAGCTCAAGGCGGCGGCCGAAGCGAAAGCCCAGCTTGCCGAGCGCCTGCCCGAGCTATTGGCGGCGCAGGGCGATGCCCGTCTGGCACACGGCGACGATGCTCAGGCGCTGCAGACCCGCCGTCAGTCGTTCGAGACGGCGCTGGCGCTCAGCCCCGAGGTGGAAGCGGCGGTCAAGCCGACGCTCGACATGATGTGCGAAAAGGCCTTCGACTACATCTCGCGCATGCATGGCGACAGCCTAGACACCAAGATCGGCAAGCTGGGCGTCGATGCCAGCTCGGGCCTGGCCGGCGCCGTTGGGCAGGACCCAAACACCATGCTGGACGTCCTTACCAACGGCAACGTGCGCGAGCGGGCGATTGCGCTCAGCAAGTTCAACGAGATGATGGCCATGGATGCGGTGATGCCAGGTGGCATCGAGCGGCTCCGTCAGACCTTTGGCACCGACGCGCAGGGGGGACCGGCGGTTCAGTTCGGCGGCGACGATCTGGGGCGTCTCGAAACCCAGATGGCGCTGTTCCAGACCAAGACCAAGAATCAGGCCGCTCTGGATCTGCTGGCCCAGGATCCGACGAACAAGGACTTGCAGAAGCAGGTCGTCAAAGACTTCTTGGCCGCCAAGGCGCTGGACTTACAGCATGCGGGCTTTGCTGATGCCAAGGGACAGGACATGGACACCAAGCTGCCGTCGATGCCGGCCGACGTGGTGCAGGCGGCGATGGGCGCTCGGGACGTGCAGGCCGGCACCAGTCTGACCGGCACGGGGGAAGGCAGCGCCCTTTCACGCACGACCATGACCATCGAGCAGGCACAAGCGGCCGGCATTCAGCTCAGCCCTCGCGAGCTCGAAGCGGCCAAGCAGAATGGCGGGGTGCTGCCCTGGAACGTTGGCACGGTGGCCAACATGGTCGACCCCAGCGCGCCGTTTGTCGCCGACGCGACCAGCGCGGCGATGCCGCTTAAGGCCGGTATCTCGGGCACCACCTTCCGCTTCATGACTGGAGCCGATCTGCTGGGGGCGGATCCGGCGATGGCGCGCTTGGCGGCGATGTCGCAGCTGATCGGCATCGAAGCGCACAGCTTCCACGAGATCGCCTCGGCGGCGCAGGGCTTCCAGACCCCGGCCACAAGCTACGATCCCAGCCTGCCGTACTCGGAAGCGAGCACTGGCCTGCGCGAGCAGCAGCTGATGGCGATCATGCTGCGCAAAGGCTTCTTGCCGAGCGACCTAAACCAACCGGCACCCACGTCCACACCCAGCCCGACGCATGAGGCAGAATAGCCTTTGTAAGGGATCGACATGTCTTCTCTGCCGGCCTTCGCCTCGTCTGATGCTGCCATGCCCACCCTAAATTTCTGTCACGGAGGAGGCTATATCGCCTCGGTGGCGCAGCCTCCGCCCGACGAGCCACTGGACTACGATGCGCCGGGGCTGACGGTTCGTGGCTGCAACCGCCTGCGCTGTCGCGGCTGCGGAGCTTGGGTTCGCTCCGTCTTTAACCTTCAGCTCAAGCGGTGGCCGACGCCGGCCGAGCGGACGGAGCTCTACGAGCTACCCGACTTGACGGTGTGTCCACTGCTGCGACGCGCGAGCGCTCGCCTGTACTTGTGCCGCTGCCATGTACATGAGGCGCTGGAGTCAAGCTCGCTTCTCGATGACTCGGAGGGTCCGGCTCCGGATGCTGCGACTCTGGCCGCTGGGATTCATCCAGACTGGGCCTGCGCTGGACATCCTCTGGCGACCCTGCCGCGACTCATCGATGGCATCGAAGTCACGCCCGACGGCGTCGGGGATGTGACGCTGCGCGCGCTGCGGGGGAGCCTGTTTCCGGGCGCGTCGCAGGCTGAGCACTGGCCAGGTCTGTGGGCCGCTCGTTTGTACATCCGCTTGGCGCAGACGCCGTATCAGAAGGGGGTCCTGGCAGCTCTAAGCGCTGCTCTCACCGATCCCGCGCCCGAGGTCCGCGTGGCCGCACTGAACAGCTTCTCGATCCTCGGGCTGCCCGAGACCGGCGACCGCGCGCTTTCGCTCCTGAAAGGGGATCGCGCGCTGTTTGCTGGGGTCCCTGACAAGACGCTGGGAGCTGAGCCACGGACCCAGGAACACAAGCTCTGGCAGCTTGCGCAGTCGCTGTGTGCGCAGCCTGGCGAAGCGCGAGAGCTGGCCAAGCACGATGCCCTCACGCCTGGGCGCTGGAATGCCACGCTCTATTCCGTGCTGCTGCAGACCGAACCCGACTGGGTTGCTGAGCGAATGGACGATTTGCTGCGCGCCAACCCGAACGGCAGCACCCACCTGCTGAAGGCGGTCCAGAGGGTTTTCGTGAACAGTCAAAGCGAAGCCAGCTCGGCGCGCCTGATGGAGGCGGTGCGTGCCTACGCGCAAAAGCAGGTGCTAAGGCCCGGCGGTGGAAGCAAAGACCTGTACGCCTTGCTGGCTAGTGTGAGCCCGGCTTGGCTGGTCGCGCAGCTTGAGGCGATCGTGGCTGCCAGCCCGGCTGATGTGAGCCAGCTCAGCGACGCGCTGCGCGGGCTCCCTGCCCACTTCGACGTGGCCGCGAAGAAGGGGGCACAGGAACAGCTGACTCAGCTTGCTCGCAAACGGGTACTCACCCCCGAGCAAGGCAGCGCGAGTCTGTACACCCAGCTCGCGCAGGCCGATCCGCACTGGTTTGCTGAAAACCTCGACCGGCTGGTTGCTGCCAACCCCAAAGACCTGGTCGCGATCGTGCAGGCTATTCGCCCCCGTGTGCCCGATGCCGCGGTCAAGCTGGCGCAGAGCTGGCTCAAGAAACCAGGAGCCTGGGACATCGCGCTGTACCGCCTTCTTTTGCGCGACCATCCGCAGTGGTTTGCGACGCAGGCGCAGGCGATGGCGAGTCAGAATCCCGACAGCATCCCCGCGCTGATCCGGGCGATCAACGACTTCCCTTCCCGTATCCCCAACTATCAGGTGCTGCGCGACGCCCTAAAGGCCCAGGCGGCCGCGCAGGGTCTTGAGTGAAGTCACGCATGCCGCTCTCTATCGCACTCCTTTTGTTGCTGTCGGTGGTCGCCTCGCTGGGCTATCTGATCTGGCGTGGGCAGAACCTGCGGGCCCAGCGCGATCGCTTCTTTTCCGACCGGAAGCTCGTCGAGCGGGCCGGCTGTCCGGCTGAGGTTGGCGAGCCGTTTGTGTACAAAAACCTCAGCAACCTGATCTGCTACGACGGGCCGCTGAGCAGCACGCGGCCGCTTCCGATGGTGTTCATCATTGGCTCGCGTCAGCGCGAAGGCGCAGTCGGGCCGGGGCAGAAGGTGATCACCGATCACTACATCGCGGCTTACCTGCCTAAGAGCAGCGTCTCTCTCGACGACACCTGGCTGGCAAGCTGGGCCAAGAAGGTAGCCGAGCGCGCCGACGGCTGGGCCAAGCACAGCGGCCAGCCGGTGCCCCAGCGCGACCACGGCCTTATGGGTCCGCCCGAGTCGCTGCCGATCCGCGCCGTCCGCACCAGCGACGGTGGTGTCCTTTTGGCCTGGCACTGCCTGCACCTGCGCGACCGCTTTGAGAAGCGCCTTTCTGAGCTAGAGCAAACCTTGCCCCGCTAGGAGCGACCTATGTCCGAGACATCCGAGCCGCCCAAGCCTGCTGAGTCTTCATCGCCGATGGCCGCCGTGATCCCGCTAGCCGGCCTGCCCCGACAGATCCTGTATCAGAGTGCGTTTGCGCTGCTGTCTCGTCCGCTGCAGGGGATCTCGGCGCACGAAGGATTGCTGCTGGTCAGCGAGCTTCGGCCACGGCCCGAGGACTATGCACGCGTCTTTGCGCCGGCTTATGTCGAGCTGGCGCGACGGGCCTACGACGCGCTGTTTCTGGCCGCCCGGCCGCTTGAGCGCTCGCCGCAGCAGACCGTGCTGCGCTTGTCGATGGCTACCGCCGCCGAGCTTTCCGAGTACGGCGTCGAGACCTGCGAGTTTCCCGGCGGCTACCGCGAGATCCTGGGGGCGCTCTTGCCCGAGTCGCTATGGGTGCACTGGAAGTACGTCGCGCCCGGTAGCTCAAGCGGCATGGCCTACGATGGGCTGACGCGGCTGGACGATCGCTGGGTGTGGTTTCCCAAGCCCTATCGCGTCCTTCCGCTCGCCGCCGCTGCGGAGGCCCAGGCGACTGCGCAGGCCCCCTCACCTGCCCCCACACAGGCCCCCTCACCTTCCCCCACACAGGCCACCGCACCGACCACTGCGCCGGCCCCAAACCCCACTGCGCCCAGCAGCCCCGATGGCGAGGCCGGCTCCGCGGGGACGACTGCACCGTCAGAGTCCGCAGCCGCATCGAGCACCAGCGCCCCCCCCAAAGTCACCGAGATGTGGAAGGAATAGCGACGCGCCTCTAAGCCCGCCAGTCCACACGCACCGCGATCATCCTCCCTGCCGACCTGAACATTGGTCGCTGGTGCTGAGACCGACCCCACCCCCATCCAGCACTGCCGATCTCGCTGCCGCCCCCGGTCACGCTAGAGTGCCGGCTCTTTAGAAAAACCAAGCAAGGTGCGCAGATGAGCAAGTCGCCGTTTCATCGCTGGCTGCCGTGGTGCGGGGGGCTCGCCCTCCTATGGACTGCCTGCCGACCCGCGAGCATCGCGGATTCCCCTCCCGGTAAGCCCGAGCCGCTGGGGGCCTGCACGCCGGGGCAGCGCGGGCCCAAGACGCTATTTCCCGACGGAGCAGGGCACAAGCTGGTCCTTGTCGATCTGGCCGGGGCCGAGCCGTCCGCAGCCGCCCTCGGGCACGAGCGTGCCGCCTTCCTCAGTCAAGAAATCCCGCGTTATGTGCAGCGCAGTGCCACGGTCTTCGACGCGGCAAGCAACCTGCGCAGCGACGAGTTTCGCCTGCGCTACGTCCCCTGCGTAGTGACCAGCGAGGCGCAAGCGCACGCCATCGGGCAGGCCTGGGGGGCCGACAGCCTGCTGTGGGGCACCGTCGTGGGGGGCAGAGGGACCGAGCCGGCCCAGCTCTCGCTGCAGCTCTCGGCAGTGCGCTACCGTGGCGATGTCATACGCTCCGAATCAGGTCGTCGATCCGATCCGGCGAATGCGCCTGACCTGGCCTTGCCAGCACTGCCCGCGGCCAACCCGGCGCCGCTTTATCCGGCGATCCTGGCGCTCCATGCCTACCGTCAGCAGCGATACCGGCTGCTGGCCGCCGTGCTGCACTCGCTTTTTTCCTCAGCGCCGCCGTCGCTGCCGCCCGGTCTGTGGTCCCTGTATGGCCGGGCACAAATCTGGACCGCTCAGCCCGAAGCAGGCCTCTTGACGCTGCAGCAGGCGCAGAAGCAGTGTGCAGCCGGCGACGCGATCTGCGGGGCGCTGGCTCTATCCCATCTGGCCTGGGCCTTCAGCGAGATGAGTGATGCGAAGAACGCGCTCAGCTACGCCGAACAGGCGACCGCCGCCGCGCGCCAAGCCCCCGATCGAGCTCTGGAGGCAGAGCTGCTCAACCAGCAGGGCGATGTGCTGTATCACTTCTCGCAGCTCCAAGCCGCAGACGAGCACTACGAACAGGCGCTGCGGCTGGCGCGGACCCAGGATGATGTCCCGGGGCAGATCCAGGCCCTGATTAACCTGGCGGCATCGGCGTCGTACCGTCGGCTCGACCGTGGGCTGTCCTGGGCCCAAGCGGCGCTGCGCCTGGCGCAGCAGCGCGGCAATCTCTACGAGCTGGCCAGGGCGCACTCCATGATGGGGACCGCGTCCTTCTGGGCGGGGGAGAGCGAGGCCGCGCGCGAGGAATACCAGCGCTCCCTGGCGCTGTGGCAGCGTCTGGAAGATCACGGCGGTCAGCAGCTTTTGCTGCGGCTGCAAGGCGCCCTGCCCCCCAGCGATCCGCGCTCGCGCACGGAGGTGGACGCCCTGCAGCTCAGCCTGCGCCTAGCCCAGCAGATGGGCTGGGTCGGTGGCGAAGCCCGGTCCCTCCTCGCGCTAGGGCGGGAGGCCCGACAGCGAAGAGACTTTCGCGTCGCCGCCGAGCTGCTGGAGCGAGCGAATGCGCTGTCGGAGCGGCTGGGCAGCGTGAGTGGCCAGGCCGAAGTGCGGGCGCAGCAGTCGATACTTTTCTATGCGCAGAACCAGGAGGCACAGGCCCGGGCCGCGCTAGAGCAGGGCCTGGCACTGGCGGAGCGAGCCGGCAGGCCGCGGCTACAGGCCACGCTGCTGCGCGACCTCGGCGACCTGCAGACCGCGGGGCGTGATCTCAACCGGGGGTTCGAATCTTGTGAGCGCTCGGTGAGCCTCCTGCGGCCTCTGCCCGATGCTTTTGGGGTTGCGCAGGGACTCGCCTGCCTAGGTCGCGTGCACGAGCTGCGGGGAGAACGCGACAAGGCCCGCACGCAGTACGAGCAGGCCTTCGTCACCGCCCGCCAAGGGGGCGCGGCGCACGCGGCCGAGGAGTTCCTGACCAGCTGTACCCGCTTGTTCCCCGAGGGCAGCGATGAGGCGGCCCGCATCGCCTATCGCGATCGCCTGTACTTCGGCGAGACCCCACCCAAGACCGTCCCCTGGGCCGAGCTCCAGCCGACCCAAGCCGCCGGCGCGGCCGTCCCGCACTTGCCCGAGTCGATCAAAGCGCAGCTGTCCTGCAGCACCGTCTCGCTGCGCTATCGGCTGTGTGTGAAACCCGATGGCAGCGTCGACAACATCTCTGCGCTGCAGAGCCTGCCGCAGGCCGATCCACAGATCATAAAGACCCTGCAAGGTTGGCGCTTTGCGGCGCGTGACAGCGTGGCCTGCGCGCCCCTTCTGTTCACCTTCGTGATCGACCCCGAGTCGCCGCGCTGCTCGCAGCAGAAGAAGCACTGGAACTTTGTCGCGCCGCAGATCGTTTCTGCCCTGCGCACCGATACCCGCGGGCCGGTGCCCTGGCCGCTATCGCCACCTTTGACCACCGGCGAAGCGCGCACCGCCGTCTATCGCACCTGCTACGGGGGCGACGGCCGGATCATCGAGGTCACTCCGCAGCGTGGGCTGGGGGCCGGCGATGCCGCCGTCTTGGCGCAGCTCCGCGAGGGGCGGATCCAGCCCATGGGCATTCCGATCTGCACCTATCAGTTCCTGACGTTCCGCGGCCCGACGAACAGCTCCTCCCCGGCCTCTCTGGGTCTCCTCCCCGCCATCCAGGTTAGAAAAGAGGCGATTGAGCGAACGGACCCACGCCTCCCCAACTTCGTCAAAGCCCGCCTGCGCGGCCAAGTCGTCACCGCCCGCTACAAGATCTGCCTCGCCGAAGACGGCACCACAAGTGGCGTCGATGTCATGGAGGGCATCGCCGACGCCGACGAAGAGATTATCCGCGTGGTCAGCGGCTGGCGCTTCAAGCCACAGCCCGTTCCGATCTGCTTTATGCAGACCTTCGAGTACCACATCGAATGACCTGAGCAGGCTACGCCCCGCGCGATCCAAGCCATGCGCTGCCGAGCTCAGAGCGGCAGATCGACCAGCTCGCGCACCCCACCGCGGATGCCTCCTGTGTCCTTGGCCCAGCGGCCATCGGGCGGATGCAGCCGGGCACGCAGGCCCGGGCGCGGGGCCATGGTGATAGCGACGCGGAAGCCCAGCTCGGCAGGCGGCACGATCGCGATGCGCACCCGCTGCAGGATCAGCGCCAGCGCAATCTTTAACTCCAGCGTCGCGAAGGCCGCGCCGATGCACATGCGCGGACCCGCCCCAAACGGGCTGTACTCGAACGGACCCGGCTTGCTGCCCAGGAAGCGCCCCGGCAAGAAGGCCTGCGGGGACGGATACAGCGCAGGATCGTGATGCAGGTGATACATGCTCAGGAAGATCACCGTGCCGCGCGGCAGGGCATAGCCTTGCAGCTCGCAGGGCTCCGAGATGTAGCGCGGATACAGCGGCACCGGCGGCAGCACGCGCAGCCCCTCGCGCACCACGGCATCCAGGAAGGGCAAGCGGGCCAGCTGCTCCGTTGTCGGCGCCGCACCACGCAGCTCGCCGCGCAGCTCGTCGACGAGCGCGCAGGCTACCTGGGGATGCTGCGACAGCAGCAACAGAATCCACTGCAGCGCGTTGGCGCTGGTCTCATGTCCTGCCGCAAAAATGACGCTGACGTGGCCGATCAGCTCGTCATCGCTGAGCGCCACGCCGTGCTCATCGCGCGCCGCCAGCAGCATCGACAGCATGTCGCGTCCCGCCCCGCCGCGCTGTCGCTTGCGGGTCACGATGTCGGCCATCGCGCGATCAATCTGATGCGTGCGATCCAGCCAGCGGCGATAGGGCAATAGCGGCCGATCCGCTCGCAGGTACATGCCCGGCTGAAACATCACCGACAGCCACTCTTGCAGCCAGGACGCCACCTGCATACCCGCCTCGCCCACATCGTCGCCAAACAGCGTCTGCGTCGCCACGCGCAGCGTCAGTCGCGTCACTTCGGCCGACAGATCAATCACCCGCCCGGGAGTGAAGCCGGCCAGCATCTCCTCGGTCAGGCGGACCATGTCGTCGCGATACGATTCGATGCGCGCCTTGTGAAACGACGGCATCAGCAGGTGCCGATGTCGACGGTGTTCTTCGCCGTTTACGTGAAACAGTCCGGTCAGCATGCGCAAGAGCGGGCGGGTGCGCGGCGTCACGTTCTTGCCGGGAAAGAACTGCCCCGACAGCGCGTAGGTCTTGTAGCGCTCGTGCTGCGTCAGGATCTCGCGATTTAGCTCCGCCCCCGTCGCAAAGACCACGCTCAACGGACGCCTGGCGCGGGCACTGGCAGCGCCATCGACCAGGCCAACCAGCGATCCGTACGTGCGGAACAGCCGCTCGGAATAGCGCAGCGGGTCGCGGCGAAACCACAGCATATTGCCCAGCGGACCAAGCAGCGGCAGCGGCAGCGGACCGGGAACAAAGCGGCTCATGCGAGATTCATACGCGATTCTGGGGGGCGGGGGCGCGCGTAGAAGGTGTTTACATGTACGCCAGTGGCAGCACTATCGGGATCAGGCGAGCCATAGCCCCGCCAGCCGTGATATCTTCATGGCGGGGGCAGAATGCCGATCGGCGACGAAGACTACTGGAAACTAGCCAATCAAAAGGTATGGGAACAAGACATTCGCGATCTTTTGGCGAGTGGCAACCTTGTCATGCTACGCAAATACGTGGATAGCTTGCAGGAGTACGTCAAGAAAGAGAATGACCCCAAGGAGCAATCTGAGGCGCTCAAGACCCTGCAGAATCAGTTCAAGAAGACCTTGCAGTTTAAGGCCATAGAGCTATTTCGGCTCATCGAGAACTATCCCTGGGAATCGGAAAAACAGCTACTCACCGAAGGCTCGCTCGATATCAAGAAACTGTACTCCGAACTCAGCATCGCCTGGCCCGATGTGGCCAAGCGTGACAGTCGGGAGAAACTCCAGAAGAATTACAAGTGGCTGCTCCAGCAGAAAAATAGCCAAGTCAAGTATCTGGACGAGGACTTCGAGGGCTACGCCTCAGACGACTCCGATGAGGAGGACGAAGACAAGTCGGAGTCCCTGGTCAAGTCACGTAAGCTTCTCTCAGACAACGACATTCCGGAGTTTGTCTTCAAATCACGCCCAAAGAAAAAGACGTTCCGCGTCCATGAAGGTCTGGATCCGAATCCCCACTGGGTACGCTCCAAGGCGTACGAGATGCTAGAGCAAAAAGAGATGTGGGACGATGAGCGGTATACGTTCAACGCTCAAATTCACCACGGCGAGGACTGGACCGAACAGGTCGAGAGCGACTTTAAGCTGGCTCAGAAAATATTCGCCGATCTGATGAATACGGAACTTAACATCAAAGCCACGAGCAAGGAAAAACAAGAGGCGCGTGAACTCGCCAAGATCGAGTTTGGGCAGCTGAAGACCAAGTTCGCGTTCGCGCAGTACCGCGGCATAACCTATAAGACGAGCGGCTTCGATCGGCGCGCCCGGCAGTCGAGCCGAGAGACGGTGGAAGTCGGCATGGCGATCTACAGCTTCGCAGTGTTCGCCGAGGCACGGGTCAGCCCCGCCAAGTACTTCTCTGGCCAGTGTACGGAAAAAGAACTCCTGCAGCTCGAACTCAAAGCGCAGAATCTCAAGGATCTGCTGGTTAACAAGCGCGATACGGGGCCGTTCGAATACCTGAACTATGTATTCGACAGTCAGGCGCACGCACTGCAGGACGTCTACACCAACAATTATGACTACTTTCATTCGGCGATTCAGCTCTACATCGCGACCGAAAAGGGCTGGTTCAAGAAACGGCTCGAAAAGGTCGAGAAGGAACTTCAGGACGACGAAAATTTTAAGAAGATCCAGAGCGAGAAGGTCAAGCAACACAAGATCTTCCAGATGGTGTACGGCTTCGAGCCGCCCAAATCCTGGGCCCCTTATGAAGGGCTCAAGAACGCCGAATGTCCGTTCGTCTCGACGGGAGACGTGCCCCGCCATGCGCTGAAGTACGCCTACGGCAAGAAGTTCTACGAGGGTCACTATCACGAACGGCTCCTGCCGCGCTGGAACAAGTACGGTCGCGCCGAGCGCCCCTATTCCGGCAAGGTCTTCGTGTCGCTGCACAGCCTGAGCGACTACATTGATGATGCGCCCCTACACGTCCGTTCGCTCAATAACCTGGGGAAGATCCGCATCGGCGCAGCCATCGCTGGCGAACGCGAGAGCACCTTTCCGGCCTACATACCCGCTGGACGGATGATCATCGAGCACATCGCGAAGCTGCCCTCGTTTCGCGAAGGCGGTTATAAGAAACTGTATCTTGAGAAGTACGGCATAGACGAAGAGGACTATGAGCGCTACGCAGAGCTAATTCAAAAGAACAGCACCCAGGAGAAGCTATACGGCGCCCATAAGAACCCAAAGTATCGCGAGAAGCCCGAAATAGGGGAAGATGATCGTAGCGAGGAGGAGAAGAAAAAGACAATCGAGCACACGGGTGGCTCGTTGATTCAGCTCGACTCCTGGTTGGTAAATTTTCACGAGGTTCGCTTGATCGAACTGGCGCGACAGATGGCCCTCAAAAAGGGAATGATCCTCATCTACCGTGATGAGTATGGCCACCTATCATCAGAGCTGCCGGTGCCACTCAACGAAGAGACTGAGTTCCTACTTAAAGAGAAGGAAAGTCGCACCAAGGGGAAGCGGAGCTTCGACAAACGGCTAGTCGACGTTAGCGGCCAGCTGCGCAAGCGGCCCCTGCAGGAATCGCTCGACGAAGCATTCACTGTCAAGGGCACCCCCAGCGATGGCAACTGTCTGTTCCATGCCCTGGCGGCGGCGTACCAGAAAGCCAGCAACAACTCGTACAAGCACGAAAAGCTACGCGAGATCATCTGCCGCGTCTTTCGCACCACACCAGCCCTGCGTAACCGCTTCCGCATCACATCGAAATACTTGCAGGAGATGGAGCAGGTGGCGCAAAACGCCCTCGACTACAACCGCTGGGGTTCAGACAGCGAGATCACTGCCTTCTGCTGGCACTTCCATGTGCGCGTGCGCGTATTTTCTTATACATATCCGGCGCCCTATTACTATGCCGATTTTGAAAAATTCGGCGATAACATCGCGCACACCTTGTATCTATTCAATAGAGGTGGAAACCACTGGGAGTGGCTCATTCCCAAATAACATTTCTCCCCGGGGAGAGCCCGTGTAGCCGGGGCCTTGCTGCCGCTCTGCGTTCCGACTCGTCGGCGAGACACACGCGGTGCCGGCAAGAACAAGCGCCCGCCCCGAGGTAGGTCGGCGGCTCGCAGGGGACGTTAATTTGTAAACACCTGCTTGCGCCCGGCTACGCCTGCGACGCCAGCGCGGCGATGTCCGCCACTTCCAGCACCTGCTTGGGCGCGCCGCCTGACACGCAGCGGATCATCGCGCGTCCGACCTGGGCCAGCGTCAGCATGGGGAAGATCACCTTCAGCACCGGCGTCAGCACCAGCGCCGCGCGGAAGATGCCCTTTACATGCTTCTGGCCCGGCTTGGGCGTCATCAGCCCGGGGCGAAAGTTGTACACGCCGCGGAACGGCAGCCGCATGAGGGCGTTTTCGGCCCGTCCTTTGACGCGCGCCCACATCATCCGGCTGTCTTCGCTGCCGCTGGTACCGGCTCCGCTTACGTGCGAAAGCACCATGCCGGGATTCAGCCGCGCCAGCGTCGTCGCGAAGGCGACCGGCGTGTCGTAGGTGATGACGGTGTAGTCGGCTTCGCTCATGCCGGCCGAGCTCACCCCGGCGCAGTAGAAGCAGGCGTCGTACCCGGTGAGCTTGTCCTCGACCGCCGCCAAGTTGCGAAAATCCGGGACGAGCAGCTGTTCTAGCTTGGGGTGGCTGTGCGCTGTCGCTTTGCGCGACACGCTCAGCACCTTATCGACCGCTGGATTCTCAAGGCACTCCAGCAGCACACCCTCGCCAACCATCCCGGTAACCCCAGTCAAAATTACGCGCATGCCCGAGAGTAAGAAGAATCGGCAGCCTTGAAAAGAGCGTCGTGCCGCCTCGGCGCCCAGTCTGCGTCCGGCGCAGGAAGCGGGGAGCTACGCCCCGACCCGCCGCCGCCCCTCAGCTGGACTCCGGCGCCGGACTGGCCGAGTCAACGGCAGTCTGCGACCCCTTCGGGCCCGACACTAGCAATGCGATCCCGCAGAGCAGCAGCACGCCCCCGGTGAGATAAAGCGCTGCGAAGCGCTGGGCCCAGCCACTGCCATAGACCGCAGCGCGCGGCCAGCCGATGTTGACGCAGATTCCGATTCCGAAGATCACCGCTAGGAGGTTTATCGGCAGACCGGCGCGGCCCAGACTAAACCCCGGACTCGCGGTCTCCGGAGACGACATCGGATTCCGAAGTCGCCGCCAGAGCTGCGGTCCGGTCACTAGCAAATAGGACAGATTGGCCCAGATAACCGCTACCGAGGTCAAGAGCGCGACAATCTGTGGATGGCGGATATTGAGCAATAAAACCACGAGCGCCAGCAGCCCGACGCTGGCGACGGCAACCTGCGGGACTTGACGGTGCGGTGCGACCTTCGCCAGCTGGCGGGCGGCGGGCAGGGAGCCATCGCGCGCCATGGCAAAGACCAAGCGCGCGGCGCCGGTATGAACCGCCAGCGTACATACCGCGATAGCGAAGGCGACGTCGGCCAACAGGAACTTGCCAGTCGTTGATCCCAGCACCTGACGCAGCAAGAAAGGCAGACCGAAGCTCGGATTCCCAAGTCGGACATCCTGCAGATCGGGAGCCGCGCGCAGACTGACCAAGAGCAGCAGCCCGCCCAGGACCGCAGCGGCGGTCAGCGCCTGCAAGATGGCGCGGGGAACACGGCGACGTGGATCCTTGGTCTCCTCCGCCAGTGCGCCGGCCGTGTCATACCCAAACATGACATAGGAAGACATCAGCATGGCCAGCAGGAAGCCAGAAAACGGACTCTGGGCCATCGCCACACCGTGGCCGAAGCGCTGCAGCAGAATCGCGGGACTGTGCGCCGCCCGCATACCCAAGAGCCCCACCAGGGCCAGCGCGCCCAAGAGCTCGGCGAAGACGCCCGCGTTGTTGATCCAGGCCAGCAGCCGCACACCTACCGCGTTGACCACCCAGCTCAACCCGATGAGGGCACAGCCCAGCAGCACCGCGTTCGCCGCTGCGGCCCTCTCGTCTTCGGCGGGCCCGAGCAGCCGAAACCCCGACCACAGCTGCGGCAAGGTCGTCTGCCAGGCCAGTGGCACCGCGGCCAGCGTCACCACCAGGCAGGCCAGATAAAGTCCCCCGACGATCCGCCCCAGGCTATCGCCGCTGCTGAGCCGCGCCCACTGGTACAGCCCGCCGGCCAGCGGATACTGCGCCGCCAGCTCGGCCAGGCACAGCGCGACGCAGAGCTGCCCAGCAAAGACCGCCGGCCACGTCCAGAAGCACACCGGCCCCACCGCCCCGAAACCGACGTGAAACATCTGAAAGATGCCGGTCAGGATCGATAGATAGGAAAAGCCGGCAGCGAAGGCCGAAAAGCTCCCCAGGCGGCGAGCCAGCTGTGCGCGATACCCAAAGCGAGCGAGATCAGCAGCGTCCGAGGAAGCAGACATGGCAGCTCCGAGAATTCGCCGCATCGTACACATCTTCGGCCGCAGAACGCAGCGCCGCGCGGCGCCCCGTCATGCGCCCCAACGCCCGCCGGCAGACATGTTAGGTTGCGGCGCATGATGTTGGCGCTGTGGGCTGTGCCGCGGTCGGTCTCTACCGCGTTTGAACGCATGATGATGGAGCGAGGCGATTTTCACGTCCTTCACGAGCCGTTCTCCGTCTCGTACTACTACAGCCCCAGCCGGCGCAGCGCGCGCTATGACGCCATCCCGGTAGGGGCCGAAAACGAGGTCGCAGCCGTTGCGGGGCGAATCACGGCGCTCGCCAACCGACAGTCCGTTTTCTTCAAAGACATGGCTCTGCACTTAAGCGGACAGATGCGGCTCGATCTGCTGCCGGGCTGTCAGCACGCCTTCTTGATTCGCCATCCCGGCCATGTCCTGCCGTCGCTGCACAAGATGATGCCGGACTTCGCGCTAGAAGAGACCGGCTACGAGCGCCTGCACGACCTATTCAAGCTGGTCGCTGCCCAGACCGGCCAGACGCCCTGCGTGCTCGATTCCGAAGACCTCTGCAGCGCTCCTGAAGTGCTCATCAAGAAGTTCTGCCAGAGGCTCAGCATTCCTTTTTTGCCCCAGGCTCTCAGCTGGCCTCCTGGCCCGCGCCCGGAATGGCAGCTCTGGGAACCCTGGCACGCCGACGTCGCTAACAGCCGCGGCTTCCAGGCCCCGCGCGCTCCCGCCCGCCCCATCGAACACGGCCCCCTTGCCCCCGCCTATGCTCACTGCCTCCCCCACTACCAGGCCCTGCACCAGCACCGACTGCGGGCGTAGTGCAAAGCACCCGCCGGGCCGGCAGGCAATGTCGCCAAGCAGAGCAGTCCAGGGCACCGGGCACCGCCCGTTTGACGCCACAGTGCGGTCGACTCAGCGAGCCGGCCAGCGATCGAGATACGGCCGACAGACGTCCTTGACCTTGTTGAACTCAGCGTTCGAGCGCAGCAGGTTGCAGCCGATGGTGAAGTAGGCGATGAGCGAAGCGGGATGAATCTTCGCCGTGCGATCCGAGCTGGCGGTGACGATCCAGCGCCCATCGGGGGAATAGGCCGCCGAGTTGATGCCGTTGGTGTGCCCTTCTTGCGTCAGGACCGGCTTGCCGCTGTTCGCATCCCAGATACGCGCCGTGTTGTCGTAGCTGGCGGTTACCACGAAGTTGCCATCGGGCGAAAAGGTCGCGCTGCGCACGCCGTTGACATGGCCTTCCAGCGTCGAAACGGTGCGGCCAGACTTGGCATCCCAGATGCGCGCCGTGTTGTCATCCGAGCTGGTCACGACGCGCGCCCCATCCGGCGAAAAGACACCGTACAGCAGGCGGCCGGTGTGTCCGGTGTAGGTCAGCCGCATGGTGCCGGTCGCGGCCTCCCAAATCTTGGCCGTGTGATCCAAGCTGGTGGTGACGATCGAAAGCCCATCCGGGGAGTACGCCGCCGACTGCACCGAGAGGTTATGCCCCTGCAGTGAGCGCACTGCCGCGCCGGTCTGCGAGTCCCAGATCCGTGCCGAGTAATCATCGCTGGCCGTCACGACGAACCTGCCATCGGGTGAGAACTGCGCCGTCAGCACGCTGTTGCCGTGGCCGGTGAGCTCAAGCAGGCTCTTGCCGCTGGCGACCTCCCAGATACGCGCCGTCTTATCCATGCTCGCCGTCACGATCCGCGCGCCATCGGGTGAATAGGCCGCCCAGCGCACGCCATCGCCGTGTCCCTGCAGCGTGCGCAGGCTCTGACCCGACTGGCCATCCCAGATACGTGCCGTGTGGTCCATGCTCGCGGTGACGATCGAGCGGCCATCCGGCGAATACACCGCCGAGCGCACCGGATACGAGTGCCCTTCCAGCGACCGCAGCGCCCGCCCATTCTGCAGGTCCCAGATGCGCATGGTGTTGTCGTAGCTGGCCGTGACAATCAGGCTGCCGTCCGGCGAGTACGCAGCAGAGCGCACGCCGCTGGTGTGCCCTTCCAGCGAGATCATCGCCCGGCCGGTCTCGGCATCCCAGACTCGCGCCGTCTGATCCAAGCTGGCTGTGACGATCTGTTTCCCATCGGGGGAATAGACCGCCCAGCGCAGGTCACTGGCGTGCCCTTCCAGTGCCAGCACGGCCTTGCCGGTCTCGGCGCTGTAGACGCGCACCGTGTTGTCGTAGGACGCGGTGACGATGTTCCGCCCGTCGGGGGAAAACGCCGCCGAGCGAATGGCATTGGTGTGACCGGCCAGCGTCAGGCGAACCCGCAGGCGCTTGGTGTCCCAGACGCGCGCCGTCTGATCTTGGCTGGCGGTCAGAATGCGCTGCCCGTTGGGTGAATAGACGGCGGACAGGACGCCCTGCTCATGCCCCTCTAGCCGTCGCAGCTCCGTTCCTTTTTCGGCATCCCAGATACGCGCCGTCTTGTCGTTGCTGGCCGTCAGGATCTGGGTGCCATCGGGCGAGAAGAACGCCGTGCGAACCTCTGCATCGTGGCCTTCCAGCGAAAGAAGAGCGGCGCCGGTCACGGCATCCCAGACACGCGCCGTCTTGTCTTCGGCAGCGGTGACGATGCGCTTGCTATCAGGTGAAAAAGATGCCCAGCGCAGGCCGCTTTGATGCCCGCTAAGGACCAAGATCGTCTCGCCGGTCTTCACATTCCAGAGCCTCGCCGTCTTGTCCATGCCGGCGCTGACAATCCGCAGACCATCGGGCGAAAACGTGGCGGAGCGCACCTCTTCGGTGTGCCCACGCAGCACCCGCGAATATACGCTGGCCCGCGCCGCAACCAGCAGGCCCTCGGTCGCAGTGGACGGCAGCGTGCGACCGCGCTGCGACTCGTGCAGGATATGCAGATCGGAAGAGCGTCGTGTAGGGAAAGAGTGTCTTCGCCTGTGTAGATC
>CALFYE010000179.1 GCA_937952145.1 uncultured Myxococcales bacterium
CCTCGCGTTCGGAGCTTAGGAAGTCATAGAGGGTCATGGGGGCGACTCCGGGCGGGCGACGATGGGGTTCGCTCCACCTGGCTGCGGGAAGGTATCGATGGAGCGGACGGTGCCGTAGTCGAGGGTGACGACGCGATCAGCGCAGTGGAAGTAGCGGTCGTCATGGGAGATGGCGAGGACGGTTTTTCCGCGTCGCTTGAGGTCAGGGAGAAGCTGTTCGTAATAGTAGTGTCTGAACTCAGGGTCTTGGTCAGCGGCCCACTCGTCGAAGATGTAAAGGGGTCGGTCTTCGAGGAGAGCGACGACCATGGCAATGCGCTTGCGCTGTCCGGTAGAGAGGTTTGTGCGGGTAAAGCCGTTGTCGCCGTAAGCGGTCTTATGAGCGATCTGTAGTTGCTGCAGGAGCTGCGCGACCTGCTGAGGTGAGGACTGGGTCAGGCCATAGAGCTTCTTGAAGAGATGGAAGTCGGTGAAGATGGCGGCGAAGTTCTCGCGGAAGGCCTGTCTGTTGTCGTTGGTAAGGGGAACGCCATCGACGGAAATGGAGCCAGAGGAGGGGATGTAGAGGCCCGCGAGGGTCTTTAGGAGAGTGGTCTTGCCAGAGCCGTTTCCGCCGACGAAGAAGATGATCTCGCCGCGGTGTATTTCGAGGGAGACGGGCCCGATGGCAAAGCCAGCCCCCCCAGCGGGGTCCTGGTAAGCGAAGGAGAGGTCAGACAGGACGATGTGCTGCGGCCCCTGATTGGGCCCAGGAGCGTCATGGGCAGTGGGCGCGGGAGCCTCGATAGCATCGGTAGTAGCCGAGCCCGCGTGATCGAGTCGAGCCTCCAGCGCTTGCAGCGATTCGGTGGCCAGAGAGGCGCGCTCGTATTCGGGCACGGAGCGCAGGAAGGCTGAGAGCGGCGCAAACATAAAGATCGCACTGCTCAGCAGCGCGGACAGAAATTCCGTCGACGCGCTCGCCCCCAGCAGCAGCGGCAACACAAAAACCACGGAGGCCATCAGCGCGAACAGGGCCAGGCGAGCGGTGAGGAAGTTCTGCTGCAGGATGCGGTTGATACGGCGCGGTGCCTCGCCCAGCAAGTCGGCGGTGCGCCGTAGCTCCTCGATCAGCGCATCCCCTCGTCGGCGGTTCAGGCGGACTTCCTTCCCGCCTTGCAAGAGCTCAGAGAGGTAGGAAAACAGCTCGACTTGGTCGGCGGCGGATTCGCGCATCGTCTGGCGGACCTGTCGACGCCGAATCAGAAACAGAGTCCCACCGCCGCCATAGAAAAGCAAAATAGGCAGGATGGCCCATAGGGAAAGATAGGCAATATATAAAGATATACAAACTAAGATAACTGCGGACTGGGCCATGACACAGACCGACCATAAATTGCTAGAGATCGCATTGGTGGCTTGGGTCAGCCGGGTGTAGATCTCGCCGGCGCCGATCTTTTCGACCTGCGCTAGCTCGGCGCGGCGGATTTTTTCGGCTATCCGGATGCGGGCTTGGCACAGCCCCGATTCGACCAGGCCAGCAAAGCTGCGCGCACCCAGGCGGACGGCCACAACCTGCCCGACGAGCGCCAGGCAGAAGGCCAGGAACAGCGACTCACTCTGGGCTGGGCCGGCATGGATACCGGCCTGGATGATGGCGATGATCGCAGCGTCGGCAAAGCCCGGCAAGAGCGCCGCTGCCAGCAGTCGGGCCCGCTCGGCCGGGGGGGCCGCTTTGATCAGCTCAAGCAGCATGGGGCGATCCGTCTGGCTGATAGCCGAAGGCCTGGAAATCGCGGGCAAAGCGGGCGGCGACTAGGGCTTGGGTCTCGGCGTCGTATTCGGGGGCGGGGCCATGGCTGCGCGTCGAGCGGTTGCGGTGGGGGAGGCGGCCGGGGAAGCCCAGGCGGTCAGCCAGGCGCGCGAAGTCGGCGGGCAGGGTCTCGAACCGCAGGATGTCGTCCATCGCCAAGCGGCCGTCGAGGGTCAAATAGTCGGTCTGGTTTGCGTGAAAGCGGGCGAACAGCCCATCGGCCCCGTCGGCCGGCAGGCGCACAAAGGCGGCAAAGTCCCGGGCCTGCGTCTGCACCGCGTTGCGTACCCGGTCCCCGATCGACTCGTGACGCTCGGCGAGCTCGGCGAGTGGGGCAGGGGGCAGGCCCGGCCCGCCGTACAGGATGCCGGCGTCCTCGGCGTTGCGCTCGCCGGTGAGGTGAGAATACCAGGACAGCAATCGGTCAAAGGGATTGCGCACGACAGCAAACTTGCAATAGGAACGAAATACCTCTGGCGGCAGCGCCGATTGAATATCCTGTAGATAACAGTGCTTGGTCCGTAGCTTTTCTGGATCGATGGGCACAGCTTCCAATAGATCCGGATCGTGTTCTTCGAAAATACGCTGGATGGAATTGCCTCCGGTGCGCTGGATATGAACAAAAATTGCGCGATATTTATGGGAGATAAACATAGCCTGAGCTTTCCTTAGCGGAGGGAGCCCTGGGCATGGCTTTGCGGCAGGCCGCAGGCTCTGGGCGCTTCGATGGGGAATCGAGGATGAGGATGGGGATGCGGTCTCACTGGCAGCTGGCTCGGATGTCGTCGGGGATGGGGATGGCGTAGACGCGACCGGTCTGGGGATCGCGACTGGCAAAGACCCGCTTTTCTTCGCCCTCGGCGTGGCGCAGACCGTGACGATAGAGCACGTGGCGCTGGGTAAAGACCTTGGACTCCCACCTGACGATCGAGGTCTCGATCTCGATGGGGTCGCCGGGGTCGAGCGGCTCGAAGAACTGCGAAGCGACCTCTAGAAGCGGCGTGCCGATGATGCCGCACGACTTCTCTAGATCGCGCCAGGGGGGGACGCCGCAGCGCTCGAAATAGATGCGCGACGCCGCGTCGTACCAGCGAAAGTAGCTGCTCTGCCCCGCAATCCCCAGAGGATCACAGTCACTGAAGTAGACCTGAAGCTTGACGACCTCGACTCGGACCATGACACGCTGGGTCGGCTCGTACCACGCTGCTGTCAGCGCGGTCAATGCGACTTCGCGAGGCGGGGGCGGGGGGCTGGCCCGGGGCTGGGCTTGCGCGGGATGGTCCTATGGTTGGGCCAACTAGGAGGCTGGCAGAGACTTGCTCAGCGACGCCAAAGCCGCTGTCTTGTGCCTTGACTTGGCCTGCGGCTGATTCGTAGCATGTCGTCGGTGAAACGCCATCGTGCGACATGCTCCGCGGCCCAGCTTGGGGTTCCCACGCGCCCTCCGTCGGCTAGCGAGGGCAAGACCGGGGAGTGGGGACCAGGCAGCACGGCGCGGGGGCGAGCGGCGCGATGAATCCGCGGTCTTGGGGGGCGATCTCAGATGGGAACTGCCACATCGCCGCCCGCGATGTGGCGAGCCAGCTTGTCCGGATCGGGGCACAGCTTGTCGCTGCCGGAGTCGTTCCCGGCCAGCCGGTCGCCCTCGTCGCCAGCAACACCCTACCGTCAGCCCTGACCCTGCTTGCGCTCATGCAGCAGGGCCAAACCGTGGTGCTGGTCCCGGCGGTCGATCGGGCTGAACACGCGCTTCCTTTGCCGCGCTTTGTGGGTCTGCGCTTGGCTCCGCGCGCGATGCTGCCTCCTGGCTCTGGTACTGCCGCCGACGACCCGCTGCCGCCGCTTGCCGACTGGCTGGAGCTGAGTGTTCCCGAGGGGCGTAGCGAGCTTGCCGCCGACTCGCCACTGCGCCAGGGACAGCTTCTTTTGCGCACGTCGGGCAGCCTGGGGGCGCCTAAGTGGGTGCGGCACAGCTTGGTCAGCCTGGTGCAGAATGCCGATCTGGCGCGGGCCCGACTGGCGCTGAGCGATGCCGATCGTGTCCTGGTTCCGGTGCCCCTGGCCCATATGTACGGCCTCGGCGCAGCGTTCCTTCCGGCGCTATTGGCAGGGGCCTGCGTCGAACTTCTGCCGGGGGCGAACCTGCTGCGCTATCTCGACGCCGAGCGACGGTTTCAGCCGACGCTGGGCTTCCTGACGCCGGGCCTGTGCGCCACCCTGGTCCGCCCGCGGGCGAGCACGGCCAGCTATCGCGCGGTGGTTATCGCCGGCGACCGGCTCAGCCCCGAGCTACAGACCCAGGCCGAGGCCTGCTATGGCCAGGTCAAAAACCTCTATGGCTCGACGGAGATGGGGGTCATCTGCGCCACGCCGCCCGGTGAGACGCCAGCCGGTCGGGTCGGTCCGCCGTTGCCTGGGGTGACCCTGCGCGTGCAGCCAGCCGCCGGGGACGAGCGCTTGGCTGACCCCGACGGAGCCAGCGACGGTGCGGACGTTGGCGAGCTTCACTGCCTCCACCCCTGTGGCTTTGTTGGCTACGTCGACGACGATGGCCTGCCGCTCGGCGGTCCGGGGGCGGACGGCTATGCCACGCGCGACCTGGGACGGCTGCACCCCGACGGCAGCGTGGATGTGCTTGGCCGTCTCGATCACGCCACCAAGCGCGATGGACGCCTGGTCATGCTGGCCGAGGTCGAGCGAGCCCTGTGCGCTCTGCCCGCGGTCGAGCGGGCGGCGGTTTTGCTTGGCCCACCGACGCTGCGTGGGCCGACCCTGTTGGCCTTTGTCAGTCCCCGGCCAGGCGCTGAGCTAGAGGCCAGCAGCGTGCTGCGACAGTGCCAAGCTCGCCTGCCCAGCTTCGCGGTGCCCGACGATCTGCGCGTGCTCTCGGCGCTGCCGCTCTTACCAAGCGGCAAGCTGGATCGTCAGGCCCTGCAGCGTCTCTTGCCTGTCCCGTAGTCTTT
Source organism: uncultured Myxococcales bacterium (assembly GCA_937952145.1). GTDB lineage: Bacteria > Myxococcota_A > Polyangia > Palsa-1104 > JAEUJZ01 > JAEUJZ01. The sequence goes on from CALFYE010000179.1 coordinate 4,756, forward strand.
GCACCTCATCACACGGAGAACCGAGTTGGACATGGACTCGTCATCACGCCTCGACACAACCGCAACCGCGACCCCCGCGGAGGGCAGCCCCGGTGCAGGGGGTTCCCTCTCGCCTGCGGCTGTGCTTTCTGAGCTACGGCGCATGCTGCTTGTCGATCTCAAGCTCGGGCTTGACGAGGCTGCCCTACGCGCCGACCTACCGCTGCTCGAAGGCGGGCTGGGCCTCGACTCAATTACCCTCTTCGAGCTGATCACGCTGGTCGAGCGTCGCTACGGCCTGAGCTTCCCGCCCGAAAAGATGACCAGCGAGACCTTCTGCAGCCTCGATGCCGTAGCTGTTCTCGTCGTGCAGATGCAGGCAGGAGGCCAGCCGTGAGTGCTTCCAGTCTGCCCCAGCTAGGCGAGCCGACCCGCCACGGCTTCCTGACTAACTATCCGCCGTTCCGTCGCTGGCGTCCCGAGAGCCTGGACAGCTTCCTCTCGCCAGATCCGCTCAACATCTACGTCCACACGCCCTACTGCGTGCAGCGCTGCGCCTATTGTTTTTACAAAGTGCAGACGCTGGGCGAGAGCCGGAAGGCCGAGATCGATCGCTACGTCGCTGCGCTGTGCCGCGAGATCGAGCTAGCGTCCGAGCGCTTCCACCTCACCGATCAGCCGGTGCGCACCCTTTACTTCGGCGGCGGCACGCCGACGCTCCTTTCGAAGGACAACCTCAGCCGCATCTTCGAGGCCCTGCACCGTCACCTGCGCATCGTCGATCCCGAGATCACCGTCGAGGCCGAGCCCGTCACGCTGATCGCCAGCAAGGCCGAGCACCTAAAGAACCTCGGCGTCACCCGCATCAGCATGGGCATCCAGTCGTTCAGTGACGAGATCGTGGCGCGTACCGGACGCTCTGACACCGAGGCGGATGCCCGTCGCGCCATCGAGCTGGCCAAGGCCACTGGCGCCGTCATCAACATCGATCTCATGGCCGGCCTGGCCGGCGAGACCGAGGCCACCTGGGACTACAGCCTGCAGCGCGCCATCGAGTGCGACGTCCACTCGATCACCGTCTACAAGACCGAGGTCTACGCCAACAGCGCCTACTACGCCGACATCAAGCGCAAAGAGCTGGTGCTGCCCACCGACAGCGAGGAGCTGCGCTTCAACGCCCGCGCCATCGAGCGCTGCCGCGAGGCCAACTACCTGCCGGTGAACTTCTTCACCTTCACCAAGGGCGGGGGTTTCGAGCAGCAGCACTCGTCGAGCGGCTGGCGCGGGCGCGAGACCTACGGCTTTGGCGTCTCGGCGTTTGGCCTGCTGCGCAAGCACGCGCTGCAGAACACCAGCGACTCGCCGCGCTATGTCGAGCTGGTCGAGTCGGGCAAGCTGCCGCTTCTGCGTGGCCATCGGCTGACCGCGCGCGAGCAGATGACGCGCGACCTCGGCCTCGGCCTTAAGCTCATCCGCTTCGACCGCAAAGAATTTCAGCGTCGCTACGGCTACGACGTGCTGGAGCTCTGCCGCGCCGAGATCGACGAGCTGGTCAGCGAGGGCTTCATCACCGTCGAACCCTCGGCAATTGTTCTGACCGAGCGCGGCATCCTTTGGGGCGACTACGTGGGGCATCGCCTCATCGCCGCGATGGAAGAGAGCCCCAGCTAGCCGCCCCCGGCCAGCCGAGCGCAAATCGCATGCACTGTCTTGTCAGCATCGTCATCCGCGAGTGGTCAGCGGTCCACGCCGAGGTGCAGGCCCAGAAACGCCTGCTCTTGGACGTCGCCGCCGGCGCCGACCTGCCGCGCCCGCCGATCTTCGCTGCCGCCACCGGCTGCTTGCTGGTCGTCGACTGGGACGGCGGGCAGGTCTTGGCCGGCCTGCCGCTGCCCAAGCCCACTGGCTTCCTCCTCGCTGGCGGACGCCTGCAGGTCGCGCTGTGGGAGAGCGACGAGATCGTCACCCTCGAAGGTACGCAGATCTCGCAGCGGCTCGGGCACCCCTACTTCAACCACGTACACACGCTCGATCGCACGCCGCGCGGGCTCCTGGTCTCTAGCTCGGGCTCCGATCTGCTGGCCGAGATCGACGAGTCCGGCGCGCTCTTGTGGGAGTACTTCCTGTTTGAGCACGGCTACGGCGGGTCGCGCTTCCGCTTCGCCCAGGGGTTCGATCGCGCGCGCAGCTACAACCGGCGCTATCTGCCCGCCGCGCTGACCACCCACCCCAACTCGGCCCTCGCCCTGCCTGACGGCGGCGTGCTGGCGACGCTGTTTTCCACCGGCGAGCTAGTGCGGATCGCTCGTCCCGACGGCGCGCCCCAGGTCCTGCTGTCGGGGCTGCGCCGACCGCACGCCATTCGGCGACGCCCGGCCGGCGGCTACATGCTCTGCGATACCGAAGGCGGGACGGTGGTGCTGCTCGATGAGGACCTGCAGATTCGTGAGCGCTGCGCGGTGCCAGCCGCATGGATTCAGGACGCCCTCCTCACCGACTGCGACGGAGAGGCCGAGGGCCGCATGCTGGTCGTGGGCAACCGCCGCATCGCTCCCAGCCCGCTTGCCGCCGCTGCCAGCGATGCCCAGGGCGATAACTACGTCCTTGAGCTCAGACGCGGGACGCCGACCCGCCGCCTGAGCCTGGGGCCCGAGAGCCGCATCTACATGGTCGAGCCGATCGCCAAGTCCGACGCCGAGAGCCTGGCGCACGCCTGGCGCGGCGCAGACGGCTCGCCTGCCTTAGATACAGGCTTTGCCCGCTGGGAGCCGGCGTGATCCCGCGCCCGAGCCTGCTGCGCATGCCCGGAACGGTCCCGGTCGCGGCAGCCCGGGAAGCTGCCCTCGCGCTGCCCGCATCCGCCTGGCTTGCCGTCGCTGATGATGGAGGTTTCTTGGGGGATCGGGTGGTGCCGCTTGTCACCCCCGGCGGGGCTGCCAGCTTTGACTACTCGCTAGCCGGCGCGGCTGCGGTGACTGCGGTCCTTACGGGCTCGCCGCCACTTCTCGATCTGCTGTTGCGGCTCCCTGGCCCGATTGCGCGGGCTCGCTTGCTGCGCAGCCAGGTGGCGCAGAGCCGGAGCGGGGCCTGTCTGGACTATCAGCGCTATCGCTATCGCTCCTTCCTCGTCGGGCTGTCGCCGCTTTCCGGGCTGCGGCTGCACTGCGGCTCCGACTCGCTTCCCCTCGCGGCCGGCGAGGTCATCGACATCGATCGACGCCAGGCGCACGGGCTCGCCGATCCGACGGGGGAGGGGGGGCTGACCCTGCTTGTCGAGACCATGGCGGCGGCGGATCTGTCCCGTGCGCCCGAGCCGGCGGCGCATCTGCGGCTCGCTGCCGATGCGCCCATCCTCCTTTCCCCCGCCGAGGTGTCGACGCTGTGCGCCGAGATCGCCGAAGCCACCGCCGCCGTCGCCCTGCCCCCCGACGAGGCAAGCACCGTGCGCGATGAGCTTGCCGCGCTGCAGGCTGCCTGGGCCGCAACCTTTGCCCGCTATGGCCATCACCGCGCCGGTGAGCTTTCCTATCTGGATATCCTCTTACGCTTCCGCGGGAGCCTGCTTCCTCTACTTACCCGCCGCGGTCTGGCTACCAGTGCCGCGACGATCCTCGACACTGCGCTGTCCGTGGCGCCCGCCGCGCCCCGCCGCCTGCACCGTCCGCCGTCCCCGCTGCCTATTCCCGCTGCCCAGGCTGTCGAGCGGGCTCTGGTCGGCGATAGCGAGCGTCCGCCGCTCTTTGCTCGTCCGCTGTTTGTCATGTCGGCGCCACGGGCTGGCAGCACCCTGCTTTTTGATCTCCTGGCGCGGCTGCCCGAGGTCGTGACCCTCGGTGGCGAGAGTCACGAGGTGATCCGCGGCATCCCCGCTCTGCACCCCGCGGCGCGCGGCTACGCCTCGGATGCCCTGTCCGCCGCCGAGGCCACGCCCGAGGTGTGCGCTGCCCTGCGCCACGCTTTGGCTGTTCGCTTGCGTCGCCGCGACGGTACCAGCCTGCTCGGCAGCCCAGCACCCAGCGTCCCCGGCCCGCTGCGCTTCATCGAAAAGACCCCCGCCAATGCGCTGCGCATTCCATTTCTACGGAGCGTGTTTCCGGACGCCCAGTTCATTTACCTAAAGCGCGACCCCCGCGAGAACCTTAGCAGCTTGCTTGAGGGCTGGCGCGAGCGTCGCTTCCTGGCCTACAGCGATCTGCCCGGCTGGCCGCACCGCGGCTGGAGTTTTCTTCTGCCTCCTGGCTGGCCGGCCCTGGTCGGTCGCCCGCTCGTCGAGATTGTCGCTGCCCAGTATTCCGCCGCCAACCGCGCCATCGAGCGCGACCTCGCCGACCTGCCCCCATCGCGCGTCTCCACTGTCGAGTTTGAGGAGCTTCTGGCCGCGCCGCGGGCCGTGCTGCGCCGCCTGGCTGACTTCGCCGCCCTCGCCTGGGATGATGAGGCCGATCGCGCCATCGGCGGGGATCTGCCGCTCTCGCGCGTCACGCTTTCTGCCCCCCGCCCTGGCAAGTGGCGACGGCACGCCGACGAGCTAGCCACCGTGCTGCTCGACCCCGCCGAGCCGTCGTCGCCATCGCCGTCGCATTCGCTTTTTTCGACTGGCGCGCCCATCCCCCCACCCCCGCCGGGAGCTGAGCCATGACCCAGGACTCGCTGACCGCCGACCAAGCCCGCTACCTCGCCGACTTCACCGAGCGCTATGTCGCCCGCACGCGCGGCTCGCAGCAGCGACGGGAAGAGACCTGGCCCGCCCTCGCCGATGCCCGCTCGTCGCAGGGGCTGTTCGCCGGCACCCCGCCGCGCGCCAAGGCGGCCTGGCTGGCCCAAAAAGCGCTGCGCTACCCCATCGTCGCCGCCCGCGCCGATGGTGCGCAGGTCTGGGACATCGATGGCAACGTCTACACCGACTACTGCCTGGGCTTCGGCGTCCACCTGTTTGGCCATCGCCCCCGCTTCCTGCAAGCCGCCCTTACCGAGCAGCTTGAGCGCGGCCTGCCCATCGGTTTTCAGTCCGATCGCGCCAACCAAGTTGCCCGCGCCATCGTCGCCATGACCGGCATGGAGCGCGTCGCCTTCTGCAACACCGGCGCCGAAGCGGTCATGGGCGCCCTACGCCTGGCCCGCGCCGTCACGGGCCGCGATCGCATCGTCTGTTTCGCTCACGCCTACCACGGCTCGTACGACGGCACGCTGCCCGCCATCGACATGCCGTCGGGGCTGCCCGCCAGCCTACGCCGCGACGTGCAGGTGCTGGAGTACGGCTCTCCCGCCAGCCTGCAAGCCATCGAAGACGGAGCCGATGGGATCGCCGCCGTCCTCGTCGAGCCTGTGCAGGCCAGAAGCCCCAGCCTGCAGCCCGTCGAATTCCTGCGCGCCCTGCGCACCCTGACCCGCGACCGCGGCATCGCCCTCCTCTTCGACGAGGTCCTGCTCGGCTTCCGCATCCACCAGGGCGGCTGCCAGGCCCACTTCGGCGTCTGCGCCGACCTCGCCACCTACGGCAAGATCCTCGGCGGCGGCCTGCCCATTGGCATCATCGCCGGCAGCGCGCGCTTCCTCGACCGCATCGACGGAGGCCGCTGGCATCACGCCGGCGACTCCCGCCCGAGCAGCGACAAGGTCTGGTTCGCCGGTACCTTCACCAAAAACCCCCTCACCATGGCCGCCGCCGCCGCCGTCACCACCGAGCTCCTCGACCGCGGCCCCACCCTGCAAGAGTCCCTCAACGCCCGCACCGCCGACCTCTGCCAGCGCGCCAACGCCTGGCTCACCACCGAGCGCTTCCCCGTCAAGCTCGAACCCTTCGGCTCCCTCTTCCGCCTCGCCCTCTCCCCCGAGCTCTGGATCCTCCTCCCCCACCTCCGCCTGCACGGCATCTACGCCTTCGACGGCCTCACCTTCTTCCTCTCCACCGAACACACCGACGACGCCCTCGACCAGTTCCTAGCCGCCCTCAAAGACAGCCTGTATGCCCTGCGCGCGGGGGGGTACTTGCCGCTGGCCGCCTGAGAGCGCGCATCCAAACCGACTGCCGACCCCGGCCGCTGCGTTAGTCGTTGAACGTCGGCTCATCGGTCGGGTGGGTTTGCCGCCATCGCATAGCGTTGGCGTGATGCTTCCGCTGAGACTCCTAAGTTGACTTGTTTGCGACTCCTATTTGCTTCGTCGAGTGGATTCCTATTTGCTCTTCCTTGGGAGCAGGTCCGCGTACTTGCCCCCGCGCGCCAGCTGTGGCCCCACTACGGAGTGACTTAATCGGGAAGTGGAAGCAGTTGGCAGCGCGGTGAGCCGGTTCAAAGTACTTATCGTCGGCGCTTCGGGCGGAGTCGGGGCAGCAGCGGTCCAGCTTGCGAAGCACTTCGGGGCAGAGGTGACGGGGGTCTGCAGCACCGGCAATCTCGACCTCGTGCGCTCGATCGGCGCCGACAAGGTGATCGACTACACGAAGGAGGACTTTGCCAAGTCTGGCGAGACCTACGACATCATCCTGGATACGACGGCCACCGTCCCGCTTGCCCGCTGTGAGAGCGCGCTGAAACCAGGCGGGCGCCTGGTCGCGGTGCAGGGATCATTTGCCCAAGCGCTTGGCCTTGAGCGTCCTTCGAAGGCGAGCGGCAAGAAGGTCATCGCCGGTTCAGACAGTATTTGGGTGTTCGCCCATAAAGATGGGCGGCTTTATTGAAAAGCCCTCGGCCACCTCCATTTTCATCCGCAACGCCTTAACGCCCTCGCGACTTGACGGACTCCGGACATACAGCCAGGTGCCGGGGTAGGGTAGACGACCCCTTTGGCTTTACTCCAACACTGGGCGTGGGTACGATAGTGGCGGCGGCCTAGCTACACGGGGACCGCCTCATTCACTAGGTGGGGGAGACTGGTCATGGCTGACAGCAAGCGCTCGGTTTTGCGGTTTGACGGGGCGACGCACATCGTCGATATGGGGGTGCGGACGGAGCACAGGGTGGTGCGGGATCTGACGCTGGAGGCGTGGATCTGCGCGACCAAGCAGGTGCAGTGGGCGGGCATCGTGTCGCGCATCTTTGACACGGGGGCGACGGAGAGCGGCTACGGGTTGATGCTCGACGGGTCGAGCGGGATCTATTTCGGCATTCGCACGACATCGAATCAGAACTTCTATTTCTCGTCGGGGCCGAACACGCTTTCGCTGAACACCTGGCATCACGTCGCGGCGACCTACGACGGCAACCAGATCGTCATCTACATCGATGGTCAGGCCCGCGCGACGGCGCAGCTTTCGGGGAACATCGACTACGACCCGGATCACAACCTGTTTATCGGCACGTTTCGCGATAACGACGAGAACCATCCCTTTCCGGGCCAGATCGCCGAGGTGCGGCTGTGGAACGCCGCCCGCAAGGCCGAGCAGATCCAGGCCGACATGCGGCGCCGCCTGAGGGGGAGCGAGGCCAACCTGGTCAGCTACTGGCCGCTCGACGAGGGGAGCGGCGACGTTGCTCGCGATCGCACTGCGCGCGCTACCCACGGCAAGATCACCGGCGCGATCTGGGAGACGGTGCAGTCGCCGATCACCGAGCCCGAGCCTGAGCCGGTGCGGCCCCTGCCGATTAGCTCGCAGCAGCCGAACATCCTTTTGATCGTTGCCGACGACTGCGGCGTTGATCTGCTGCGCATTAACGATCGCGGCGAGGTGGTGGCGCAGCTTGACGGGCCGGGCGGCACGCACATCGGCGGCGAGCGACTGCCGAACATCGAAAAGCTGGTGCAGCACGGCATGCACTTTTCGCATGCTTGGGCTCATCCGGTGTGTGCTCCGTCGCGCGCGAGCTTGTTCACCGGCCTGCATCCCTGGAAGCACGGCGTCGGTTTCCCGTCAGAAGACTGCGTGCTGCCGAGCACTCGGCCGCACTCGGCGGTGCCGATCCGCAGCCTGGCCGAGGTGCTAAATCCGGCCGGCTATCGCTGCGGCATGTTCGGCAAGTGGGACCTCGGCGGGCCAGAAAAGGGCGAGAAGCGCACGGCGGCGGACTGGGGCTGGTCGCGCTTCGAAGGCATCATCGGCGGCGGCCTGCGACCGCAGAAGTCGACCAAGTATTTCTATCCCTACAAGGACGAGCCGGGCGCCGATGTCATGCGGCTGGAGCACCTCGACTCGACGGAGCTTGAGGAGGGCGCGCCGGCCGGAGCCCTGGAAGAGCGGCGGAAGCTGAAGGTGCGGCTGCAGGATTACATGAAGCAGCAGTGCCCGGATTACGCCAATAATCAGCGCGATATCCGATATTATGTGGCAAAGAAAGATATCGAAGATCGCGACCTGGGGATTCGCAGATATAATGTGTCTCCACTCGAACGTACACATATGTACGCGACGAAAGACCAGTTTATGTCGGCGAAAGACTGGATCAAACAAAACAACGGGCGTCCGTGGTTTGTTTCAATGACCTCGCTGGCGCCGCATGATCCATATCACATTCCGCCGCAAGAAGCGTTTACAATCAAGTTCAAGGATCCCAAGAAGCCTACGACGCAAGAGCTTCTGATTGCGATGCTGCAGTCGCTAGATTTCTACATTGGTGAGCTGATTAATTCGCCCGAGCCGGAGATCCGCGAGCAGCTAAAGAACACCGTGATCCTGTTTGTCGGCGACAACGGCACGCAGGACGACGATCCCGATAGCCGCGGCGCCGCGCCGGGTGGCAAGGGTGAGCTTCTCGACGAGGATGCCAGCGACAAGGGCACGCACTTCATCGGCGGCGTGCACGTGCCGATGGTCATCGCCGACGGTGGCCTGCTGCTGGGCGAGGCGCCGTGCTACTTCAACCCGGCGGGCGACAGCCCCGGCACGCGCGGACGCTATGCCCGTCCGGTGCATATCGTTGATTTCTTCCGCACCATCGTTGATTTCGCGGGAGCGAAGGCGCCGGATGATCTGGACTCGGTCAGCCTGGTACCGACACTGAACCGCACCGATGGCGATCGCCGCAGCGTGAACTTTAGCCAACAGTTTGCGCCACACGGTCGTCGGATTGCCATTCACGCCTCGGCCAGCGATGGCAGGTACAAGCTGAGCTGCGTTCGAACCCAGTTCGTCGATGGCATCAAGGAAGACGAGTATCAGTATTCCTTCTTTACACTGCAGCCGCATCCCTCGATTCCATCGGGAATCAAAGAGACGCAGATTGAGGACTACTTCGACGAAGACGAATACCTGGAAGCGGCAAAGAAGCTCTTTGTCGAGCTAGAGCAGCAGCACCTGGTGCCGGCCCATCCGGGCAAGGGCATCACGCCGCTGAAGTTCCCCAAGCTGAAGATTCCCGAAGTCGCGGCCTATCGCTATGTCCGCCTGCTGGCCAAGTCCGAGGTCAACGGCGGGGCGTGGACTTCGGTCGCTGATTTCCAGGTACTGGTCGATGGTCGCCCACTGCCGCGAGGCGGCTGGACGGTCAAAGCCGACAGTCAGGAGCCGGACTACACCGCGCAGCACGCTGTCGATGGCGGGCGCTCGACGATGTGGCACACGGCCTGGCGACAGGGGGCCCCGGTGCACCCGCACTGGCTGCGCGTCGATCTGGGCAGTCCGCAGAAGGTCAGCGGCTTCCGCTATCAGCCGCGCCAGGACATGCCCAACGGCCGCATCGCCGACTACGAATTCCAGGTCAGCGGCGACGGCGAAAACTGGACGACGGTGGTGTCGGGCCGCTTCCCGAACACGACGCAAGAGCAGGTGGTCAGCGTGCTGGCACCCAACGAAAAGGTGCGCCAGTCGCCGGGCGTGCGCTTCGTGCGCTTGGTCGCCAAGTCGGAAGTGAGCGGCGGGGCGGCGACGGCGGTCGAAGACTTTCAGCTTCTGCTCGACGGCAAGCCGCTGGATCGCTCGGAGTGGGCGGTGTCGGTGGATAGCCAAGAGAGCGCCAGCGAAAACGGCGCCGCCCGCAACGCTATCGACGGCCAACCGGGGACGGCCTGGGTGACAGAGTGGAGCCGCCGGGCGCCGAAGCCGCCGCACTGGCTGAGCATCGACCTGCAGAGCCCGCAGGTCTTCAACGGCTTTGCCTATCAGCCGCGCACCACCAGCGCGAGCGGCCGCATCGCCGGCTACGAGCTTCAGGTCAGCACCAACGCCCAGACCTGGACGACGATCGCTAGCGGCACCTTCGCGAACACGGGCAACCTACAGACCGTCGCCTGCAAGCTTCCTCGCGGGCTGTAGGCTCGGGGACTCTGGATCGCATCGCCGGCGGCTGGCTACTTCGCGGTGGCCAGTCGTCCGGCGGTGTCGGCGAGGCATCCGTTGTCGAAGAGGACCTCGTTGCCGGTGCTGATGTAGCGCTGTGCGAACTGCGCGGCGTCGCTGGCTCCCTCGTTGGCGTAGTACATGACGCAGGCCGAACTGCTGTCGTGGGCACCGTGCGCGGTGTCCTGGTGGGCAGTGATCATCGCCACGCCGTTATTGACCAGGCCGACGGCGTGCCCGAATTCGTGGACCAGCGTCGATTGCTCGACGAACTTGCGGATGTTGCCAAGCGTAGCGGCGCTCATGATCACCGGCTTGAACATGGCGATGACCCGCGTCGCGCCGATCGACACCCCGAGCACGTCGTTGCGCACCATCTGCCCGTCGTGAAACATGCCGTTTAGGAAGACGAAGTAGAACGTCGCGCGGTCGGCGGTATCGGCCAGATCGCGGTGCTTGCTGGCGATGTCCAGCACCTGCTGCGAGGTAAACGTCGTGCCGCTGATGTCCGAGAGCGCCTGCATCTCAGCGAGGGTGGTGGGCACCTGCAGGGTCTTCTGACTCTTGAACAGGGCAGCGGCGTTGACCTTAAACAGGTTCCAGGTGTCCATGGTCAGGAGCGTGCCGGTGTAGGGCTCGGCGCCCGTCTGATAATCGACCTCGATGGCCAGGGTGCTGGTGGCCCGCGCGTAGATCTTGTCGATCGAACTGGCCTGGGACCCGCCCCCGCCACTGCCATCGCTGCCGCAAGACAGCGGCAACACGGAACAGGCAGCCAGCCAGCAGCCAGCGAGGAGACGGGGGATGAGGGACGGGGATCGCGGCATGTGAGACTCCTTTTTTTCAAGGTAGCGCAGGTTGGCACCGGGGTTTTCGGTGCGATGGGCGAGCGTGCTTCTGCCGTATAGTGAGGTCATGCGGCGCGTGCGAAACCGACTGCTGGCCGTCTTGGCCCTGGGCCTGCCTGCCGTCGAGCCAGCCCTGGCGCAGAGCGGCGGCGGCGGGCGCGGCGAGGGCTGCATCACGGTGGCGATGCCCTGCCTGTTTGGTGCGGGGAGCGATCCCAGCTGTGCCGCGCGTGCTCGACGACAGCGACGGCAGCCTGGGCCGACTGCCGACTGCCAGCTGGCAGCCCTGACCGCCCCCGGGCTCAGTCGGGAGGCGCAGGCCTGGCTTGATGAGCGGCTGCGTCGCGAGATCTTGCCCGCGGTCTGTAGCTGCTATTCCGAAGGTCTGGGGATTGATCCGCGCTTGCGAGGGCGAGTGGGGGTGGCGGTGCAGATGACCGAGGGCTGCGCCAGCGTCGATGCGGGAGGCCGTGCCACGCTGCCCGATCGCTACGTCGTGGCCTGCATCCGCGACCGCTTCATCGGCTTTGCTAGCGCGCCGCCATCGCGTGAATTTCCTTCGGTGCCGTCGCCCCACGCCGCGGAGCTAAAGAGCGGACGCTTCGTCGTGCAGATCGATCTGCGACCAGGACCGATTGCAGACCCGCCGCCCGCTGCCACGAACGCCGCGGCGGCACCTCGTCGCTAGATTGCCGCGCTGCTCAAGCCCTTGTGCCATCATGGCGGCATGCGGCTTAGAAAACGTCGAATCGTGCTGGCTGGGTTGGCGGCGGCTGCGCTGGCGGTGCCGCTCACCCGCCCACCTGTTGAACCTCATCGCCCCGATCCCTACTTCGATGGACTGGGGCAGGCCCTGTCGGCGGCGTCGCTGGCCCGGCCGGTGGTGGTGCTCGATCTCGATCGCATCGATCACAATCTGGCCGAGATCCGGCAGGCGCTGGGGAACGATGCCGCGTATCGCGCGACCACCAAGTCGCTGCCGTCGTATGAGCTGTTGCGGCACGTGCTGTCGAGCATGCACTCGCAGCGCTTGATGGAATTCCACGGCCCCTATCTGCGACCGCTCATCGACAATTTGATCGACGGGCCGGCCCTCGTGCCGGGGACGCCGCAGCGGCTCGATATCCTGCTGGGCAAGCCGCTGCCCGCGTCGGAACTGGAAGCGTTCTACGCCGCACCACCAGCCGAAAACAAGCTGGCGGCGACACGCCTGCGCTGGCTGGTCGATCACGAGGCTCGGCTCGCGGCCTATCTGGCGATTGCGCAGCGTCGATCCCTGACCTTGGAGATCGCTATCGAGGTCGACGTCGGCCTGCACCGCGGGGGCACCGCCAATCACGAGGTCCTGCGTCGGCTGCTTGGCACGATCGTTGAGCATCCGCAGCACCTGCGCTTCGCGGGCCTGATGGGCTACGAAGGCCATGTGCCGTACGCACCACCGCTCTTGCGCTCGGCCGCCGCGGCGCAGGAGCGGTCTTTTGCCGACTCACAGGCAGCGCTAAGCGCTGCGGTGGAGTTTGTGCGCAGCAACTTCCCGCAGCTTGCCGCGGGCGAACTTCTAGTCGATGCCGGGGGCAGTAAGACATTCCCCCGCTTCCGCGCTGGCGGCAGCTGGAAGAGCAGCGCGAATGAGCTCGCCATTGGCTCGGCGGTGGTCAAGCCCGCCGACTTTGATACTGCGCTTCTGTCATCGCTGCAGCCCGCGCTTTACATCGCTGAGCCGGTGCTTAAGCGTCTATCCCCGGGAACGCTGCCGCACGCCGAAGGCATCGGCAAGCTGTGGAGCTGGTGGAACCGCAACCGCGCCGACGTGGTGTTTGTTTACGGCGGGGGCTGGGATCTGCGCCCGGTGTATCCCCAGGGCCTCTTTAGCAACCCGCTTTACAACACGCGACCGGCCGACAACCGCATCCCCAATCAGTCGCTGCTCAACGTCGCTGCTGACCACCCGCTTAAGCCTGGCGACTACGTCTTTTATCGTCCGCTGCAGGGCGACATCCTCGTCCAGTTCAACGAAATCCAGCTCATCCGCGCTGGCAAGCACGCCGGCACCTGGCATCCGTTTGAGCACCGGCTGTAGGCCCGCCGCTTCCTTACGGCACGCTCTGTGGATCCCGGCTCTCCTGACGGAACAGGACGAACATAAAGAGGATGCACAGCGACGGTAGGATGGCCATCATCGGGGCGATCCACTGCGGGTCGCGAACGGCGATGAACAGACCGACGAGGTTGAGGCCGACCAAGACAGTTAGGCGACTGTCGATGGTGATGGCTCCGACGATGGTCAACATCAGGATGACGTTGAGATCGATGACGACCGAGCGGTCGGCCGGAAAGCCAAAGGCGCGGGCGATGTAATGGTTGACGAAGACCGGTCCGGGAGCGGTCAGGCACAGCGAGAGGGTGCGTCGGTTGAACTCGGTAAAGAAGTTGCTCTTGCGCATGCTGATCAGGAGTCCGGCGCCGATGAGGCCGAGCAGCCCGGAGAGCGCCATGTACAGCTCGTGCGAGATGTCATGCACGATGAGCCGAGTGACGAAGTGGGTGACCGCGGAGACGCCGATGACGCCCAGCACAGCGATGGTGCGTGGCTTTTCGCCGACGCTGCGATCGTACTCGTGGGCGCGGCGCGCTTGCTCATCGAGCAGGGCCTGATGACGCTCGGCGGCGTCGGCAGAGCGCTGCAGGAAGTCGGCTTCTTGCTGTGCAAGCTGCAGCTTACCGTCGGACTTTAGGGCCAGCGCGCGACGCAGCGGTGTGCCGTGCCACAGGTCGTCTTCGCGCTCGCCGCCGGCGAAGTAGTGGCGGGCATCGCGGCTCAAGCGGCCTAGGATGCGCAGGGACTCGCGACTGTCGTCGATCCAGCGTCGCAGCGTCTCCCACTCGTAGAGCAGCGCTTCGTGGGCAATGGTGACCTCGGCTTCGTCGGCGGTGAGCAGGCGAGAGTTGACCCAGCGGTCGACGATGGGGCCCATGCGGTCGGGGGCGATGGCTTCCAGCTCTTGCCGGGCGGCGCGGCGGCGGGTGTCGGGCGTACCTTCGCCCAGCTGAACCAGCCGGCCGAACAGGCCCTGCACCAGTCCAGGATCGTCGGCCTTGCGCGACACGGCGAGGACCTCTTCCGCACGACGGGTAATCGCGCCACGCACGCCGCCGACGGCGCGCCACGCATGCCAGGTGATGGTGTTCCCTTGGCGCTGCTCCCAGAGCTGTTCCAGGGTGAACTGCAAGAGCGGCAGGCTGCAGGTGGTGCGCGGGGCCAGAGGGCGACGGTCGCGCTCCGGGGCATCGAGCTCGGAGTCTGCAATGGGAACCTCGCCCTCGCCCAGGGCGTCGAGCAAGGCATCGACGAGTCCCGCCTCAAAGTGTAGGCCGACGAGCGCGGCCGGGCCGAGGATGGCTTGCCGAAGCTCGCTAGGGCCCAGCGGCAGGATGAGCTGCATGCTGGCTCGTACCGCCTCGGCGAGCGCCGCCTGTTCAAGAAAGACGCCCAGGAAGTCGGCGCGCAGCGTCAGCAAGAGCGAGAGCTGTCCGCTCGGCTGGCTGACTGCCCCGATGACGTTGTCGATGAAGGCGGCGGCCTCGATGCGATCGGCCTGCGAGAACAGCTCTTCGGCTTGGTCGACGACCAAAAGCAGCGGAGTGTCAGGGCGGGCCGCGGCAAGCTCGGCCAGCGTCGAGCGATTACGGATCAACTGGGCGCGCAGCTCGGCGACGGCTGGCTGCACCGGCGATGCCAAGCTGCGGGGTGTGCTGGCGCTGCCGCTTAGTGCCTGCGCGAGCCCTAAGCAGGGGGCTGCACCTGGCCGAACGACGATCGTGCGCAGCGTGGGCACCGCATTGTTCGTCTGCAAGAGCGGCAGCACCCCCGAGAGGATGAGCGATGACTTGCCAGCCCCCGACGCTCCGACGACGCTGACCATGCGAGCACCCGAGGTCAGGGTCTGGGCGATCTGCGCGATGTCGCGCTCGCGTCCGAAGTAGAAGCGGCGGTCGCTGGGCTGAAAGGCGGCCAGCCCGCGGTAGGGGCGGAAGATGACGGGCCGGGTGTCCTCGCCATCCGACGAGCGGGCGTATAGCTGCAGGCTGGCCCAGTCGATATGGCGCGCGTCCTTGGCAAGCTCGGCGCGGGCCCGCAGCACCGCGGCTTCAAAGGAGTCGAGACCGACGAGCAGGTGCCGATAGAGGACCCGCGTCAGTTCGGCTGAGCCAGCCACGGACAGCGGATAACGCGAGGCGAGGACGGTGGCGATGCCCGCGCGATGCAGAGCCTGCGCGACGCTGCCGAGCTGATTGCCCAGCACGCCGCTGTTGCTGCTATCGCAGGCCGAAAGCACAACCAGGCGCAGCATGCCAGCGAACGGCGTCAGCAGCTGGCGCAGGCGCCCCGCGTCGAGCACAGCGTGAGCCTCGCCTGCTTCGTCGCTGTCGAACGCGAGACCGAAGGTGCTACCAGCCGCGGCCCCATGACAGAGCAGATGCAAGACGGCGATCGGCTCGCTATTGCGCTGGGCCTGCGTCAGGCACTCGCGCAGTCGCAAGAGCGAGGTGTGCGCCAGTACATCGCGGCTGCTGTCAAAGGGGTGACAGCCCGCGCTGCAGGCCTGCTGCAGGGCCGCCTGATGCTCGGCCGCCGGCACCGCGCCCCCGGCAGCGGACCAGGCAAACAGGATGCGACCACCGGCCGGTCGGGGGCTGGGCTGCTCGGGCACGGTCTCGCTCTCGGGCCACTCGTAGCGCAGGAGCAGCGACGGCAGCTCGCCCAGGTGCTGACCGCTGCTCTTGAGCGTCAGCAGCTCCCAGGGAAGGGCGTAGAGCTCGGCAGCAGCGGAGCGAATGGTCAGAACGACACGTTCGCCCCGGGCACAGGCTGTGAGGATCTGCTGCTCGTGCTCGGCCCAGCCCAGCGGCAGCAGGAACTGGCGCAGGCGCTCGCCAAGTCGCGGCAGGATCGCCGGGTCGCGCGACGGACGGCGCAGCGCATCGAGGTCGGCGAGGAGCTCGGGGCTCCAGTCAAACGGCGCGCTCTCGACGCCGCCGCCTGCACTGCGCAGGAGATACTCTTGCGGCTCAAAGCGCAGCGCGTAGGGATCGCCGGCTCGCTCGGCGCGCGCAAACTCCCAGATCAGCGAGTGGGCTCTCGCGTCCGCGTGGGAGTCATCGGAAGGCCGCCCGCGCTGCGTCGCTGCCAGCACAGCCCCAATCTGACACGCGCCCCGCCATTTCTGGGCACGGGTTCGGCCGACAGCTGACTTCGCTTTGCTCGACGCTAGCTGCGGGTGGCTTCCAGCAGACGCTCGATGATGTACGTCGGGCGGATGCCTTCGGCTTCGGCGTGGAAGTTGGGAATCAAGCGATGCTGCAGCACCGGCCGGGCCAGCGCCTTGACGTCATCGACCGAGGCCACCGGCCGACC
Source organism: uncultured Myxococcales bacterium (assembly GCA_937952145.1). GTDB lineage: Bacteria > Myxococcota_A > Polyangia > Palsa-1104 > JAEUJZ01 > JAEUJZ01. The sequence continues at coordinate 21,209 of CALFYE010000179.1, forward strand.
GTCGAGGATGGCCCGCGCCTTGGCGCCCAGGATGAGGTACTGCGAGGCGCGTGGACCCGCGCCATACGCCAGGTACTCGTTGACCAGCGCCTGTGCCTCGGCCTCTTTGCCGCTGCCCAACACTTTGATCCCGCCCGAGGACTTGGGGTGCCGCCCGTCGCGCTTGGTCGGTCGCGTGGCATGCACGAGGTTCACTGCATAGCGCACGACGTGATCGGCCACCGGCACGCGCAGCACGAGCTCCTGCAGCTGCAGGATACGCTCTGGCGACAGCACTTTCTGCAACACAGGACGCAGAGCGGAGGTGCTGCGCTTGACGATCTCGACCTCTTCTTCCATCGACGGATAGGCGACGTCGACCTGCAGCATGAAGCGGTCCAGCTGGGCTTCGGGCAGCGGGTAGGTGCCCTCTTGCTCGATGGGGTTCTGCGTCGCGAACACCAGAAAGGGCGGGTCCAGCGGATGGGTCTGTCCACCGGCGGTGACGCGCCCTTCCTGCATTGACTGCAGGAGCGCCGCCTGTGTCTTGGGCGGCGTGCGATTGATCTCGTCAGCGAGGACGATGTTCGCGAAGATCGGACCGCGGATGAAGCGGAAGAAGCGGCGGCCGGTCGTGTGATCTTCTTCCAGAATCTCGCTGCCGGTGATGTCAGACGGCATCAGATCGGGCGTGAACTGGATGCGCGAAAACTGCAGCGTCAGAAGCTCGGACAGCGTCGAGATCAGCAGGGTCTTGGCCAGGCCGGGAACGCCGACGAACAAGCAGTGGCCGCGGGCGAACAGAGCGACCAAGAGCAGGTCGATCACGCTCTGCTGGCCGATGATGCGCTTCTCTAGCTGACGCAGGATCTCAAGCCGCGCCTCGCGCACTTCGGCGATCCCGGCGACATCGAGATCGACCTCACGCGGGGTCTCGGCCGCTGGGGTCGGGGCCGACGGTGCTGAGCTGGCACTGGCCGGTGAGGGCCGGTCGCCTTCGCTGGGCGGGCCTGACGGAGGTCCGCTGGGCGGGCTGCCTACGTTGGTGCCGCCGCTTGGGCTGTTGGCGACGAAGCTAGGGGTAGCCGGGGGCAGAGGAGAGCGCGCATCCACGTCGTCATTCTGTCACAGTCGAAATTGCGATGTCTATTTCACGACACGACTGTCGCCACGGGAGCGCAGCTAGCGTGTGGTGCGAGAAGCGTGTGGCGGAGCGGGCGAGAGGCAGTTAGCAGAGCGGGAGGGCGAAGCGGGCAGAGGGGAGGAGTCGCAGCGCTACTTCATGACCGAGACAGCGTCGGCACTCTGACCCTCGGCGGGGGCGGCACCGCCGGCTGGGGCTTGGCCTTCCCAGGTGACGTGGATGTGGATCTGCTGGCCACCGGACTCGCCGGTGCGGAAGGTCGACTGCGAGTCCATCTCTTGATAGACCAGCGCGCCCCTGCCGACATCCAGCCGGAACTCGCCTTTGATCTCGCCGGCCAGCTGGGTGCCCTGGCTCTCGCCCGTGACCTTCCCAGCGACGGTGACGAAGGCAACGTTCTTCTCTTTTTTGGCGTAGTTGCAGTCGATCTCCCAGTTCTTTGATCCACCGGCAGGGATTGGGATCTGGGCACGCGTCTGCCACGCCTTGCCGGTCTCGATTGGGCCGGCATCGAACATCGGGCCGCGCTCGGCGCCGTACACCCAAACCGCGATCAAGCGGGCCTCCGACAGGTTGGCGTCGGGCACGTTCTTGACTTCAAAGTTGGTCACGTCGCCGCGCGTGTTCAGGTCGTAGGCCACCTGCATGTCCGACAGCGCTCGCGCCAGGTCTTCGCCGGCTTTCTTCTCCTTCGGCGTGTCGCCCTGCGCCTCGACGTTAAAGAACTTCGCCGTGACGTGCATGCTGCCGCTGGGGTCGACCTTTTCGAAGATGTGCTCTTCTTCTAGCTGGAAGGCGTAGGTCTTGGGCTTTTTCTTGCCGCCAACGTCGACTTTTTCCAGTCGAATCTTGATGTTGCCGCTCGCTTTGTCGCCGGCTTTGGCCGAGAGCCGCAGGGTGTCACCGGGCGGAACCGGGGGGGCCACAACAGCGGGTTTCTTGGGGCAGCCGGTCAGACCCAGGAGCAGGGTGATGCCCACCCCTGCGATGCGCGCGCGATCGTTAGAGAATTGCATCATGGCTTGACGGTATCGAATGCGGCGGGGAGCGGTCAAGTACGCAATCGGCCCACTGCCGATTTCGTACCGGTTCGATAGGCGGGCCGGGTGGCGTACATGGATGTCGGCGTGGTGGCCGGCGATTAGTTCGTGGCAGGAGAGACGAAGGGATTTGGCGCCTGCTCGTCGGCAAAGGCCGGCGGAAGCGGAGGCGGAGCGGGGGGGCGAGCGACGTCTTTGGGGGCTGCGGTCGACGTTGACGACGGGGGCGGTGCGCTGCCCGCTGGCCGGGCGGAGGGGCCGGATCGGCTGGCCGTGACGGTCGGACCGCGCGTGGTTCGCGTTGCGCCGGATGTGGCCGGGGCAGTCAGGGAAGTCGGGGTGAACGGCTGGCTATCCGCACTAGGCCGGGGCTCGGCCTTATCGGCTCGCGAGGCAGCCGATGGGGCGGGCAGAGGCGGGGGAGACTGATGAACGAGGGGTACCGGATCGGTCGCGGGCAGGGCGCGCGTCGAGCGCAGCGAGCCGACCGGCGCGGCAGCGGGCTGGGGGGCAGGGGGGAGGCTGGCTCTGTGGGGACCCGTGTGCTCGTGTGGGCCTCGCCAAAAAACCAGCAGGCCACCGAGCAGCAGCACGGCCACGGTTACGCCGAGTAGCGGCAAGACCTGCGGCACTGCGCCTCGTGGCGTGACGGCTTCCGGGCCATGGCGGCGGCTGCCTGCCTCATCGCGCAGGCTGCTGTCGAGTTCAGGGCGTCGGTGGCCCCGCGCATCGCGACCGGCGAGCGGATCGCCGGCCCGCACCGGCTCGCCGCGTTGGTAGCGGTCGAGGTCGGCGAGAAGCTCATCCATGGTCTGATAGCGCTCGCTGCGGTCGCTGGCCATTGCTCCGAGCACGATGCGTTCTAGATCCGGCGACAGCGCCCGATCTGGGATGCGCAGCGACGGAGTTTCGGGCGTCTCGGTGAGGATCTTGGCGATGACGCCGAAGTAGCTCGGGGCAAGATAGGGCACGCTGCCGGTCAAGCACTCGTAGAGCACGACGCCGAGCGAATAGATGTCGCAGCGCAGGTCCAGGCGGTCGCCGCGGGCCTGCTCTGGCGACATGTAAAGCGGCGTGCCCATGATCGCGCCGGTGCGCGTCAGGCGATCCAAAAAGTCGCCCGAGATCGCGGTGCGATCGACGGTGCTGCTACCCGCCTCGTCGCTGCGTCGCGGGGGATCGCCATCGTGATCTGCCTCGTCTGCCTCGGCCCAGCTCGACAGCTCACCGTCGTTGAGCGGCCCCACTGCCTTCGAGATGCCGAAGTCGAGGAGCTTGACGAAGTCGTGCCCGTCGCGGTTACACAGGAAGATGGTTTCCGGCTTGATGTCGCGGTGGACGATGCCGCTGCGGTGAGCGGCCGATAGCGCAGTCGCTAGCTGGCGGCCGATGCGCAGTGTGTCGAGCTCGGAAAGGGCAGTGCAGCGAC
>CALFYE010000180.1 GCA_937952145.1 uncultured Myxococcales bacterium
ACGTACCTGGGCGTACGGACTGGGGGGCTGATGGTGGGAAATTTACAGCTATATGTGGCGTCCCCTCGCTGCTGAGCGCTGGGGCGGGAACTCTGATCGGGGTCGCAAGGGTGACTGGATGAGTGCGGAGCGCTGTTTGTTCCGCAGCGGGTAGATCGATGCCGCCAAGCCGAGCGGTATCAGACTTATAGTGCTGGCCCGTTAATGTCGAAGACAAACGCTGGCTATGGAGGGACGCCGGGCCATGTCGCGGTTTACATATCGCCCAAACAGGCCCTTGGTTGTATGCCGATGTGGTCATACGCTCAATACTCAGGTAAGCGAGGCTCAATGCCTCGTTGAAACCTTGTCACTCAGCCACCCTGCTGCAAAAAGGAGGTAAGAACTGAACGTGTATTACGAAAGCAGACCTTCATGCTATCTACTGTTCATTTAGCCTAAATGCGGAACCATTTGTATTTGTGATTCCTTGTCGCTGACATGTGTACACGAGGTACTGCCTGCTAGCTGAATCCAGATGTTTGAAAGCCTCACTGGCAAGCTTAACATCTTTCATGTTGCAGGCAGATGCACCAATAATTCGCCAAGCTCTGGTGGGATTAATCCGTTGGACAGACTTCGCTACTGAAATTGCCTGGGAGAAATTTCCATTAACATAATCGGTCTGGGCATTTGAAAGAGTTTGATCGGCGCTTGCCCTTAGATCCGCACTGATCTCCGGTTCCTTTATATCAGGCGGATTATCTCTCACCTGTGGCCCTCTTATCGGCAGATTGACTCTCTTAGGTCGTGCCAAGTCCGGGGCATCGCGCAGATCGGCTGTTTCCCCTAAATCTACTGGGCCGCTTGTCCGGGAGAGTGCCGGGATGACCACATCGTTGCTGTAGCCGAGGCGTCCATCTTCAAGCTCGGCACGTACATGCACATGCCGAGCGAACGTTGACCGATTTACCTGAAAGTTTCCAGGTACGCGTATGCTCTGAGCAGTCGCCTGCTCGTCTTCGTACAATCTGACGATCAGCGGTGAGCCATCCCGCATGGGAATTACATCAAGGACTCCCTTATCCTCACCATCTGCCCGGAAGGTAGCATAGTATAGCGGCTCGTGCTGGGGACGCGGAAACAGCTGGATAAAGACAATGGAGCTCCATATGAGCAAGGCGAGGAGAAAGGGGGCGAGAATGTCGCCGAGCTCAGGATAAATGCTTCGAGGCGCTGCCCCCGCGGACGAAAAAGCGGGCGCGGCCGCGTCGAGAGACGCTGGAGTGAGCGCCTCTACGCTAGCTAGGGCGAGATCCGCGACGGCGTGAACACCGAGCGTTTCCAGCTCGCATGCATCAATCTGATACAGAACCTCATCTCGGATTGGACTTTGCTGCAGTTGCTGAAGCTCTCGCACCGCTCCGGTGGCGCCCGCGGCCTGGCGGAGGTCGGGATCGCGCAGGCATACCCGAAGCAGAGCGCAGGCCAAGCGCCAACGCAGGTGCGCTTCGGTATGAGCAGGTGGCTCGCTGGCAATGAGCTTTTCCAGAAGCCCGCACCGGGCGAGATCTGCCAGCCGGGGGTCGCTCTGTACTAGTTCACGATTGAGGGCCTGCTGAAGATGCTTGGGAAAGACAAACATGGCGCCGCTGGGATCTGTGCTGTAGTCAGTCGCCAGCCACACCGCCTCATCTGGGCACTCGGGTGCGAAGCGCTGGCGCAGCCACTCGACGAGCTCTATGGTGTTCTGGGGCAGCAAAGCGGCCAGCTGGAGAATGCGGTGGATCTCAGGCCACGCCATATGGAATGCGTCCGCATCCCCACCACAGTTTTCGAGGCGCCTCGGTACTACGCTCCGGTCATGCGCCAGCTGGTAGGCAGCACAGATCAACCCAGGCAGTGACAGGGGAAATGTCGCCAAACGCTCCCGAAGCCGGGTGCGCCAGAAGGCTTTTTCGCGAATTGGATTGATGATCGCGCAGCGTGGCTGGCAGCTAATCGCCTGTACCCAAGGCTGCCGCTGGCCCTCTTCGCTTACTAAGACGAGTCCTGTGGTGATAAGCAGAGTTGGCTGGGGGGGCAAGCTGGCCGACGCCAGGTTTATAGAGCGCGCTGCCTCATCCACAAGATCCCAAGCTTCATTGAAGTAGCGGACCTGCAATTCCACTCCGCGCTGTGCAAGCCCATTGAGCCAAGCGCGCACGCGAGGCAGAAACGGCCGCATTTCGCCGGAGCAGTCAAGAATGACCAGGATCTGCTCCCGCTGCCGCCGGGCTCTATACTTTACTTCGGTCACCGCCCCGCGCATCCCAGCAGCGCGCACAGTTGCTGATAGGTCGAGCTCTCGTCCCCCGGACCGCCAGCTGCAGAGCCGCAACAGAAGTGCCGAAACTTCTTCTAAATCGTCTCTTGGGAGGCGCGGCTCGACACTGACGCTCTGCATGTGGAACTCGCTAGGACCTCTGATTGAAGACTGACGCTCAAGCAAATGCGTGCGAAGTTGGCTGATAATCTCATATCGTCGGCGGATGAGAAAGAGCGCTAAACAGGCAGCCAAAAACACGCCCGCACTGCAGCTATTCGCCAAAGCGAAGCGAAAGTGCCAAGACAGTATCGGCAAGGGAGGTAAGACAAACTCAGACG
>CALFYE010000181.1 GCA_937952145.1 uncultured Myxococcales bacterium
AGGTGCACGATTGGAAATCGTGTGTGTCGAAAGGCACCGCGGGTTCGAATCCCGCTCTCTCCGCCACCCATCTTTCGAAGAAGTAAACAGTTATGGCTGCGGGCGACGGAACGTTGATGAACCCCGCCAGGCCGGGAACGGAGCAACGGTAGTCGATTAACCGGGTGTCCGCAGCCACCTTTTCTTTAGTGCTTGCCTTGCGTTAGCTCTCCAGTGTTGGATGCCGCCATGTCCTATCTGGTCCTGGCACGGAAGTACCGTCCGCAGACGTTCGATCAGGTCATCGGCCAGGAGCACGTTGTAAAGACGCTGCAGAACGCCATCCGACGGGGGCGCATCCATCACGCCTACCTGTTCTGTGGCGGTCGCGGTACGGGCAAGACCACTACCGCGCGCATCCTGGCCAAGGCGCTGTCTTGCGATCAGGCTCCCACGGCTGAGCCCTGCAATCAGTGCCCCGCCTGCGTCGAGATCACCGCCGGTACTTCCGTCGATGTGCAAGAAATCGACGCCGCCTCGCAGAACCGCGTCGAGGACATCCGCGAGCTGCGCGAGTCGATCCGCTACGCACCGGTGCGCGGCAAGAAGAAGCTCTACATCCTCGACGAAGTGCACATGCTGTCGACTAGCGCCTTCAACGCGCTGCTCAAGACGCTAGAAGAGCCGCCACCGCACGCGCTGTTCGTCTTCGCCACCACCGATCCGCACAAGCTGCCGCAGACCATCCTGTCGCGCGTGCAGCGCTACGACTTCAAGCTGGTGCCGACGGCCCGCTTGGTCGAACACTTGGCGGATGTGCTAACCCGCGAGTCGATCGAATTCGATCCCAGCGCGCTGTATATCATCGCGCGCGAGGGGGCGGGTTCGGTGCGCGACTCGCTGTCGTTGCTCGATCAGGTGCTGGCCTCCAGTGAAGGACGACTGACTGAGGAGCGGGCTGCCACGGTCCTGGGAGTCGCCGATCGCCGCCTGATCATGACCCTGGGTGGGGCGATTGCCGGGCGCGATCCCGCGACGGCGCTGACGCTCCTCGATGATGCGTTCCGCCGCGGCTTCGATCTGCCGCAGCTGGCGCGCACGCTGCTTGCCCACCTACGCGATCTCGTCGTTGTGGGCGTGGTCAAGGAGCCGCAGGCGCTGTTGGAAGTGCCGGCTTCTGAGCTGCCCGAGCTGGAAGCGCAGGCCAAGCAGGTGACGGGCCGCGCCGAGCTGCTATTCGATCGCATGTTGCGCGTTGCAGAAGATACCGCGCGCGCCAGCCAAGCCCGCTACGCGCTGGAGGTTGGACTCGTCGAGCTGTGCGCTCTTGAGCCGCTGCAGCCAATCAGTGAGCTGATCGATCGCCTGGAGGGCATGGAAGATCGTCTGGCCGGGCGCGGCGCCGGACGAGGAACGCCACCCGCCCCGACGGGCTTCGGCCCAGCAGGGGGCACTCCGCGCGGGCCAGCGAGTAGTCCGATGGGTGCAGGTCTCAGCGCTTCGATCAGCGCCCGACCGCCAACCGCCGCCCCGCGAGCTATCGCAGCCGCAGTCTCCATGGCCGCCGAAAACGCGATGCCAGCCGCGCCCGCACCAACCATGATGGCCGCCCCGCCGGCCGCGCCGACCACGATGCCGATGGCCGAGGTGGTCGCGGTCGGCTCTGGCAGTGCCGCGGCGGTCGCGCTCAGTACCCAGCCGCAGGTGGCCAGCCCGGCCATCATCGAGCACCAAGAGATCCCTATCCCCGTCGCGGCTTCCCAACCTGTGCCGGTCATTCCCGCCGCGTCCACAGCTGCTGAACGGGTTCCCACAACCGCGAACGTCGAGGCGAAGGCAGAGTCGCATCCCAACCCGCCGACGCCCGCGCCCACTGTCGCAGCACCCGCTATCGCAGCACCCACTGTCGCAGCGCCCGCTGTCCCCGCGCCCGCACCTGATGTCGCAGCCCCCCCAGCCGCTGACGTAGCGGCTCCAGTCCCCTCGACGGAGCCGACCGCGCCAGCCCCATCACCGGCAACCACCACCGCCGGCCCGCAGGCCCAGGATTTTTCGGCCTTGGTGCGGCGCGTCACCGAGCGTGCCCCGGCCCTCGCCTATCTGCGCGAGGCTCGTGCCCTGCGCTGGCAGGACTCGCAGCTGACGATTGGCTTGGCCTCGGACTTCGACGTGCAGCGCACCAAGAACGAGCGCCCACGGCTGCAGGAGCTGTTCAACGCCGCGGCTGGCACCGCGCTGGTCCTGGAGTTTGTGCTCGACGCGCAGGCCGCCAAGGATGCCGCCGAGCGCGAGACGCTAGCCGCCAGCGAAGAACGTGCACGTCAGGCCGAGCAGACCCGCCTTCGTCGCGAAGCCAGCGAGCACCCAGCCCTCAAACTAGTCCGCGAGGTGTTCGGCGAGGTATCTTTTATGGAACCTGAGCTTGAACCAGAGGTACGCGCGCATGTCTAACGATCCCAATAATCCTTTTGGCTCCATCCCCGGCATGCCGGACCTCGGCGGGCTGATGCAGCAGGCGCAGCGCATGCGGGAAGAGCTGATGCGCTCCCACGCCGACCTGTCGCGCCGCAACGTCGAGGCCAGCTCGGGCGGGGGCATGGTAACGGCGGTGATCTCCGGGGCGCGTGAGCTGGTGGCGCTGCGCATCGATCCCCAGGTCATCGATCCCAAAGATCCGCAGATGCTGCAGGACCTCGTGGTCGCCGCAGTCAACCAGGGCCTGCAGAAGGCGCGCGGTCTCGAAGAGGACGAGATGCGCCGCAAAGCGCTCGACCTGGGCATCCCGCCCGGCATGCTCTAGGCCGCGATCGGCACCGGCTGTCACGAGGGGGGCATGCACTCTACCGATCCCATCACGCGACTAATCCGCGAGCTCGCGCGACTGCCCGGCATCGGCCAGAAGACTGCGACGCGGCTAGCCTTTCACATCCTGCGCTCGCCGGCCCCGCAGGCTCGCGAGCTGGCGCAGGCCCTCATTGAAGTGAAGGAAAAGATCCGCCTCTGCTCGCAGTGCATGAACCTGACCGAGCAGGATCCGTGCGCCCTGTGCGCCGATCCGAGCCGCGATGGTCGCGTGGTCTGCATGGTGGCGCATCCGCCCGACCTGCTGGCCATCGAACGGACAAGCACCTTCCGCGGTCGCTATCACGTCTTGCACGGGGTGTTGTCGCCGCTCGACGGCGTCGGCCCCGACGATCTCAAGCTGCGTGAGCTGCTCTTGCGAGTCCAAGGCATCACACCCGGCGCGGCTGCGGCTCATCCCGCCGATGAAGACGACTCGCAGACCCGGCCGGACCCTTCGCGAGCCCCGCCGATCGTCGAGGTCATCGTCGCCACCAGCCCAAATGTCGAAGGGGAAGCGACGGCCATGTACATCGCGCGCATGCTCAAGCCGCTGGGCCTGCGGGTAAGCCGCATCGCCTCGGGCCTGCCGATCGGCGGCGAGCTTGAGTACGCAGATGGGGTGACCATTGCCCGCGCCCTGGAAGTCCGCCGCGAGATGTAGGCCCCCACCCCCGCGCCACCCCGCTCCGCCCAGCCTCCTCACCCTCGCCCTGCCCCCTGCGCTTGTAAGGCTTGCAACCAACTGAGCTTCCTGATAAAAGAATCCTATTACTCTCTCGGGTCCCCCTGCCTAGGCAGGTGGATGCACGCCTAGCGCACCGCATTGGAGCAGTTAGGCGCCCCAAAGACAGAGCCACGTAAGTCGGCCAGGTAGGAGAAGCGGTCCCCATGGAAATGTTGTTCGAGGAAGAGCAGCAGCAGATCCAAGCCATCTCTGACCGCTTGCATAAAGATTCGAACGCATTAGCGGTTTTGGTCATCAACAAAGACGGCCAAGAGATAGCGCGTTCCGGACAGACTAACGACCTTGATATCACGTCACTGTCGTCGCTGTTCGCCGGCAACGTCGCCGCCACAAGTGAAATCGCCAAGTTCTTGAAGGAAGAAGAATTTGGTGGCCAATTTCACGAAGGCACCAAGCAAAACGTCAATATCTCGGTCGTTGCCCGACGCGCAATTCTGGTCGTTATCTTTGACGGCCGCTCCTCATTAGGACTTGTGCGATTGCGCGTGCGTAAGGCGACTGAGGATATGTCGAAGATCTTTGATGCGTTGGTCAAGAAGATTGCCGCGCAGCAAGCAGCCGGTATCGGCGGTGGTTCGCAGCTGCCGGGCGAAATCACCGATGAAGATATCGATAAGCTCTTCGGGGAATAGGCGCTAACTCGCAGTGCGAATCGACGATAAAAATCCGACGCACTCAGCGACTACGCGACAGGCCACAGCGGCGTCACTGCAGTCTAATCCCTCAACCCAGCTAGCAGGGACTCAGGTTGTCCGATGAGCTTCATCAACTACAGCGCCCGCGAGATCAACTGCAAGATCGTCTATTACGGCCCGGGTCTGTGCGGCAAGACCACAAACCTGAAGTATATCTACGAAAAGACCAACCCAGACGCCAAAGGCAAGATGATTACGCTTGCCACAGAGACCGAGCGCACGCTGTTCTTTGACTTTCTGCCCCTGTCGCTCGGCGAGATTCGTGGTTTCAAGACGCGCTTTCACCTGTACACGGTTCCCGGTCAGGTGTTCTACGACGCCAGCCGCAAGCTGATTCTGAAGGGTGTCGACGGCGTCGTGTTTGTCGCCGATTCCCAGGTGGCCCGCTTCGAGGCCAACATCGAGTCGCTGGAAAACCTGCGCTCAAACCTGCAAGAGCAGGGCTACAACCTCGATAAGCTGCCCTGTGTAGTTCAGTACAATAAGCGCGATATGCCGGAAGTCTCCTCGGTTGAGGAGCTGCGTAAAGAGCTAAACCCCAATAACGTACCGGACTTCGAAGCCGTGGCGTCCACGGGTGTCGGGGTCTTTGAGACGCTGAAGGCGGTGGCCAAGCAGGTATTGACCGAGCTTAAGCGCGGTACCGGCGGCTAGTGTGAAACCATGACCATGATGATTCCTCGGTTACGCGGCGATCTGAAGGCCACGCCAGTCGAAGACCACGATGGCGTGCTGTACTACGACGTCAACGATCCGAAGACTGGCGGCACACTGCGCCTGTTCGATTTCGAGTGGTTGTTGGCGCAGCGCCTAAACGGGCAGCAGAGCTACCCCGACCTCGCGCGCTGGACGGAGGAGCAGTTTGGCTTCTCGACGACGTCGGGCGATCTGGAGGCCTATGGCAGCAAGCTGCTAGAGCTGGGGATGGCCGAAGCGGTGGCGGCGGCGGCCTCGGCCCCGGTTGCGCCCACCCCCGTTGCGGTTGAGCCGGCCAAGCCCACGCTCGTCGAGGCACCCGCGCCAGTTGCCGTCGAGCCGGCCAAGCCCGCGGTATCTGAGCCGGTGCGCGCCAAGCCCGAGCGCAGCGACGATGGCGACGACGTTATGGGTCGTCCCGTCATCACCCTGCCCGCCACGCGACCGGCCGGCAAGCCGGCCACGCAGCCGGAGGTCAAGGCGGTTCCGGCCCCGACGGCCAAGCCCAGCGAGCCGGCTGCTCTGCCCGAGCCGCCGCAGCCCAAGCCGATCGAGCCTGTCGCGGCCGCCCCGGTGGCTGCCCCGGCCGCCGTCGAAGCCAAGCCCGCCGTGGCCGCGCCCCCCGTCGAAAAACCCGCCGAGCCAGCCAAAGCCGAACCAGCCAAGGTCGAGCCGGCAGCGCTCAGTGGCTCGCCCACCGTGCCGATCGCCACCGTGGCTGCGCCTTCGGCGAAGACTCCGGTCACCGCCGACAAGCCCGCCGCGGCTGAGGTCAAGCCCAGCGAGACGAAGCCGGCTGAGACCGCTCCATCGGCCAGCACGCCCGTCGGCAAGACGCCCCCGCAGCCCGAGCAAGGCGGCGGGGCTGGCAAGTGGGTGGTCATCCTGCTCGTACTCGCCGCAGTGGTCGGCGCCGCGTACTACTTCTTGGTCTACCTGCCCAAGATGAACCCGCCGGCCGTCGGCGTCCGCATGAGCGAAGCCAAGCCTGAGACGATGCCGCGCAAGTTTGCGGTGCCGGCCCAGGTCAAGCCCGCCGAGCCGGTCAACCTGAAGATCGACGCCGATGGCGATGTCGCGGAAGTCGTCGCCGAAAAGGCCGAGGTGACGCCGGAGACGGTGCTGCTGACGCTCAGCACCAAGGCCAAGCTGGAAAAAGAGCTGGCCGATGCCCGCAAGCTGGCCGCCGGTCTGCAGAAGAAGGCGGAGACGGGCAAGGGCAAGGCCAAGGCGGACGCTCAGGCCAAGCTCGACGACAAGCAGAAGCGCATCGCCGAGCTGGAAGGGCTGATCAAGAAGACGACGCTGATGGCCGCGCGCCCCGGCACGGTGGCCAAGGTGCTGGTCAAGGTGGGACAAGCAGTCACCGCTGGTACCGAGGTGGTCGCCGTGGCTGACAAGGCGCTGGCCGCCGAGCTTCGCATGCCAGCCATGGAGGCGCAGAGCCTCAAGGTGGGCGATGAGGTGAAGCTGTTGGCTGAAGCGGGAACGGTGAGCGCCCAGGTGCTGTCGCTCAAGCCAGACGGCGATCAGACGACGGTGCAGTTCATCCTGCCGGCCGACGCCAAGGCCAAGGAAGGCGACAAGCTGAGCCTGCTCCGCGGCACCCTGGAAGGGGTGGTTCGCGTGCCCGGCACGGCCCTGGTCGAAGGCGGCAAGGTCTATGTCGCCAAGGAAGGCAAGGCCAACCTCCGCCCGGTGACCGTCGCTGATCGCGATGGCGATAGCGTCCTCCTGCAGGGACTTGCGGCCGGCGATCAGATCATCGTCAGCCGAGTTGCTGAGCTCCACGAAGGCACGGCCGTGACCGCTGCCACCGCCCCGTAGTCTCCGCCTCACTCCGCCGCTCTCCTCGAAATCCCCGCCTCGCCCTGCCTCTCTCTCAGTCCGCTTCCCTTAGACGCCGATCGCCGCCTACAGCAGGCCTAGCTGGCGCAGGACGGCCGCTGTGTCGGGTGCGCTGATCGCCTGATCCCCGTCGCGGGCTTGGGCATCTTCCGACCCGCAGAGCTCCAGATGATCGCGCAGCAGGCGCAGATCGGCCGGTGTGTCGCAGTCGTAAAAAAACGGCAAAAGGTAGGGACGCAGACCCTGCCTTTGCAGGGCACGCAGGCGCTCTAGAGTCCGCGACAGCACCTCGCCGCTGCCCCAGGGCATGGGCGCGGCAAATAGGCTCAGCTCGGCCTGGCGCATACCGACCAGGTAGTAGCCGCCGTCGCTGGCCGGCCCAAGCACAACGTCCGAGTGCCCGGCCAAAGCCGCCGCTGCGCTCGCCAGGTAACCCAGCGGCAGCGTCGGTGAGTCAGTGCCGACCAAGACCACTCCGACTGGCGGCTCACCATGGGAGTCGTGGCGCCCAAGCTCACTCTTGATCGCGTTCCCCATGCGCTCGCCAAGGTCGGCGCCCTGCTGCTGACAGAGGTCGTAGCCATACTCTGCGGCCAGACGCCGCAGGCTGGGATGCTCGACGGCATCGGCGCCATAAAGCACGCGCCGCGTAAAGCCCGCCAGCTGCCCTTTGCGCAGGACATCACCGACGAAGGCCTGGTGTAGCTGGGCGGCCGTCTCCGGCGACAGTAGGCGCCCCAGCGCCGCTTGCGTCAGCACCGGATCGCCGCGAAAAAGCCGGGTCTTGACCTGGCCAGGCACCGGCGCACGAGCGAAGACCACGAGGGTGCAGTCGGCCATCGGCAGTCCCCGCTTCCCTTAGCTCGATCGCGTCAGGGTGTAGTGCGAGAGCGCCTGCAAGACCTGCACACCGCTCCCCAGTGAGTCCAGGCTCAGCAGGGGCTGCAGACCGGCTGTCATGACCGCCTCGGCGTGGGCCCGCGCCCCGTCGACGCCCAGCAGATCGACATAGGTCGTCTTGCCCTTCTCGCGATCCGAGCCGGGATCCTTGCCCAGCGTCGCCAGGTCCGCCGTGACATCCAGGACGTCATCGATGATCTGGAAAGCCAGACCCAGCGCCTCGCCATAGCCAGCGAGGTGCTGCAAGAAGGCCGGCGCCGGTGACGCCAGCCGCGCGCCCGCGCACAGAGAGACGCTCAAGAGCGCCCCGGTCTTTAGGCCGTGCAGGTGGCGCAGCGTCTGCAGATCGACCTTCTGTCCCGTCGCACTGAAGTCGATGGCTTGCCCGCCGACCATGCCGGCAGCCCCCGAGGCACGCGCTAGCATCGCCGCCACCTCGACGACCGCCGCAGGGGGGGCCGGGCTCTTGCAAGCCAGGGCAAACGCCTCGGTCAGCAGGGCGTCGCCGGCCAGGATGGCCATGGCCTCGCCGAAGACCTTGTGATTGGTGGGTCGGCCGCGCCGGTAGTCGTCGTTGTCCATGGCCGGCAGATCGTCGTGGATCAGCGAGTAGGTGTGGATCATCTCGACGGCGCAGGCGACGGGCAGGGCGACGGTCAAATCCACGCTCGACGCAGCCGTCCCCAGGCTGGCGCAGGCTAGCTCGTAGCCGGCGAGCGCCAGGATCGGACGTAGGCGCTTGCCACCGGCGAGGAGCGAGTAGGCCATCGCCTCGCGCAGCCTCTCGGGCACCCCGGGGCTCTCGACCGCTAGGCGCGCTAGCTCGGCTTCGATGAGCGCGCGGCGGGTCGACAGGTACTGGTCGAGCTCAAACAGCGGGGGGGTCAACATGGGGCCCCTTCATACACGAAAGCACACGCTGTCCGACGAAAAAAGCGGCAAATTGGCCCCTGCTTGTCAGCCCCCCATGATAAGCAAGCGGCATGTTCAATCGCACCGCTTCCCTAGCGCTTTGCCTGGCGGCTGTGGCGACGGCCGCAGCGGGCTGCAGCAACAGTTCGCAGCATGCGCTGACCCTGATCCCGCCGATAGCCGACCCCTGCGATCCCGCGCGCGAGCCGGGCTGCAAGCCGACGTATGACAGCTGCGAGTCGCTCAGCCTCAAGACCCTGAGCATCGAAGTCGGGATCTTTGCCCGCGCCAAGACCGAGCTGCCCTGCCCGGCCGAGCTGGGATCGGGCGCAGCGACGGTAAACGTGGCCTACAGCCCCGGCGAAGACTTCTACATGATCGACGCCAGCTACAGCCGCAACATGGAAAAGCAGAACCTGACCGCCGGTCCCTTCCTGGAGAGCGATCGCGAATGGCGCATCGTTCTTAAGTAATTCCTTCCCCAAAAGATTGAGTAATGTGTGGGGTCAACGACAGAAAACCCTTCTGTCGTTCGGCTCAAGGGTGACCTATGCGCGCACCAACCAGTCCCGACCTGCCCTCGCCAAGCGAGCTGTTCCTCGTCGGTTACGACGGCCACAGCCCACCTGAGTCGCTACGCCAGCGCTTCGCCCGCGGCGACTACGCCGGGCTGATCTTCTTCTCTCGTAACTTCGCGAGTCCGCTCAACGTCAGCGCTATTGCCGACCTGATGGACGGCCTGCTCGATGGCTATCACCCGAGCCCCGAGGCGACGTGGAGCGATCCGCAGGACCTGCGCGAGGCTGAAGGTGGGAGCAAGGCGCTGGCTCGCCTGCCGCCGATCCTGTCAATCGACCACGAAGGCGGGCGGGTGCAGCGACTCAAGGCGCCGCTTACCGTCTGGCCGCCGATGTCAGTGCTGGCTGCCCAGCCGCCGCGCGTCGCAGAAGAGGTCGGGCGGGCCATGGCCAGCGAGCTGCAGGCCCTGGGCTTCAACCTCAACTTCGCGCCGGTGATGGATGTCCACACCAACCCCGACAATCCAATCATTGGCGATCGCGCCTTTGGCTCGACGGCGAAGGCGGCTAGCGAGCGGGCCCTGGCCTTCTTGCGCGGCCTGGAGGCGAGCGGCTGCCTGCGTGGCTGTGGCAAGCACTTCCCCGGTCACGGCGACACGCAGACCGACTCGCACCATGCGCTGCCGGTGGTGCCACATGACGAAGCGCGGCTGCGCGCCGTCGAGCTGGCGCCCTTTGCCGAGGCGATCGGCGGCACCCCGTCCCCGAACCTGGTCGGTCAGCTGGGCATGATCATGACGGCGCACGTCGTGTATCCGGCGATCGATCGCCGGCCGGCGACGCTGTCCCGGCGCTGGCTGACCGAGATCCTGCGCGGCGAGCTGGGCTTTTCCGGCGTCATCCTGTCGGACGATCTGGACATGAAGGCGCTGCAGGCCGAAAACCTCGCCGAGGCGGGCCTTACGCTGCGCGACGAGGGCGACGTGGTCGTCGAGAGCCTGCTCGCCGGCTGCGACGCCTTCCTGCTGTGCCGCGATCCCGATCGCCAGGTCCGGGCCGAGGAAGCGCTGCGGCGGGCCGCCCACGATCGCCCCGAGGTGCGAGCCCGCCTGATCGAGAGCGTGCAGCGCCTGCGTCGCTTCCGCGCCACGTTGTCCTGGCCCTGCCCCGATCGCGTGGCCCTAGGCCGCCTGCCGCACGCTCAGCACCAAGCCCTGCGCGAGCGGCTGCTGCTGTCGCTGCACTAGCTCGGCCCGACGCTAGCCAGGGTGGTTGTCGAATTCACCGAACACGCCGCGCAGCGTGTCGGCGATCTCGCCGAGGGTGGCCTGGGCTTTGACGGCGTGCAGGATAGCGACCATGAGGTTGTTTTCGCTGCTCGCCTCGCGCTCGGCGGCGGTCTTGAGCGCGGTCAGGGCCTGGCGCAGCGCGCGACCTCGTGTCTCGTCGGAGTCGCGCTCGGCGCGGTAGCTCTGCACGGCCTGGGCGCGCGCGGTTTCGAGCCGCGCATCGAGCTTGTGCAGGCCAGCCATCGGCGGCTCTTTGATGACGAAGTCGTTGACGCCGACCACGATGCGGGCCTTGCTCTCGACGGAGCGCTGGTATTCGTAGGCGCGACCTTCGATCTCGCGCTGGGGATATTGCCGCTCGATCGCCGCCACCATGCCGCCTAGCTCGTCGATGCGCTCGATGTAGCGGGTGGCGCCGGCTTCGATGGCATCGGTCAGCGCCTCGACGGCAAAGCTGCCGGCCAGGGGATCGACGAAGTCGGCAACGCCGGACTCGTGCGCCAACACCTGCTGCGTGCGCAGCGCCAAGAGCGCCGACTGCTCGCTAGGCAGCGCCAGGGCTTCGTCGTAGGCGTTGACGTGCAAGCTCTGACAGCCGCCGAACACCGCCCCCAGCGCCTGCACGCTGTTGCGCACCGTATTGGTCAGTGGCTGCTGCGCCGTCAGCATCGATCCCGCCGTCTGGGCATGGAAGCGCAGCATGCAGCTCTTTTCGTCTTTGGCGGCAAAGCGCCCCCGCATGATGCGTGCCCACAGTCGGCGCGCGGCGCGAAACTTGGCGACCTCTTCGATCAGGTTGTTGTGGGCATTGAAGAAAAACGACAGGCGCGGTGCGAATTCATCGACGTTGAGGCCCACCGCGATCGCCGCTTCGACGTAGGCGATGGCATCGGCCAGCGTGAACGCCACTTCCTGTACGGCGTCGCAGCCGGCCTCGCGAATGTGGTAGCCGCTGATCGAGATGGTGTTCCACTGCGGCAGCTCGGCGTGACAAAAGCGGAACAGGTCAGTGATCAAGCGCAGCGACGGGCGCGGCGGGTAGATATAGGTCCCGCGCGCCATATATTCCTTCAGGATGTCGTTCTGCACCGTGCCGCCGAGCGCCTGTCGTGGGGTGCCGCGCTCGTCGGCGACCGCGATGTAAAACGCCAAGAGCGTGGTCGCGGTGGCGTTGATGGTCATCGAGGTGGTGATGGCATCCAGCGGCAGCCCATCGAGCAGCACGCGCATATCGGCCAGGCTGGCGATCGAGACGCCGACCCGCCCGACCTCGCCCCGCGACAGCGGATGATCGGGATCGTGGCCCATCTGCGTCGGCAGATCGAAGGCCACGGACAGTCCGGTCTGCCCGCCTTGCAGCAGGTATTTGTAGCGACGATTCGACTCTTCGGCGCTGCCAAAGCCGGCGTACTGGCGCATCGTCCACAGGCGGCCGCGATACATGGTGGGCTGGACGCCGCGGGTGTAGGGAAACTCGCCCGGCAGGCCCAAAAGGGGCAGCTCGCCGGTCGCCTCGGTCGCGCTGGGCGAGTCGCCCGCTTCGTCGCCCAGCCGGGTATCTAGGCCGGTGTAGACATCGCGGACCTCAAGCCCGGCATCGGTCTGGAAGCGCGCCCGACGCAGCGGCGTCCGACGGGTCTGACGATCCAGGCGCTCGCGCCAAGCCTGTAGCCGACGTATCAGCGCCGCCTGCGCCGGCCGCGGAGCCGGACTTGGGGCCGCGGTGGACGACGATCCGGCCAGAGACTCCGACGGGTGGGCCGGGGCGGATGCGGATGCGGATCCGGATGCGGATCCGGATGGACGATCAGTCTCGGTTTTCGACATCGGCACGAAGCTATCACGCGGCTCGCGCGCCTACCACGCTGTGCCGCAATGTCAAGCGTGAAGCGCCGTTTGGCGACCTGCTGCCACCCCGCCCAAGGAAATAGACCCGCCTAGCCTCAGGGATTCTGGCGAGCCGGGGTGGCCCGTGCGCGCCCAGGCGGGTTCATAGCCGTTCGCTCCGCGTCCTTGCTACACTTAAGACCCCGCGTGTCGACGCGCGCCACATTAGGAGGGGTCTGTGGCCGAGCAACAGGGTAGCAAGCAGTCCAGCCAGGCAAACCAGCCAGCAATCGATACCGATAACGACTGGCTTAATGACTTCGGAAGTGGGTTTGAGAGTCCCGCCGATGAGCCCGGCGGCGAGCCGGCTGAGTCCTCGCCGAGCTCTCCACCCAGTCCAGCACAGGTGAGCGCCACCGCTGCGCCAGCCGCCGCTGCACCACCGCCCCTGGCTGCGCCACCGCCGGCCGCTGCTCCGCCAGCCGCCGCGCGACCGGCTAGCCCTGCGGCTCCTAGCGCTGCGGCACGGCCCGCCAGTGCAGAAGCACGTCCGGCGGCCGCCCCAGCGAGCCAGAGCGGGAGTGGCAACGAAGGACGCGAGCGCGAGACCTTCAACCGCGATGCGCAGCGCCTGGCCAATGCCCGCGACTGGAACGCTCTTGCGAACCTGATGCGCGGAGCCATCGACGGCGCCGGCTGGGCCAAGCCCACCGAAGTGCGCACGACGCTGCTTGCCGATCTGGCCCGCATCTATCGCGATCGCCTCAACGACATCGCGAGTGCCGAGCTGCAGTTCCGCAAGCTGCGCGATCTGGTGCCGAATCACCCGGAAGCGCTGGACTTCCTGACGCAGCGCTATCGCGAGCGGGGCGACTATCGCGCGCTCTACGATCTGCGGGCCGGCGCGGTCGAGGCCACCTGGGATCCGCAGCAGCGCCTGGAGTGGACGCGCGAAGCGGCTGGGATTGCCGCCGATCAGCTGCACTCGCCCGATCTGGTCATCGATGCCTGGGAGCGCCTGTTCCGACTCGGTGATGCCGAGGATGTCGCGGCCGCCGCGCTGTCGGAAGCATATCGCCGGGCTCGCCGCTGGGATCGCCTGGCTGACTTCCTGTCGCGACGCGCCAGCAGCCAGTCAGGCACGGCGCAGGTCGTGCTGCTACGCGAGCTGGCCGAGGTCTATCTGTCGGGTCTGGGTCAGCACGATCAGGCGGCTGAGGTGCTGTCGCGCATCCTGGCCACCCGACCCAGCGATCCGATCGCCAACCTGACGCTGGCCCGCGTCCACGCCGCGCGCAAAGACTGGGAAGGTCTGTCGCAGCTGGCGACGCGATCGCTGGACGGCTGCGATGCCGCCACCGTGCTCGATGTCCGTCGCGTCATCGCCGAGGCGCTGCGCGGAGCGGGCGAGCTGAAGCGAGCGGCGGTGGTCTACAACCTGATCCTCGAAGTCTCGCCGCAGGAAGCTGAGGCCTGGAAGGGCACCGAGGAGTATCTCGTTGCCTACAACAAGCTAGAGGCACTGGTGGCCTTCCTCGCGAGGCGCGCCGAAGTGGCGGCCAGCGACGAAGAGCGCTCGGCGCTGCTAGGACGAGCGGCGACGATTGCGGCGCAGCAGCTCGACAACCCGCGGCTGGCCATCAACCTGCAAGAGCGTCGCGCCAACCTGCCGAGCTCGCGTATGGAAGCGCTGAACTCGCTGGTCACGCTCTACGATGCGGTGGGCGAGGAGGGGCAAGAGGGGCTGCGCAGCGCGCTGGAACGGCAGCTGGCCCTGACTGCCAATCCGCAGAACCGCATCGATCTGTTGCGCCGCTTGGGCGCGCACTCGATGCACCGCCTGCAGGATGACGCCAGCGCCGAGGAGTGCTGGCAGCAGCTGCTGTCGGCGGTTCCCGACGATCGCGAAGTCCGCGACGAGCTGGCGGCGCTTTACCGCAAGCGCGGCGACTTCACCGCCGTCGATCGCGCGCTGACCGCGCAGGCCTGGCGCAGCCAGAGTGATGCCGATCTTTTGGCCATCTGGCGCGGCGTCGCGCAGAACGTGCAAGACAACATCGGCGATGCCAAGCGCGCCGTAGTGGCCTGGCAGCGGGTGCTGGATCTGGCGCCGGGGGATGCCGCCGCGCTGTCGGCCCTCATCCCGCACTATCGATCGCTGGGTCGCACGCGCGAGCTGATCGCGGCGCTCGAAGCCGAGCTGCGCATCGCCCCCAGCCTGGAGGCGCGAGTCGCATCGTGCATGGAGATCGCCCGGCTGTGGGAAGCCGAAGGCGATCGCGCGGCAGCCGTCGCGGCCCTGGAGCGCGTACTGCGCTGGTCGCCGGCCTGCACGCCGGCCTTGCAGGCCCTGGCCCGCTTGCGCATTGACGAGCCGAGCGTCCTTCTGGGTGCGACCGATGTCGCGCTGGCCAGCCTGGGCGAAGACGCGCCACGACAGCTGCGCAGTGCCGAGCTGCAGCTGGTGCCCAGCGATGACGCGCTCGGTCGATTCTTTGCGCTGCGACGTCTGCTGCAAGCGCTGGGGCCCGACTCGGGGCTGCGTTCGCAGCTGGTGCGGGTAGCGGGTGAAGCCAACGCCTATGGCGAGCTGGCCGCGCTGATCACCGATCTGGCCGCTGCCGCCAGCGAGCCCGAGACGCGCGCGACCTATCTGCACGAGCTGGCCGCGCTCTACGAAGAGAAGCTGCAAGATCCGCTGCGCGCCTTCGTCACCCTCAACATGGCGCGGCAGTCGACGCTGCGCGGCCGTGATCTGGCAGAGATTCAGCCGCTCCTGCGCCTGGCGGAAGCGACGGGACGCATTGAAGACGCGCTGGCGCTTTTGGAAGTAGCGACGGCGGCGAACGCGCCGCTGGAGCTGCGCCGGACGGCCATCCAAAAGCGGCTGTCGCTGTGCGAGACCCGCCTGGGCAACCCCGAGCGGGCCTTCCACGAAGCGGTGCGCCTGGTACGCCTGAATCCCCACGATGCGACGGCGCTGGCCGAAGTGCAGCGCCTAGCAGCCGCGGCCAAGCTGTGGCGTTCGCTAGATGCCCTGTACGCCGAGCTGTGGGATCGCGCCGAGACCGATGCCGAGCGCATCGCCATCGTCCGGGCGCGCCACGTGCTGGCCGCCGGGGAGCTGGCCAATCCGCTGTCGGCACTCGATCACTTGCTGGTGCTGTACCGGCTCGATCCCGATCAGCCGGGCCTGGAAAATCAGCTGCTGAGCGCGGCCGAGGCGCTCGGCGTCTGGCGCCGCGTGCTGCCGATCGTTGAAGCGCGCGTCCGTGCCGAAGCC
This sequence comes from uncultured Myxococcales bacterium, assembly GCA_937952145.1. Taxonomy (GTDB): domain Bacteria; phylum Myxococcota_A; class Polyangia; order Palsa-1104; family JAEUJZ01; genus JAEUJZ01. The sequence continues at coordinate 15,537 of CALFYE010000181.1, forward strand.
AGCCATCCCGATCGCGCTGCCGCCAGTGCTCCCGAGCTAGCCCGGGTGGCCCGACTTTACGAAGAGCGCTGCGGCGATCGCATGCGTGCCTTCGAGCTCTACGCCGAGTCGGTGGTGCTGTCGTCAGAGCCTCAGCCCGACGTGGAAGCTCGCCTGCAGGCGCTGACCGATTCTTCGATGCAGTCGGTGCTGGCCAATGTGCTGCGCACCGCCGCCGCGCGAGCGGTCGATCCGACCCGGGCCCACGATCTGCTGGTGCGCATCGCCGCGCTGTACGAGTCGCTGGATCTGGCCGATCTGGCTCGCGATATCCATCAGCGCATCGTGCAGCTGCAACCGCGGGCGATTCCGTCGCTGCGCGTGCTGATCGCGTATCGTCGCGAGCGCGAGCTGCATCGCGAGCTGCGGGATGCCCTGCAGCAGCTGCTGTCAGCCCAGGCCGATGCCCCGCAAGAGGAGCGCATTGCTATCCAGCTAGAGATCGCTGCGCTGTCGCAAGAGAAGCTCGGCGATGCCGAGACCGCGCTTTCGACCTACGCCCAGATCCTGGAACTGGACGCGCAAAACTCCGCCGCGCTGGAGGGCATTCGCGCCCTGACCGCCGGCAACATCCCACCGGCGCTAGAGCTGCGCCGCCTGCGCATCGAGCTGTCGCGAGCGACCGGTGATGCGCGCGTGGCCATGCTGCTTTCCTGCGCTCGGCTGCAGCGGGAAGCGCTCGACGATCCCGAGGGCGCACTCAAGACCCTGCGCGAGCTGTTGGCCGAAACGGGAGCCAGCGGACCGGGTTACGAGCCGCTGTCGCAAGCCCTGCGCGCCCGCGGAGCCTGGGGCGAGCTGGTCGAGCTCATGGAGGGTCGGGCGGCCGATACCGAGACCGCCGAAGGTCGCATCGAGATCCTCAAGCAGGCCATCCTGCTCTCTGAAGAGCACACGAGCGCGGTGGGACAGGCGCAGCGCGAGCGGCTGTATCGCGCGTTGCTCTTGCTCCAGCCGGAAGACAACGAGCTGCGCTGGCGGCTCTTGCGGCTGCTGCGAGACGGGGGTCGCTATCAGGAGCTGGCCGACGAGCTGGCCGGTCTGGCGGCGCTCACCCGCCATGCCAGCTCGGATGCGCAGTCGCTGCGCTTCTTTGAAAACGAGCTGACGCGGCTCCTCGATCTGCGACTCAGCCGCACGCCGAACGCCGAGGCTCGCTTGACCACCCGCAGCGAGCGCGCACCGCAGGATCCCGAGCCGATTCTGTGGCTGGCTTCGATCAAGGGACGCAAGGGCGATCGCGCCGCTTATATGACGCTGCGCGAGCGCCACGCCAAGCTGCTGCCCCCGACCTTGGGCGCGCTGGTGCTGTGTCACTTGGCCGAGCTGTGCGACGACAATGGTGGCCTGGCCGAGCAGGTGCTGGGCTACTACCGCACGGCGCGCACGCTGGATCTCGACTGCAAGCCCGCCGCCGAGGGCATGAAGGCGCTGGGGCGACGCATCAAGACCTGGCGACAGGCCGCCGCCCTGCTGCCCGATGCTGATGAGCGCGAGCTGTCGGTGCAGGCGCGCTCGGCCCGCTTGCGTCAGAAGGCTGAGACCGCCACCGATGCCCGCCAGGCCGCGCAGTGGCTGGAGCGAGCGGTGGCGATGACGATGGACGACTACGGCGCCTGGGATGCCCTGGCCGATGCCTACAGCCGCGCCGGCGACATGAGTCGCGCGGTGTTCGCACGCCGGGAAGGCTTGGCCGCCTTCGGTCGCGTCACGCCCCCTGGCCCCGATAGCGTCAGCACGCACGCCGCGCGCGTTGAAGAAGTGGCGAGCACGGTGCGCCAAGCCGGTGATGAGATCGAAGCCGAGCGCCTGTTCCTGCGAGCGCACGCGCTGGATCCGACGCTGCCGCGGGCTGCGCTGGCCGTTGCTGAGTCGCGCTTAGCGGCCGGCCATGTGGAGCTCGCCTACGACCTGTACGATCACGTGCTCAACGGCCCGGTCGCGCTCAATCCGCCCGAGCGCCTGCGCGCCACGTACCAGCGGGGTCTGCTGGCCGCGCAGCAGGGACGTCGCGATCAGGCGATTGCCGATCTGCGGGCCGGTCTGCGCATCGATCCGCTGCATCCGGGGCTCTTGCAAGTGCTGGCCGATGTCCTTGCCGACACCAACCGCCCGGCCTCGGCGGTACAGCACTACGAGCAGGCACTCCTCGTCGCAGCCGAAGCCGAGCAGCGCGGGCGCCTGTATGCTCGCCTAGCCCGCATGTGGGATGGGCGTCTGCACGAGGCCGACGAAGCAGGGGTCTGCTACGACCTGGCGGTGCGCGCCGGCGTGTCGGATGCCGATGTCATGCGCAGCGCGCTGGCCTACTACCAGCGCAGCGGCCTGCGCGAGCGAGCAGCCGCGATCATCGATGAGCTGCTGCAGCGCGCAACCGCCCCCGAAGAGCTGGCCGCGCTGTGGACGCAGCGCGCTCAGATCGCGCTTGATACCGACGAAGCCAAGGCCATGGAAGCCTTCGATATGGCGCTGTCGTACGACCCCGCGTACACCCCGGCGGTCGACGGCTTGCTCACCGTGCTAGAGCGCCGCGGCGAGTGGCAGCAGGTGGTCGATATCCTGGAAGCGCGAGCCGATGGCAGCCCGGCTCCCGAGCGGGCCCGTGCCCTGCGCCACCTGGCGCGCGTGTCGCTGCATCACCTGGGCGATCGCGAGCGGGCCGCGAGCTATCTGCGGACCGTCACCACGCTCTCGCCGGAGCGCGAGGACTATCAGCAGCTGCTGGAGCTCTTGGCCGATACGCCGGAAAACCAGGCCGAGCGGCAAGAGATCAACGTCGCGCTGATTGCTCTTGGCGAGCCCGCGATGCCGATGCTGCTAGAGATGGGGCAGCGCATGGCGGCCGCCGGCCGACGTCGCTACGCCTGGGCCATCCTGTCGCCTCTTTCGGCAGCGGTGTACTCCGACGCGACGCTGAAGGCCACGGTGATGGCGCTGCGCAAGGAGTTCGAGAAGCCGGATCTACCCTCGCTGGTCAGCCGCGACACCTATCGTCGAGTGCTGGCTGGTCCGCTCACCCCTGAGCTGCTAGAGGTCCTGGAGCGCGTCGATCGTCAGGTCCAGGCCCCGCGTCGCGCCGCCGAGTCGCTGGCGGGGGCGCGCGCCACCCGCCTAGATCAGAAGACCGGCATGGGCAAGGCCTTCGTCGCCATCGCCGAGCGCCTGGGCATCGATGGTGCGCAGCTCACCCGCATCGACGAGCTGCCCGAGACCTTCCGGCTGCTCTCCGATGACGCCTTGCACGTCGTGGTGCGCAGCGAGCTTCTGGTGTCGATGTCGCCCGGTGAAATCCCGGCGCTGTTCGCGCTCGCTCTTGAGCAGGGTCGCCCCGGTCTGCGCCTGTTTACGCAGGGCAGCCTGGAAGATCGGCAGCGGCTCTGTGCGGCGCTCCTGGCCGCGGCGGGGATCGGGGTCGGGGATGACAGCGATTCGCTCTATGCCGAGGTCGCGGCCGCGGTGGGTCCCGAGGGACAGCAGGTGCTGCTCGCCGCCGGCTTGGTCAGCGATGTCGAGGTCTTGACCGCTCGCCTCAGCGAGGCTGCGCACGAGACCGCGCGTCGGGTGTCGTTCCTGGTCAGCGGCGAGCTGCGCATGGCGGCCCGCCTGCTCACCCGTATCGACGACGGACAGCCCAAGCCACCGAGCGCCGGCAAGCTGGAGGATCTCTCCGAGTACTTCAGCAGCACCCCGGCTCTGCGCGGTCGCGTCGCGTTCGTGCTCTCGCCGATCTGCGCCGCCCAGTTCGAATAGCCCGCCTCGCGCCTCCGCCGCCGCACCCGCGGCGATCTCGCAGCACATCACGAAGCCCACCTTGGCCCAGCCGGGCGAGGTGCGCCTGCGCGACGGCCACCGCCAGCGCCGCTACGGCCGCATCAGCTTGTAAAGCAGAGTGCCAGAGAGGTAGCGCGTCCGCAGCACGCCGATCTGCAGGTCCGCCCCGTCGGCCACGTTTACGCCGGGGCCGTTGGGCAGCGCCGTCGTGGCCCCGACCTTGGTCGGGTTGCGCGTCTCGTACGAAAAGATCTGCGCCGTGCCGGACCCCAGCACGAGATAGGCGTGGACCTTGGACACCGAAGGGTTCAAGAGCACGACGTCGTTGTTGGCGGCCCGCCCGATCAGGATGCGATCCGTCCAGGGATTGCGCGGGCTCTTGCTCAGCGCGTGCAGCTCATAGTTCTGAGGCTGGCTGCGGACATCGGCATCGCTGATGCGCAGGAGCGCCGGGTTTAAGGCATCAGCGGTCATCGCGGCCGACGGTGCGATGGTGTCAAACAGCATGTTCTTCGGCGCTCCCGCTTTCCTGGCCTCGACCAGCAGCCAGCTGTGCGGATAGGCCGCCAGAAACTGCTGCAGCGTCTGTTTCGCGGCTTCGGCTGCAACGCTTGAGTAGGGCTTCCCGGAAGACACGCGCTCGCTCCGTCCCGGTCTACGATTCGACGTGGCCGGCGTCGCTATGCGTCTCATCCGCGGCGCCCTCGGTCGTCGGCGCGGCGGCGGGGTCTTCGCTCGGCTCGGCCGACACAGCCTCGGCGGCCTCGCTGGTTGGGGCTGGGGAATCCGACACGGGAGCCGTCTCGACCTCAGCCTCCGGCGCAATCGACACCGGAGCCGGCGCCGGCTCCGCCGCGGAGGCACTGACCACGGCGACGGCTGCCGCGACCACCGGGGCAGGAGCAGCCGGCGGATCGACCACCACCTGGGCTGGCGCGACGGGCTCGGCCGCGGCCTGAGCAGCCTCGCGACGCCCCGCATCTCCTAGCTCGGCCAGCAGGCGCGCGAACGGCTCCGACGGGTCGCGGCCCAACCCGGCCAAGTGCTTTTCCATGGCCGACAGCATGCGCCGCACATCCAGCTTGTCGCGGGCCGTGCGCACGATCGCCCGCGCCGCCTGCAAGGCCGCCTGATGCCCCGGTGCGCCCGCCCCGTCAGGAAGCTGCGGCTCGATACCGCGAGCGAGCTGAAATGTGTAGGCGCGGACAAAGCCGATTAGGTGGGCGTTCAGTCTCTCGATGGCAGTCGGCAGTGACATATCCGTGTCTCTCCTTGCGGGGTGCCTCGTTGGCCCAACTCTGGGATCTGTTCCCTCCCCCGACGGGACTGGCGCGTGCTGCCTGTCGCCAAGTCCTCCCAGCAAGCTCCTGGGTGCGTGTCCTAGGCCCGCCCCAGCGGCCCCCCTAGGACGCGGTCAAGCAGGGGTTTTGAACCATAAAAAATACATGACCCGTATTACTTATTCTATGAATTTCACGATAAAATAACCGCGATGAACCATATCGTTCGGGGCCGTTTGCTCCTCAACGTGACCATCGCGGCGGTGCTCATCGGCGCGCTGTTTCTGCTCACGACAGGTGGGCAGGCTGGCATCGGTTATCTGGCGGGTCTCTCGGTGGTGCTGATCACCGTGAACACCTACCTGTCGATGCGCACCAACACCCAGATCAACGGGCTGCGGACGGCGCTGCAGCGCATGGCCAGCGGCGACTTTGCCGATCCGGTGCCGCTGTCGGCCGACGAGCCGCTGGGCAGTGTCGCTGAGCTTCTGGAGCGCCTGCGCAAGCAGCAGCACCTGCAGCATCAGGAGATCGTCCGCCAGATCGGCACGCAGTCCAAGATGTCGGGCGATATCGAGTCGGTGCTGACCGAGCTACGCGCCTCGATCCAGGGCCAGATGTCGGCGCTGGAAGAGACCAGCGCCTCGCTGCACGAGATGACCACCTCGGCCAAGCAGATCGCGCAGTCGGTCGAGACGCTGGCCCGCGGCGCTGAAGAGTCGAGCTCGTCGATCCTGGAGATGGCGGCGAGTAACGACGAAGTCGCCGAGAACATGGTCAACCTGGCCTCCGCCGTGCAGGAATCCGCCACGTCGATCGAGGAGATGACCTACTCGATCCGCGAGGTTGCCAAGAACGTCGAAGCCCTGTCGGCCACCGCCGAAGAGACCAGCTCGTCGATGAACGAGATGGACATCTCGATCCGCCAGGTCGAAAACAACGCCAACGAGACCGCCCGCCTGTCGGAAGAGGTGA
>CALFYE010000182.1 GCA_937952145.1 uncultured Myxococcales bacterium
CGGCGCACCTCCCGCCGCTGGCACCGCGCCTGCCGCCGCGGCCCCGGCGGCCGCCGAGATGTGCGGGGCGCCCGCCCCCGGCGCCGGCACGGCGGTGGCGGGCACCGGCATCGCGCACGACCACCAGACCGAGACCTACATCATCGTGTCGGGCTCGGGCACGATGATCACCGGCGGACAGGTCGCCGGCGGACGCAAGTCCGCACCGGACAGCGCCGTCACCACCACCCTCAACGGGCCGTCGTGCAGCGGCCGCATCATCGGCGCCGACGTCGTGAGGCGCGTCGTGAACGTCGGCGACATCATCATCATCCCGGCCGGCGTGCCGCGCGGCTGGGCCGAGATTCCCGACCACGTGGACTACCTGAGCGTGCGGCCCGATCCAGACCGTGTGCTGAAGCCCTACGTGCACCCGGCCGTCGCGAAGAAGTAGCGCTACTTCGGCGGCGCCGCCGGAATGCCGATCGTCACCACCGCCTCGCCGGCCCGCACGGGCGGGCCCGCGAGGCCGTACATCACGTAGCCGTCGACCGGCGAGACGATGCGTTCGATCTCCTTGCCGGCGTAGTCGGCCACCGTGCCGATGAGATCGCCCTTCTTCACGCTGCGGCCGACGGTGGCCACCGGCGTGAAGATCCCGGTGGTGGTGGCTTCCGCCTCGGCGGAATCGCCGAACCACCGGGTGTCGCGGCGCGGCGGCGTCACGGTCAGGGTGTAGCGATTGGCCATCGCCAGGCCACGGCCCTGCGCCACCGCCACCGCCGGCAGCGGCTGACCATCGAGCAGCACGTTCAGCTCCACCTGGCCACCCACCGGATCTTCCACCTGCGTCTCGACGATAATCGTCCCGTCTTTGGCCACCTGCGTCGAAAGAATCACCACCTGCGGCCGTCGCACCGGCTCGGGACTTGGCCACTTAGCCACCGGCTGGCACAGCCCCAGCCCCGCCCGCAGCGAAAGCAGCGCCAGAAAAAGCGCAAGGGTGGGCCCCCGGTACCGTGCGCACCGTCTCGGCCGAGTCCCAAACCGCCCCCGCGATGACATCCCCTCTGACGCTAGCGAAATCCCACCGCCGCCGACACGCGACCGTCTCGCCCACTGCTTTCGAGTTTTTCGAAAAGGGGTCGGACCGTCGCTGGGCCCGGCCTACTTCTGCGCGACGCCGAAGATCTGACGCAGGCGCCCGACGGCTTGCGTCTCGCCCTCGTCCTCGAAGGTGAGGAATTCGGGGACCAGGCCAGCGAAGCGATAACTGGCCGCGGGCTGGCCGTTGACGCGGACGGTGACGCGATAGCGCAGCCGATCCGGCATGTTGAGGTTGAGGTAGACGGCGAGGACGCCCTGCGGATTGAGGAAGCCGTCAAGCTCGGCCGCGGTGGCAAGACGACTCTTGGCCGGCACCTGATAAAGGTCCAGGCCCAGGCGCACGGTCAAAAGATCGACGCCCTTGGGCTGCGCGACGGCTTTTTCATCGGCGAAGATCATCGCCAGCGCTTCTAGCGGCGGCCCGTCGACGTGGTCCGCGATGCCGTCTGAGTCGTGCTCATCAAAGCAGCGGGGATCGCTCTCGAACAAGCGCGGCGCCCGCTGGAAGTACGCGCGATCGCCGGACAGACGCCCCGCCAGCGTGCCGACGAGGTCTCCCGTGCTGTTGAGGGCGCGATAGCGATACTCCAGCGTCCATGGCTCGTCGAAACCGACCGCGGTGACGGTGCGCAGCACGACCGGCGTGCGCACGATCTGATACCAGCCATGCCGACTCTCGGGCGGTGGCGAGCAGCGGGCGGACAGTCCCGTGCGATCCATGCCGGGCCCGACCCACAGATGGCGCTGCGGATCGGCCGGCTGGGGTGCGGCATCCAGCTTGTAATAAAGCGGCGCCTCAAGCACACCGGCCGCGACGCCGCGCTGACCCACCGTGATCTGCGGATGGGTCAGGCGCTCGCTGCGCAGAAACACATCGATGTGGTCCTGCGACAGCAAGAGCCCGCTCTGCGCTCGCCAGCTATAGCGGACGTCGAGGGCCGGGCCGATGCCTTCGCTCTTGAGCAGCGGCACACCGGGCACCGCCGGGGTCGAGGGCTGCGCCGTGACCTTGGCCGTAACGGTCAGCTGCCGCCAGGGAAACTCGGCCTCACCCTCGGCCTGTACGACGGCATCGACCGACGAGATGTACTTCACCAGGCCATGCGAGCTGTTGCGCAGGCTGATCTTGTGCAGCAGGGTCCGACGCTGTGTCGGCTTGCCATCCTTGGGCTTGTCGTAATACAGGGCGGAGAAGTGACTGGGATGTCCGAAGTAGTGCTTTGAAAACTCGGCCATGAAGTGGTCGAGATACTCCGGCTGCGGCAAGAGCTCGGAGTCCGAAGTCGGCAACGCTTGATAGGCCACCGCCGGCTGCAGACCCTCGATGCGCACCAGCCGCAGGCCGAGATCGCTGCGCAGGTAAGCCGCTGACAGCGCCGCCGCCAGCCCGGAAAGCACCAGCGAGTTGCGCAGCAGCCGCGAAGACAGACTCCCGCGCTGCACCTGCGCCGACAGCGTCTCTAGCCGCGCGCGGATGGCCGCCAGCGAGCCCCGCGCCTGAAAGACCGCCGCCGTCTCGCCCGCCGCCGCCGCCGCCCGCAGCGCATCGAGCGCCGTCCGAAGCTCGGCTTCGAGGCTCCGCAGACTGCCCGCCTCAGCGCCGCGCACGCTGCGGCCAAGCTCGGCGAAAAGCTCCAGGGGAAAAAGCGCGACCCGCCACTCCAGCCGGATCAGGGCCTGGGCCGGCGTGATCTTGTCCGCCACCTGCACCGCCTCGACAGCCGCCAAGACCTCGTCGAGCCGCGAAAGCAAGCGCGTCCACGGCCCGCTCTCGCCAGGCCTTTGCAACAGCTCCCGCGCCGCCGTCAGAATGTCGCGCATCGACATCGCCGAAACTCCCCTGCATCAGAGTGTCGGCGGAACCGGACCCGCGAGCAACGACTGCCTGACAGACCGCCCGACCCGGGTATGGGACAGAACGACACGAGCAGCCATCGCCCGGCGGCGCCCCCCCCCCGTCACGGTTCGTTGTGCGAAGGCAGCGAAGGTAGTGGGCGAGGAAGCCATTACGGCCAATAAACGACTATTAAATAGTGATAAATATTTAATGTTTATATAAAATTTCAGTATATCGCTTTCTGACGATTGCAATCTTTCAGCGACCGCTGTGAACTACCCCCGATAGAAGTCACAGACCGCTTGGCCAACGGTGGCTAGCTGCGAATCGCTCAGCTCGGGGTGAACAGGCAGGGCCAGGGCTTCGCGGGCTGCAGCTTCCGAGCGGGGTAGCGAGCCCGGGCCGTAGCCGAGCGCGGCCAGGCAGGGCTGCAGGTGCAGGGGCTGGGGGTAGTAGACCTCGGTCTCGATGCCGCGAGCAGAAAGGAAGCCGCGTAGCGCGTCGCGACGGGGGGCGCGGATCACGAAGTGGTGATAGACGTGCTGAGGAGCCTGCTGGGGCGACGGGGGCAGGCGCAGCACACCGGCTTGCACCAGCGGCGCCAGGGCCTGGTGATAGTGCGCCGCGTGCCGCCTGCGAGCCACCTGCCAGGCATCGAGGTAGGCCAGCTTGACGCGCAGGATCGCCGCCTGCAGCGGGTCCATGCGGAAGTTGCCGCCCCACAGCGCGTGCACGTACTTGGGTCGCGAGCCGTGCTGCCGCATATCGATAAGCCGCGCTGAAAGCCCGGCGTCGCAGGTCACCACCGCACCGGCATCGCCCACCGCGCCCAGGTTCTTGGTCGGAAAGAAGCTCAGCGAGGCGCAGGCCGTGGTCTGAGCCAGGCCCGGCACCAGCGTCTGCGCTGCGTCTTCGAGGACCGGCAGGCCAGTGGCGACAAGCGGTGCGACATCCATGCGCAGACCAAACAGGTGCACGGGCAGAAGCGCCACGGTGCGCGGCGAGATCTTGCCTAGCAGATCGCCGACATCGGCGTTGAAGCCGTCGGGTTCCAGGTCGGCGAAGACCGGCCGCAGCCCCAAACGCAGCGCGGTCTCTGGCGTGGCGAAGAAGCTAAACGCCGTCGTGACCAGCTCGCCCTGCCCGGCCACCTTTGGGTCGGCCGACCGATTTGATCGATCGGGCATTGGCAAGTCTGACCGCGCGGGGCGTCCACAGCCAAGTCCCAGATCCAGCCCCATCGCTGCCGCGAGCAGCGCATCGGTTCCCGAAGACAGGGCGATGACGTGCGGTCGCTGGCCGCCTGGCGGGGTCAGGTAATCGGCGAGCACGGACTCGAACGCCTCGACCTCAGGACCCAGGACATAGCGACCGCTCGCCAGCACGCGAGCAACCGCTGCATCGATCGCTGGCTTGAGTGCGCGGTACTGCGCCGCCAGGTCAGCGAGCCCGATCCGACCCGTCGCAGCCGACGACCCCAGCGACGAGACCGCCCCGGACGGCGCGGGAACCGGCTGGCCCATCTTGGTAGGCGGGACAGACGCGGACGGCGCAGGAGGTTCAGGCTTCAGCGTGGACATCGAAGCCGGCAGTATTAGCAGACTTTACGGCGCGCCGACGCTCCAGATATCCTCGGGGCGGCATGTCGGCAAGCGCACTCCCCACAGCGAATGACCGCGGCGCCGGCACGCGCCAACCCCGTCGAGACGTAGCGATCCCCCGGCGACGGACAGCGGGCTACCTTGGGCTGCTGCTCTGCGTTTTGCTGGCTGCGCCGGGCTGCGATAGCCACCGCCCCGAGCTAGCCAACGCCGTGCAAGCCGTCGCCTCGGCCGAGGGCGCTGCGCTCGATCGCGCCGTGAACGGCCTATTGACGCAAGGTGCCGCCACCCTGCCCTTCATCGAAGCCGGTCTGCATCGCAGCGCCGCCAGCGAACGCTTCAACCTCATCGTCGCGCTGCGCCGCCTTGGCCTCAGCGAGTCGGTGCCGCTACTTGGCCAGGTCGCCAGCTTCGATCGTGACCTGCGCGTCGCCCGCGAGGCCTGGGAGACGCTGTCCGTCTGGTCTGCCGAAAAAACCCTCCGCGGCCACGCCGCCCGCACCGCCCTGCGCAAGGTCGACGAGCAGCGCGGCACCTTGTTCGAGTAGCGCAGTCGATATCGCCAAACCCACCGACCTTGCCTGGCGGGTGGTACGGGAACGCGGTGCACCGACGCAGCCGGCGCAGCCACGACGAGGGCCGACGGCAAGAGATCTTTACGCTGGCGCCGTGCATAGTCCACCATCCTGAGCACAAGGAGGGACGACTGACATGAAGTACAAGTTCTTGGGCCGCTCGGGCCTGCGGGTATCCGAGATCTGCCTTGGTACGATGAGCTTTGGCCAGGACTGGCCGTTCGGTGCCGATGAAGCGACCAGCCATCGCATCCTCGATGCCTATGCCGAGGCGGGTGGCAACTTCCTCGACACCGCGAACAAGTATCACAACGGCCAGACCGAGGAATACCTGGGCCGCTGGCTGAAGGGCCGACGGCAGCGCATGGTGGTGGCCACCAAGTACTCGCTGGCCATGGATCACTCGGATCCGAATGCCGCCGGCAACCAGCGCAAGAACCTGATGCAGGCCGTCGAAGGCAGCCTGCGACGCCTGGGCACCGATGCCATCGACCTCCTGTGGGTGCACGCCTATGACGACGACACGCCGATCGACGAGACGCTGCGCGGTCTCGATGATCTGGTGCGCATGGGCAAGGTGCACTACATCGGCCTCAGCGACACGCCGGCCTGGGTAGTCAGCGCGGCGCAGGTGATGGCCGAGCTACGCGGCTGGTCGTCGCTGGCGGCGATTCAAGTGGAATACAGCCTGCTGCAGCGCACAACCGAGCGCGACCTGCTGCCGATGGCGGCGCACTTCGACCTGGGGGTGGCGGCCTGGGCCCCGCTGGCAGGCGGCGTGCTCACCGGCAAGTACACGCGCGGGGGCGACAACGACTCGCTGCGCAAGCGCGGCAACGCCGACCGCGGACGATCTTCCGAGCGCGGACTTGCGATCGCGCGGGCCGTCGATACGGTGGCCGATGGCCTGGGTATCTCGTCGACACAAGTGGCGCTGGCCTGGGTGCTGTCGCGCGGCTATCGCTACTTCCCGATAGCCGGTGCGCGCAAGGTCGAACAGCTACACGACATCCTCGCCGCGACCGAGGCCACGCTGAACGAAGAGTCACTGCGTGAGCTGGATCGCCTGACGCGCATCGAGCCGGGCTTTCCCCACGACTTCCTCGCCAGCGACCACGTCCTCGACATGGTCAAAGGCGAGATCCGCCAACAGATCCGCCCCCGCCCCCGCCACAGCTAGGCTGGACGCTGCGACTTCGTAGCCGTTCACAGCAATATGTAAACACCTGAATCGAAGAATTGCGCCCGGAGCCGCTCCCCCCGCACCGTCCGCAGCCGACGCTCACGAGCGATAGTGGATGAACGAGAGGCGTGGGGTCTCGGTGAGCTCTAGCCAAGCGAAGCCGTGTCCGGTGCCGTTCTTGCGACGACCAAAGGTGGTGTGCGCCGCGGCTTGCACGGTGATCAGCGCCACGCGTCCTGACAGGTCTCGGGGAGTCGGGGTCAGCGCCTGGGCAGGCCAGCGCGAAAAATGAATCGGGCCGGGTGCTGGGCTGGTCTCGTAGACGTCAGACCAGTGGGTGTGGCCGCTGAGGTGAATGACGCGCAGACGCTGCGCGGCCGAGACCAAGAGCTCTTCAAACGGACGCACCCCCGTCCGCATGCGGCCGAAGCTGCCTCGCCACCGCGCCGAGCCGCCGGAGAACACGCTGGCTCGCGATGGAGCATGCGAAAATAAGACGACGCCGCGCTGCCCGCTTTCCTGCGCGGCTTGCAGCTCGGCCGATAGCGCCGACAGCGAGGCAGGGGACAGACCCCGCGTCAGCACGCGCGGCGAGATCGTCGAGCTGCCACTGTCGAAGCCGACAAACGACCAGCCGCCGATGCTCAGCGAAAACAAGAGCTGCGGATGGAAGGCGCGAGCAAACGTCGCCCAGCCCGGACCATAGCGATTGCTGAGCAGCGTCGTGCGATCGAAGCCCAGGTCGTGATTGCCGGGCACCGCCAGGATGGGCGCCTGCAGGTCGAGCAGCTCGTGCTGGGCGCGAATCATCTGATCGTCGCGATAGCCGCTGTTGGCAATGTCGCCGGTGATGATCACCAGATCCGGCGCACGCGCATTGATGTCGGCGATAACCCGTCGCAGCTTGGGCAGGATGTCGCGATGGCCCTTGCCGATGTGAATGTCCGATAGGTGGGCGATGCGCAGCGTGTCGAAGGCCCGCGTCGCGAACACCGACCGCGGGGCGCGCAGCGGCGGATCGATGTTCGAGGTGACATAGAGATCATAGGCCCCCAAGCTGGGCCGCAGGTCAGTCCGCTGCGGTGCGACGCGCAGGCGCAGACGAACCGCACCGGCGCTGATGATGCTGGACTCGGTGCTCTTCACGACCAAGCGCAGGCAGGGCTCGCGACCGCTTGCGATGCAGGCGGCGGCTTGCCGATCGGACAGCCCAGCTGGCAGCAGCGTCAGCGTGACCGGGGCCGACGGTCCGCGCTGCAGCAAGTCGACGTCAAAGCTGAAGTCGGGGGCATCGGCCGGGACGATGGCGGGCAGGCCGAAGCGCGGACGCAGCAGGCCCGCATCGCGGTTCACGTCGGGGTCGGCGGCAGCGGGAAAAAACTGTCGATAGTCGGCGTTGATGCGACGCAGCACGTCACCCTCCTGCAGCGACGGGGGGTGCAGACAGGCCGAGAGCACAAGCAGGGGCAGCAGCAAAAGTCGTTTCATCTTCCACTCTCCGGGGCAGGGACGCCGCCTCGCTGGAATCGGGACTGGGCAGCGCGACTCCCAAGGCTAGCGCGACCTCGCGCTAAAGGCTCGCCGGGCTGCGCATCGATCTCGGTCTGGCTGGAGGGCCCTGTTAGTATCCGCGCATGCGTGACGGCTCCCTGGGTCTGTGTGCTTCTTGGTTGGTGGCTGCGCTGATCGCGGTGCCCGCGGTCGCGACCGACTGTCCCGCGGCAGGTAAGCCGGCGGCGGCAGCGAAGTCGCCTGGTGCCGCGGCCCGACCGAAGGAAAAAACGGCCAGCGCTGCGCCTAGCAGGCCCGCAGCGACGGAAAAAAGGACCGATGCACCGACGGCGGACGCGACCGCCAAGCCGCCGACCGAAGCCCCGCGTGAGCTAGATGCCGACAGCCAGGCCGATCTCGCCGCGTGCCCGGCCCCGCGCGCTCCCGGACAGAAGTTCGCCGCCGATGCCAGCCATCGCCCTGAGCTGGTGATTGGCCGACGTCGTGTCTTTGATCGCGTACGCGGCTACGTCTGCATTCCGGGGTACGCCATCAGCGGAAAGCCAGTGACACAAGCGCAGTACGAGTCAGTGATCGGCGTGCGCCCCCACGGCCGCGACTACGCCCCCGGTCGGCCGGTGTTCGTCTCGTTCGTGCAGGCCGTGCACTACTGCAACACCGTCTCGCTGCGCGAAAGACTGACCCCCTGCTACGAAGTGCGGCTCGATAAAAAAGGGAAAGAGACCGTCGCCTGGCCGGGGCGCACCACCTGCACTGGCTACCGCCTGCCGGCCGCCGAAGAAGCCGCCGCCTACGACCGCGGCACCGAGAGCGAGTGGACCTGGTTTAGCAGCACGCTGCCGCTGGGCCAGCTAGACGCCCGCACCGATGCCCCCCGCGGCTTCTATCTAGCGCGCAGCACCCCGGGAACCCCCGCCACGGCCACAAGCGGCAGCAATCGGCACGCCAAGCGGTAGGCATTTGTTGCAGGAACCGATCACCGACTGAAAGCATCGATCATATATAATCAAATTCATTATTTTAATTGATAAATATCACAATAATTCAAACTAAATTTGCATATTTATAAGACTATCCTGCAATCTCTGCCTGGGTTACCTAACCGCCCATAAGCGATCGCAGGTCGGCGCCGTCGCGGTCGATCGCGTCTTTGAGCGCCGCCAGGGCTGAGGCGCGCAGGCGAAGCTTGGTGGCGGCGAACGCGCCGGCGGGTAGACCATGCAGGCGCTGCGCGACGCTGTGTGCCGTCGAGCGGAGGTCAGCTTCGGCGACTACCTCATCGAGGAAGCCGGCGGCAACGGCGCGATCGTGATCGTAGGGCGCGGCCAGCACCACAGCCTGCTGCAGCGCAGAGGGCGAGAGGCGCAGGCGACAGACCTCGATGGCGGCGTGCGGCATGGTCATGCCGAGGGCCACCTCATTGGCGTGGATACGATGACCGCCGCCGCTGATGCCGATGCGGTGGTCGCCCGAGAGCAGAAGGAAGGCGCCCATGGCAATGGCGTGCCCAGTGCAAGCCACGACCACGCCCCGCGGATACGACAGCAGCCGATGCGACAGCTCAAAGCCGGCGCGCAGGAGTTTGACCGCGCCCTCGCCTCCTCCGGTGAGAATCGTAAGATCGAAGCCGCCCGAGAAGCGCCCGGGTCGGCCGCCGAGGACGACCGTCGCCGATTCAGCCTGGGCGCGGTCGAGGGCCACGTGCACCGCGGCAATCAGCCCCGGCGACAGCGCGTTGGCCTTGCCGTCATCAAGAGTAATGGTCGCAATGCCTTGCTCGATGGTGCAGGTAACTGGATCCGCCATGAGGGGACTCTATCGAGGCAGCGGGAGCCAGACAAGCGAACATCCATCCTTCCCGGCGTCCGCCCGGCGACAAGCCTCGCTCCGACAAACGCCTTGCCTCGCTGGGGGGTAGCGAGTATGGTCCGCCTTCCTCGGTGCCGGCGCGGCCACCGTCCCTGACGAGATTCTGCCGCCTTGCCGTCTGAGCCCTGTCCCCCCTCCAAGTTTTAAGCATCCTAGGCATCCCGAGCAGCCCCCCCCCACCATCCATGGATCGCACAAGTGTCGATAGCGTCGTCCAGCAGCTGACGGCGACCGCCCTGGCTTCGCGCGCAGCGACTCCGGGGACGCCGAGGACAGGCGACACGGCGGGTGATCTCCTGGATCCCATCAACTTGGGCCTGGTTCTGCCTGAGTTCGAGGGGCCGCTCGATCTGCTCCTGCACCTCGTGCGCAAGCATGAGCTGGATGTCTTTAACATTCCGATCTCGTTCATCACGCAGCAGTACCTGATGACGCTGTCGGCGATGCACGCGCTGAACATGGACGTGGCCAGCGAGTACCTGCTCATGGCCGCGACGCTGGCCTATATCAAGTCGCGCGAGCTCTTGCCGCCCGAGGCGCAGACGGTGCTGGAGGCCGAGGAGGGCGAAGAAGCCGAGCTCGGCGATCCGCGCGAGAACCTGATTCGGCGCCTCTTGGAGTACCAGAAGTTCAAGGCCGTCGCGGCGCTGCTCGCTGAGCGGCCGGTCGTCGGACGCAACGTCTGGACGCGCGATGTGGCTCCCGATTCCAGCGACATCCTTTCGGTGGCGCCGCTCGCCGAAGTGCCGGTGTGGGAGCTGATCGATCTTCTGGCCGGACTGCACGGCAAGCGCCAGCGCAAGCTGACCCATGAAGTCACCGTCGAGCGACTATCGCTGGCCGACCGCATCAACCAGATCAGCGAAGCGCTCGACAGTGCGGCACCGCTGTTTCAGCAGGTCTACACCTATGACACGCTCCTGACCCAGCTCGCGACGCAGGAGCCCGAGAGCGACTTTATGTATCAGGCAGTGCTGACGCTGCTCGCGGTGCTGGAGATGGCCCGCCTGCGGCTCGTCGCTGTCTATCAAGCGGAGGAGCGCGGCACGATCTACGTCTGCCGCCCCGGCGTCGATCCGCAGGGCACAGCTCCCAGCGACGCGGGCTCGCCTCCTCCTGAGGCTGTGGCATGAGTATCTATCCTCCCGATTCCGATCCTGAGGCTGATTCCGAAGCCAGCTTTGCCGACCACGGCGACGACGGGGCGACGACGGCTGGGCTGTTTGACGAGGCGATTGCCGAGCACGCCGTACCGGCCCACTATCCCAGCGAGCCGGAGGGCGATGTCGCCACCGACGCCACCGACGAATCCAGCCAGACCCTGCCCCTGCCCCGCCTGCGCTCGGTGCTGGAGAGCCTGCTGTTTGTCGCCGACAAGCCGCTGCAGCTACAGCGCCTGATCGAGATCCTTGAAGAGCAAGCGCACGAGCCCAGCGGTCGCGCTGGACCGCCGCTCTACCAGGCGGCGCAGGTGCAAGAAGCGCTCGTCGGGCTCGCTGCCGAGCTACAGGCGCAGGGACGCGGCATCGAGCTCCATCAGGTCGCGGGGGGCTGGCAGTATCGCACCGCGCCGCAGAACGCCTCGTGGGTGCAGCGTCAGCTACAGCAGAAGCCGCAGCGGCTGTCGCGCGCGCAGCTCGAAACGATGACCATCGTCGCCTATCGTCAACCGATCACTCGTCCCGAGATCGACGATGTCCGCGGGGTCGATTCAGGCGGCGCGCTCAAGACGCTGCTAGAGCGACGGCTGGTGCGCATCCTGGGCAAGAAAGAAGAGCCGGGGCGACCGCTGCTTTACGGCACCACGCGCGAGTTTTTGGAGTTCTTCAACCTGCGCGATCTCAAGGATCTGCCGACGCTGCGCGAGTACTACGAGCTCAACGACGAGAACAAAGCACGGGTGCGCGCCGCGCATCCCGAAGGCGGGCTGGAAGGCTGGGTCGCGGCGACCGCATCGGGTCTGCCGGCGACGGGAGGCAGCGAAGGACCGCAGCAGATTACGCTGCCTCAGACCGGGGCCGAAGAGGCCCCCGAATCTGCCGCGAGCCCGGCCCCGCCACCGACTGCACCGACCGCTGGGCCTGCAACACCGCCATCTTCGCCCGCGCCGAATCCACTCACCGCACCGATTAGCCGGGTCGAGATCCTCGATCAGCAGCTGGCCGATGATGCCGAGCAGCTATCAAAGATTGACGAGCTGATTGCGTCGGTGAAGGTCGAGACGCCATCGATTGAAGTCCTTCTGGGCATGGCCGAAGAAGCCGCCCAGGCTGAAACCGCCGAGGCTGCCTCTGGCCCGGCGGATGAATCTGAAGAAGTCGAAGAAGACGAAGAAGTGGCCGACGGCGAGAGCGTCGCGGCCGACGAGGCTGGGTCCGACCAGCCAGGGAGCCCCGAGGAATGACAGGAATTCGTTTGCAACTAGTGCTGGCCAAAGGTGGAGTGGCCTCACGCCGCGCAGCCGAGGCCATGATGCAGGCCGGCCGCGTCGCGGTGAACGGCCGCGTGGTCAGTGAGCTGGGCACCCGCGTCGATCCCGCCACCGATCGCATCACCGTCGACGGCCGCGAGGTCTCGCGCGAGCCGCTGGCCTATTACCTGCTGAACAAGCCCAAGGGCTATGTCACCACCGCCTCTGACCCCGAGGGGCGTGCGACGGTGTTCGATCTGCTCAATGAGCAAGGCATCACCTGCCGTGTCGCGCCGCCGCCCGGACAGGTGCTGGACCCGGCCAAGGCGCGCCCCCAGCAGAGCGCTGGTCTGCGCCTGTTTGCCGTCGGGCGCCTGGACTACAACACCGAGGGTGCGCTGCTTCTGACCAACGATGGCGAGCTGGCCCATGCGCTGATGCATCCCAGCCGCGGCGTGGCCAAGTTCTATCACGCCAAGCTGCGCGGCGAAGTGAGCCGCGAGCAGATCCTGCGTCTGCAGCGCGGGGTGGAGCTACCTCCCGCCCGCGTCCTTGATGCCGAGGGCAAGCCGATCGAAGACGAGGTGCGACGCGCCGCCGGCCGCGGCAAGCCCGGAAAGCAGGTGCGTGAACACAGCGCCCCCTGCGAAGTCCGCCTGATCAAGTACACCGGCCGTCACACCTGGCTGGAATTCGAGCTGCACGAGGGCAAGAACCGCCAGATCCACCGCATGTCAGAGGCGATCGGCAGCTCGCTGCTCAAGCTCATGCGCGTGGCCTATGCCGATCTGGAACTGGGCGATCTAGAGACGGGCGCGGCGCGTCCGCTGACTCCGCGCGAGATCAATGCGCTGCGCGCCCAGGTTGGCTTGGCGCCGCCGCCCGCCGACGCGGTGCAGCAGCCTGCCCGTGAGCGCCGCCCGCTGCGTCGCGATAGCCGCGACTTCGGTGATCGTGGCAGCGCCGGTCCCCGCCCCCCACGCCGTGACTTTGGCGATGATCGCCGACCGTCACGCTCAGGTCCGCCGCGTCGTGAATGGGGCGATTCCGCTCGCCCAGATTCGCGCAGCTTTGGCGACGACCGCAGGCCCCCACGCTCCGGCCCGCCGCGAGCCGAATGGGGAGCCGCAGCCCGCACTGACTCCCGCCCGTATAACGACGACCGCAGGCCCCCGCGTTCGGGTCCACCGCGTCGTGAGGGCGGCGATGCACCTCGCTCGGATTCGCGCAGCTTTGGCGACGACCGCAGGCCACCGCGTACGGGTCCGCCACGTCGTGAGTGGGGCGATTCCGCTCGCCCGGATTCGCGTAGTTTTGGTGAGGATCGCAGGCCCCCGCGTTCGGGTCCGCCACGTCGTGAATGGGGCGATTCCGCTCGCCCGGATTCGCGCAGCTTTGGCGACGACCGCAGGCCACCGCGTTCGGGGCCGCCGCGAGCCGAATGGGGAGCCGCAGCACGGACCGAATCGCGCCCGTTTAACGACGACCGCCGGCCCCCACGTTCGGGTCCGCCACGTCGTGAATGGGGGGATGCCGCTCGCCCAGATTCGCGCAGCTTTGGCGACGATCGCAGGCCGCCGCGCTCGGGGCCGCCGCGCTCGCAATGGGGTGGGGGCGATCGGGCCAATGCTCGGTCGTTCAGCGACGATCGCCGGCCGCCGCGACCGCGCTTTGGGGACTCCCCCGATCGCCGCGGTGGAGACCGTCCACGTTTCCGGCCCGAGGGCGATGACGCGCGTCACTAGCCACCTCGGCGGCATCGCCTCCCTGTGCGCCTTGGGCTGGGCCGCGCCCGCGCTGGCCGGTCCCGCTCCCGCTCCTCTCCGCTTTGCCGGTCGTCTGCAGGTCCTCTCGGGAGCAGCGGTGACCTGGCCACAGCTCTACGACGGATCGCACCACATCGCCGCCTACGTTCCAGCCGAAGCCGAGCTTGCGCTGCGCGTCTCGGGAATGCTGTCGTTAGGCATCGGTGGAGCGGGTTATCTGGCGCCGTTTTCGCTCACCACCTGCAGCGATGCGCCTTCCGCCCGGGCCCATGCCGCGACGGCCTTTGGCACGGTGCGCCTCGACTTCAACAACAGCCGCGACGGATCGTGGTGGTCGCCGTGGATGGCCCTGCGCACCGGTATCGCCGCCCAGGACGGTGTCGCCAGCGGCGATCCTTGTCAGGAACAGCTCGGGCTTGGCCTGTATCTGGGTCCCCGCCTGGGCATCGATCTGTGGATGGGCCGCGCGGCCGTCACCTTCGCCTTCGGCTACGACCACCTGCCGCGAGCGGACGCCATTGCCCTGCAGACCGGTTTGACGCTGCGCCTGTTTTAGCTCCGCCCTCCGGCCCCATCGCCGACGAACCGTCGCGCATCTTCTTAGAAAACCTGGGCTTCTTCCCAGGGACCCCGGTCTGCCCGCAAGCGGAGATCCCGGCGCAGCGGTACCTGATCTACCCACCACGTCGCGGCTCGCCCTATCCTGGATGTCGCATGCGTTCCACGCAGACACCAGGGGGAGTCGCGGGGCCCGGCGAAGCGAGCGCAGCCCGCGAGGCGACCATGCTGCAGACGCTGAGCAGCTATGCCCCGCCCCCGTACCTGCGGCTGCTCGCAACGTCTGACACCGCCGTGGCGCCCGTGCGGCTGCCGCTCTACGCCGCCGTGCTGTTCGCTGACATCTCGGGCTTCACCCGGCTCACCGAGCGCCTGTGCCGCGAGGGCGAGATGGGGGTCGAGCTCCTGGCCAGTACCCTCAATGCCTACTTCGGCTTGGTCATCGACATCATCCACGAGCACGCGGGCGAGGTGGTGCGCTTCGCTGGTGACGGACTGATCGCCGTCTGGGCCACCGAATCGGACACCACGCCGACGGCCGATCAGTGCCGGCTGCGCAGCGAGCAAGCCGCCTGCTGTGCCCTGCGCGTGCAAGCGATGCTGGCCGAGGTCAGACCCGTCTACGGCATCACGATGGTCATGCGCATCGGCCTCGGCATCGGCGCGGGCATCCTGCGTCAGCTGGGCGGCTGGAATGGACGCTGGGAGTTCGTCTTCACCGGCCCGGCGCTCCGCCAAGCCAGCCTCGCCTGTCCGCAGGCCGAGCCGGGTGGCGTGGTCCTAGCACCCGAGATCCTGCCGTGGCTGACCCCGCGCGCCCAGATCGATCCCATCCCGCAGGGCTGGGCGAGCCTGCGCGATCTGGCCGAGCCCCCGTGGCTAGAGCCGCACCCCGCACCGGTGCTGCGCCCGACGATGCTGCCGGCTCTGCGAGCCTGCCTTCCCGACGCCGTCCTCGACCGCATTGACGCCGGACAGAGCGGCTGGCTGACCGAGCTGCGCCGCGTCACTGTCCTTTTCATGCGGCTGCCTAGCCTGGATAACCCCGAGGCAGAACCCGACCCTGCCCAGGGTCTGATCCGCGCGATGCAAGCGGTCATCGCCCGCTACGAAGGCTGCATCAACAAGCTGCACGTCGACGAAAAAGGCACGATGCTGCTGGCCGTCTTCGGGTTGCCACCGCTGTCCCATCCCGATGATGCGCTGCGCGGACTGCGGACGGCGCTGCAGTGCTATGCGGTGATGAAGCAAAGGGCTGAACCGTGCGCCATCGGCATCGCGACCGGACACGCTTTCTGCGGCACGGTGGGCAATGGCACGCACCGCGAGTACACGGTGCTCGGCGATGTTGTAAATCTCGCCGCCCGCCTGATGATTGCCAGCCGCAGCGCCGAAGGTGAGTCCTCAATACTGAGCGACGCGGCAACGCAGGACGCGGCCAAGGGCGGCATCCGCTTCGGCACCGCGATATCGCTGACCATCAAGGGCAAGTCGGCCGCCGTCTGCGTCTACCCCGTGCTCGCCGAGCACGAGGCCCCAGAGCTCATGACGCCCCCCGAGCTGCAAGGCCAGCGCCTGGTCGGACGCGAGAGCGAGCTCCAGCGCATGGCCGACTGTCTAGGGCGGCAGCACACCCAGCCCGGCGGCTTGCTCGTGATCGAGGGGGCGGCCGGCATCGGCAAGTCGTGTCTGAGCGGCCAAGTCCTCGGCCAGGCGCGGCAGCAGGGGATCCGCACGCTCTACGGCAGCGGCGATGCCATCGAGCGCACCACCGCCTACTTCGCATTTACGCGCGTCTTCCGCGAGGTCTTTGGGCTTCCCCCCGGGAGCACTGCCGATCCCAGCGAGGTGCGCGAGCGGCTGCGCGCCTTGGCGATCGATTCCACGGATCAGCTCGCGCTGCTCAGCCCGGTCCTCCATCTGCCGCTGCCCGACGTCGGCGAGGTTGGCGAGGACTGGGCAACGGTGATGGCCAGCCGCGGCATCGCCGAGCAGCGACAGGGCCTGCTCATCCGCATCCTTGAGCGCCTGCTAGATCACGGGCCGCTGCTCCTTCTGCTTGAGGATGCCCACTGGCTGGACTCGGCATCCTGGGCCCTGCTGTGGCGCATCCGCCGCGAGGTGCCGCGCCTGCTCTTGGTCGTTGCGAGCCGTCCGCCGGTCGCGATTCCTGATCCGGCGGGCCAGGCCGAATATCAGAAGCTGCGCGCCGAGCCCGGTGCTCTGTTCATGCCGCTGTCGCCGCTGTCGGCCGACGACACAGTGGCGCTGATCAGCGAGCGGCTCGGTGCCACTGTCCTGCCACCGCTCCTGCTCGACTTCATCTATGAACAGACCCACGGCCATCCCTTCTTCGCAACTGAGCTGGTCTGCGCCTTGCGCGAGGCGGGAGCTCTGCGCGTGGTCGATGGTGTCTGCCAGCTAACCCAGACCCCGACGGAGCTGCGGCGGCAGCGCTTCCCAACTACGATGGATGGGGTGGTGCGCAGTCGCATCGATCGACTACGCCCGCAGCAGCTCTTGGCGCTCAAAGTTGCAAGCGTAGTCGGCCGAACCTTTGTGCATCGGATCGTAGATGGCGTGCATCCGATTGCGGCCGATCGCGTCTATCTGCGGGGCTATCTCGACGATTTGGAGCAGCAGGAGCTCACCGCTCGTCACGCCACGATCGAGCCGACCTACAGCTTCCGCCACATCCTCATCCAAGAGATCACCTACAGCACGCTGTCGTTTGCGCAGCGCCGCGAGCTGCACCTAGCCGTCGCCAGCTGGTACGAGCGCCGCTCTGCCGAGGCCGCACAGCCGACTCATTCGCAGGAGGAAGTCGCGCCCCTCCTAGCGCACCACTACGGCCAGGCCGCCGAGCACCCGCTTGCCACTGCCGTCGAGCTGCGCAAGGCAATTGCCGCGCTGCTGCGCGCCGGAACCCAGAGCCTGCGCAGCGGTGCCGCTCGCGAGGCGGTGGCACTCTTTGAGCGAGGACTTGCGCTCACCTCGCGACTTCCTGACCCTCCCGATCGTCGGCAGCTAGAGCTCGCGCTGCGGATGCCGCTGAGCATTAGCCTGGGGCTCTTGCGTGGCTATGCCGCGGCGGAGACCGAGCTGGCCCTCTTGCAGTGCCTCGCGCAGTGCCGCGAGCTCGGCCAGCCTCCCGAGCTGGCCCCGACTCTGTTTGGGCTGTGGACCTGCAGCCTGCTGCGCGGTCGCGTGTGGCAGGCCCGCGACTACGCCGAGCAGATGCCGATCCAACCAGGCCAGGCGACATCATCCGGTCTCGACTCTAGTGCAACGCTCGTCGCCGACCTGATGCAGCAGGCAACCCGTGTCTTTCTGGGTGAGATGCGAGCCGCGCGAGACTACGGCGAAGCGGTGCTGAGCCGTTATCAGCGCGACCGTCATCAGCACCTGACGTATCTGTACGGCGTCGATCTGGAGATCATGTCGCTGGTCCATCTAGGCCATGCGCTATGGCAGGGTGGCGACGACCATGCTGCCTTGGCCACCTACCAGCGCGCCAACCAGCGGGCGAGCGAGGTCGGGCATCCCTACAGCATGAACTTCGCCCTGTACTCGCTTGCGACCTACTACCAAAGCCATAACGACGTCGCAGGAGTCAGCCAGCACGTCGAGGCTTTGCGACGGCTCGCGGAAAAGCACGGCTACGCCCACGCGTTCCTGCAGGCCGAATTCATGCGCGGCTGGGTGCTGACGCAAGACGGCCAAGTCGACGCCGGCGTTGCGCTGATGACACGCACCGTAGCCGCCCGACGAGCCAGCGGGGCTGAGCTGTCGCTCGCGGTGCTGCTGACCATCTTGGCCCAGACTCTGCTTGACTGCGGTCGGCTCGATCCCGCGCTTGCTGCCAGCCACGAGGCCCTCGCCCAAGTGGCCGCGCATGGCGAGCGGATTGCCGCGGCGGCGGCGCTGACCGTGCACGCCAAGATCCTGATCCGGTCGAGCAACGGATCATTCTTGGAATTCCCCCTCAACGGGGCGCCCGACGATCTTTTGCTGCGGGCCCTGGATATCGCGCGCAGCCAAGGCTGCGGCCTGCACGCGATCCGCGCTGCCATCGTGCTGTGCCGACTGTGGGGAACCCAGGGCAGTCGGCATGAGGCGAGGGAGCTGCTCGAAGCGATCCTCGCACCCTATCGCCATACGCTGCACAAGAACGATCTTGGGGCGGCCCTGGCGCTGCTACAGGAGCTTCAATAATGACCGTTTCTACCGTCGATGTTCCGGCCCCCTTCGCCCCCATCTTTGAGCGGGCGGAAGAGTATGCGCGGCGCTACTTCGGCGACTTCCGGCACGAGCCGGCGCGCGGCACTATTGAGGTCTGCGGCGAGCGCTACATCCTGATGCGGGCCGGCGCGATGTCGGTCGAATTCACGGACCTGCTCGCCGGGATGTACAGCGGTGGAAGCGAGCCGGAAGCCCGCCGATTGGCGGCGAACCTCCTGTTCGATCTGGGGCACGCGATTGGCAAATCCGACGCGCGACACTTTCACGCCCAGATGGGCATCACCGATCCCGTCGAGCGCCTGTCGATTGGCCCGGTGCAGTTCGCGTTTTCCGGCTGGGCATTCGTCAAGATCGACCCCGAAAGTCGCGTCATGCCGAACGAGAACTACTACCTGCTGTACGAGCATCCTTATTCCTTCGAAGCCGACTCGTGGAATCGCCGCGGCCGCGTGGCGACGCAGCCGGTGTGTGCAATGAATGCTGGCTACTCCTCGGGCTGGTGCGAAGAGAGCTTCGGTGTACCGCTGTCCGCTACCGAGCTCTCCTGTCGCGCCATGGGGCACCCTGCTTGCCGCTTTCTGATGTCACCGCCCTGGCGATTGGAAGAACACGTCGCGCGCTATCAAAAGCGCCCGCCCGGTGCCGGCGGCCCCGGCAGCGAGGGTGAGTCGCAGCTGCCCGAGTTCTTTTTTCGCAAGCGCCTGGAAGACAAGATTCGTCGCAACCAGCGCCATATCGACCTGCTCCTGCAGCAGCGCAGCGAGGCCGAGGGACAGCTGGCGCAAAAAGATCGCGAGCTCGCCGAGCTGCGCGCCCAGCTCGCGGCGGCACAGGCGCAGCTCCCGAAGTAGGCCCCGACCGCCCCGGCGAAATCGACGCTCAGGCGGGGTGCCAGGCGAGACAGAGATCGTGTTACGATAGCCACTTACGTTTACCCATGGCCATCGCTGCCGTTGCCAAGCAGTGCCCCCTGTGTCGACAGGTCTATTCGGGAGGAGACCGCGCCTTCTGTCCCCTCGATGGCACTCGCTTGATCGATCAAAGTCCTTCGACGGTTACAACGCCTGAGGATCCGCTGATCGGCCGCACCATCGCCGGGCGCTTTGTCTTGGAGCGGCGCCTGGGCAAAGGCGGGATGGGAGTGGTCTACCTGGCGCAGCACGCGGTGCTGAAGCGACCGTTCGCCGTCAAGCTGCTGCTGCGCGAGTTCACCAGCCATGAGCGCGCCCTAGCCCGCTTCTTTCGCGAAGCGCGCGTCGCCTCGTCGCTGGATCATCCCAACATCGTCAGCATCTACGACTACGGCCAGACCGACAGCGCCGAGCCCTTCCTGATCATGGAGTACGTCGAAGGAGTGGCGCTTTTGCAGGTCGTGCGTCAGAGCCGCACTCGCAACCTGCTGCCGGCCTATGCCGTGCAGCTGCTGGTGCAGGTGGCGCGCGCGCTCGAACACGCCCACCAGCGCGGCGTCGTGCACCGCGACATCAAGCCGGAAAACCTGCTCGTTACAACCTTTCAAGGCCAGAACGACTTCATCAAGATCCTCGACTTTGGCGTGGCTCGCGTCGTCGGACAGCCTCCTTTGACCCGCATCGGTGAAGAGATCCTGGGCACGCCGGAGTTCATGGCTCCTGAGCTCTTGACCGCCGCCGAGGTCGCGCCTCCCGTCGATCTGTACGCGCTCGGCATCATGCTGCACGACACGATCGTCGGCGAGGCACCGTTTCGCGGCGACATCACCGCGATCCTGCAGGGTCACGTCAATCAGACGCCCCCACTGCTCTCTAAGCGCCGGCGCGACATTCCCATCCCGCGCGAGTTGGATGAGCTCTGTGCCGCGCTCTTGGCCAAAGACCCAGCCCAAAGACCCACGGCATCGGAAGCGGTCCAGCGTCTGGAAGAGCTGCTCGCCAAGCTGCCCAAACGCGCCGGCCTAGGCAGTGCCACGCCCAGCCCGCTGACCAGCGATGCCCTGACGCCAGCTGCCCCCGCCGGGGATGGGGCGCGCACGCTGATCATCAATCCTGCGGCCCTCGCCGGCGAGTCGGGCCCCGCCACCGTGGCGCTGCGTCCGGCTGAAGGCCCAGCGACGATGCTGCTGCCGGCCCAAGCGGTGCGGGTGAGTGATCTGGTCAAGATTGCCGACCCCGCCAAGCGCGCCGAGATCGATGCCCTCGAAGGCGAGATCGAGAGCACCTGTGAACGCCAAGTCCGCAGCGTAAGCCGGCTGGCCCTGGATCTGTGGGGCAGCCCAGTCGCCCCGACGCCCGCCTGGCCCGCCGAGGCCCTGACGCTGTGGAGCCGGCTGCAAGAAAACCATGCCCGCGTGCAGCGGCAGAACGAACAGCTGACCCGCCTGACCGAGCAGGCCCGCCAAGCCCAGGGGGCCGCCGACCACAAGCGCCGCTCACTACACCAGGAGATCCTGTCGCTCAGCGAGCGCTTGCAGCTTGAGCGCAACCTCGCCGCCAGCGAGCGACAGCGCTTGCTCGACGAAATTGAGACGCACGAGCGCAGCTTGGCCGGCGTGCTGCAAGGACTCTCTTTCGCGCACAGCAGCGAGATCGTTTCCCTGCGCCGGGGCCTTCGCGAAGCGCAGTTAGAAGCGCGCAGCCTCTACGGCGAGCTGGCCCGCCTCCTCCGACAAGCCGCCACCAGCAACCTGGCCCACGCCGGCGACACCATCACCTTCAAGGCGACGGTGACGAACAAGGGCCCGGGCGTGGCGGCGCAGACGCGCGCGCGCCTCAAGAGCGACAACTGGCTCTTCGACGAGCGCGAGTTCATCTTCGGCAAGCTCGCCGCCGGCGAGTCCCGCACCTGGACCATCCCGGTCAAGGTGCCCCGCGACTCGCTCTCGCGCCTGGACGTGGTCCGCGTCGAGTTCTTCGAGGAGCACGGCGTCGAGCCGCCGAAGCAGGAG
>CALFYE010000183.1 GCA_937952145.1 uncultured Myxococcales bacterium
GCGTGCGGCTGGCGATGGATGGGTATCTGCCTGAGCCTGGCGGGGCCTGGTATCCAGCGCGTGTAGCTGCGTTATTGGCATCTGGGAGTCCTGCACAGTGAGCGTACCACCGTCGGAGACCAAGCAATAGAGCCCCGCTCTGTGGGGCTCGTTGATTCGCCTACTGCTTGTTCGACAGCGCCCGAGCCAACCGCGGTGACTGAGCGTGAATCATCACCGCTGCTCCCAGACAGCCGCCCACCAAGAGAGCGAAGAACACCGCATGTGAGCACCTGGGCCACAGCGCGCTCACCTCGCCTCCTAGCCAGAAACCGAGCGCGTGAGCGCCATAAGACAGACCCAGCGTAAGCCCCTTGGTACGCGCTCGCGCAAGCGATTCGGCCAAGGCCAGGGCCACCGGCACCCCCAGCAGCTCACCGAGCGCTAAAGCGATTTTACACCCCACCAGCCACAGAGGGCTGGCTTGCTCGGAACCACGCGGGAACAGCGATGCCGCCAGCATGAGACTGTAGGCCAGGGCGCACAGGATCATTCCGAGCGTGAACTTCAGGGAATCGCCGAGCCGTATGCCGCGCGCCGCCAGTGCTTGGGTGAAGCGCTCGAGCAGCGGCCCGCAAATCAGCACAAAGACCGCTGGCAGCGCCGCAAAAAAGTCCGGCGGGATCACATAACCGAGCAGGCTGCGCCGAGCGTCGTCACGAACCCAGAGCAGTAAAGTCCCGTAGCCCTGGCTCAGCACTGCGCCGAAGATTGCTAGCACCGCCAGCACGAAGAGCAGAGCCATTGTCCGTGAAGCGCCGGTCAGGATTTGGCTCATAGGGGACAGCGGTTCGACGGGCTTCGCCAAAGGAGCCTCAGATCGCAGAGCGCCGTTGCTCAGGTAGGGGCTGCCGAGGGCGAGCAAGCCCCACGCAAGCACGATGAAACCAGCGGCCAGACGAAACATGGCCTCCCAGCCGAGCGCCGCCCGCACAACCCCACCGATACATGGAGCCACCATCGCGCCGAGGTTGATCGCGTAGTAGAACCAGTAGAACGCCTTGGGGCGGCGAGGATGTCCAGGTTCATACAGCGCCCCGATCAAAGCCGTGCAGTTTGGCTTGAAAAGACCGCTTCCAGCGACGGCAAAACAGGTCGCAACCACCAACCCGACCGGCGAGCGATGGACGCATGCGAGGACGCCGTAGCCGAGTGCCAGGAGAGCCAAGCCGAGCAGTGCTGCGGAGCGCGCCCCCAGCCGCCGATCCCCGAGCATCCCGCCCGGAATCGCGGCGGCATACGACAGCATGTGAAGGTAGCTGGTGGCGCGAGCCGCCCACCCCGTGCCGAGGCCAAGGTACTCGTTCAGATAGAGCACGAGCAGGCAAAATACCATCGCGCTGCCGAGTCGCTCGCACACCTCGACGGCGCAGACCAGATAGAGGCCGACGCTCGGATCTGGGGCGGCTTGGGGGGCCGACGGATGGTGCCTGCCGACGACTCTGGACACACGACGAGCCACTGCACTTCCAATCAGGGTAGATCTGTGCATAGATCCCTCCGTTCGCGACGGGTTTCGCTTTCTCAGGGCAACGACCCGTCGCGGGCTGGGGGCGCGGGCCGCAATCCCGCGCCCCTGTTTGTTTTTTTACTCCGAATGCTTGGCTACTACAGGCCGCTGAGAATAACCACTATGTTGTGCATTTCCGTCGAAAAATAAGCTTCGCATGTTGGATCGAAGCGGCCGTGTGCTATGTGGCTGGCATGGTTCGAGGAAAAAAGCTGCTGCTCGGCAGCGAAACCCTGCGTCACCGACTGAAGAAGGCGCGTAAAGAACGAGGGCTGAGCGCCCGCAGCCTCAGCCTCAAGGCGGGCCTGTCGCCGAACGTCGTGCAGATGCTCGAGGAGGGCGACCGAACGCCGGGCGTCGAGACGGCGGAGCGCTTGGCGATCGCGCTCGGGGTTTCCAAGTCCTGGTTGACCTTCGGGGAAGGGCTGCAGACTCGTGAGGAGCTGAGCCTTTGGGTAGCCCCCGACTGCGATCCGCTCAGCATGGTCGAGCAGCTGCGCACGCTCGTCAACGGGCCGGGCGGGCACATCGAGCAGTCGTATAAGTACCTGGATGTGATGGACGCGTCGAACTGGCGCGCGCTCACGAGCCAGAGCCGATACGCAGCTCTCGTCGAGGGCATCCCGTTGGAGGAAGTAGCCGATGCAGTGCTGCCCCTCGTGGGGGACCAAGGTCTCGACGTGGTCGGGCTCGGAATCGGGACCGGCCGCCACGAGCTGCGGCTGGTCAGCCATCTGGTAGACCGAGGGCTGGAGAATCAGCGGCTCTTCATGCTCGACATCAGTCAGCCGCTTCTGACCATTGCGTGCCGACAGGCCAAAGAGTCGCTGGCTGCCTACCCGGACCTGCGTATCGTCGCGATCAACGGCGACTTCTTCAACCTCCCCAACTACGAGCACATCTTCCGCACGCTGAGCCACCGCCGCCGGCTGTGGTCCATGTTCGGGTACACCTTCGGCAACCTCGATAATGAGATCACCTTTGTGCGTAACAGCCTCACCGGCTCCGTGCC
The DNA here is from genome assembly GCA_937952145.1 of uncultured Myxococcales bacterium. Lineage (GTDB taxonomy): Bacteria > Myxococcota_A > Polyangia > Palsa-1104 > JAEUJZ01 > JAEUJZ01. The sequence continues at coordinate 2,562 of CALFYE010000183.1, forward strand.
CGGTGACTTGCTGCTGATTGACATCCCGCTTGCGCTGGCCGATCCCGAAGATCTCGACGAGCTTCACAAGCGCGAGCCGGGGCTGGCGGCGAAGCGTTCGCCGGAGGTGCAGCGGCAGCTTCATCGGCAGGAGGCGTTCAACCTGGGGCCGATTCAGCGGTACGCGGCCGACTTGGCCGAGGTCGAGTTCGGGGTTGAACTGGACAAGACATCGTGTGTCGTGTCGGGCAGCTACGCGATACAGATGATCGCGCAGGTCGTGCTCGGAGATGGCACGGCCAAGTCGTTCAGCCTCGGGTACATCAAGCGGTACAACGCCGAGCGCTTGGCAGCCCAGATGCGCGGCGAGGGCTGGGAGTTGCTGCAGCGCTGGTCCTACGGCAGCAGCTACGCGATGGTGTGCCTGTTTCGCAAGGTGGAGGCGCTACGGGAGGGCAGGCCGAGAGCCTGAGTCGGATCACTATGACTCAGCGAAGCTCGACTTTGAGCTGCTCATCTGGAGGTCGCCGCTTCACTCGAGTATCGATGTACTCGATGAAGTTGCCTTTAACTACCGCGCCAACATTTGAGCACTCGAGCATTCCATCGACAGTCCCACCTGCATTTTTGAGCTGCGACCCAATGAATAAGTCATGAAGAACAGATCCGGTTGGCTGCAAGTAGGTTGCCTGGGGGCCGAGAGTCACTACCTTGTTGGCTAGCTGCGGCGGGGAAAGCACCGGGGGCGTAATATAGCGCTTCCCATAGCAGTCGGCTTCCGTGAAATAAATCGGTACGCTCCTGGTTGGCTGCACAGTGCCAAGCTCAAACAGTGCGTTAAACTTCTCGGAGAAGACAGTGAGTGTCTGAAGGTCGATAAGAAGGCCCAGGTCTTCGCCGGTCGTGAAGTTGATGAGGTGAGGTGCCTTACCCGAGGGTCCGCCCATCGGAGCACCGTCTGGCATGCCGCCTCCCCCATCCACTATTCCCCCGGAATCTGCAGACTCTATAAGACCAGCGTTGGTGTCCATTCCGTGTCCGCACAAACCGTCGGGCGAGCCATCGGCTCCCAGGCTCGCAAGCAGTACCGCTGCTGAGAGTAGTGAAATACGCTTCATGACAACCTCCTGAAGGGTTTGCGGGGCACGCGAGCTTAGCTACCAGGTCACCTTCCAATCTGTTCCGTTGTAACGAACGAGGGTGCCACTTCCGTCGCCTAGCCATCCGTCCCTGTCAGTAGTCCATATTGCGGTAGTGGGGCCTTTGCAGCCGCCTATATTCTTGTATACCCAAGTGAACCCGTTCCAGAGGTTGACACCGCAGCCCATTATCATATCAGTGAGCGTCCAAACCCTGTTGTCGCTCGCTACCCAGAGATCGAACCCATAGCCAGTGGTCGAAGTGGTCCATTTGGTCCCGTCCCACTGCTGAACATAGGAGGCAGAGTCGGTGGACATATAAACGTTGCTGGTGCTGCTACCCCGAATGCGCCAAATTGTGTCTGCCCGGGAGGTCGCGACCTCGTTCATCTTAGTTCCGTCCCAGTGCAGTAGCAGGCCGGCTTCGCCACCAATCCATGCATCATTGGCGGCAGCGCCCCAAACGGTCATGAAGCCATTGATGTACGGGATGCTGACCTGCGACCACTTGGTGCCGTCCCAGTGGAGGATAGTTCCGCCATTACCAACGGCCCAGGCATCATTAGCCGACGTACCCCAGACATCGTTGAATCCGCTCATAGTCGGTAGGCCCGACGTCTTCGACCACGACGATCCATTCCAGTGCAAAATTGTCGCATTATCGCCGACAGCCCAGACGTCAGTCGAAGACGAACCCCACACCGCCCACAGGTCCACCGTTCCTGTATTCGGAAAGCGTCGCCAGCTCGTGCCGTTCCAGTTCATTGTTAGCGACCCTTTTCCTACTGCCCAAACGTCGTTGGCGGCGCTTCCCCAAAACCTGTAGACAACGGGCCGCGCCACGGGCAAATCGACAGGGCAGCCCCCTCCCTCCCCACAACCAGGCAGGCCGCGAAGATCCGCCGACAGCCCCAGAAGGTCTGCATGACCTTCCATGCCCATCTCCTCGCTGACGACTGAGTTCTCTGCGTCCATGGTCTCTTGACCGGTGGAACTACAAGCAGCGCAGAGCAGGGTTGCGAGCAAGATACTGACTTTAGTGTGGCGGAGCTGCATTTCATTCTCCTCTGTAGCTTTAAGGGGCCGGTCGATTCCCTGGACGCAAGTGGAGCATAAGTGTGCTCGCTGAGCGCCTATCTGCAACAAACACAGAGCCAATCAGCTGCAGTTGATAACGGCACTGAGCGTCAGATTGATCGCCGTCGTGGGGCGCTGTTTTCGTGACTTACCTGGATGCTCGCCTGCCTCCGGTCGAGACCGTATGACTACCCTGCTCCACAGTCAAGCGCTTGTTTGTTCAGCTCTGGGACCTGGATAGCGCCGGCAGCCGGCGACCATCCACGCGCTCACTGCGCTTTAGGTCTTGGGTGACCGATGGCTCAGGCAGGACGTGCTGCTGCGGCGAGCAATTCGGGGCCATCTTAATTTCAGTTATTATTTTATCAAAGTGCGAATTGTATTTATCGGGGAAAACAAGAAAATCAACCCGAAACTTTATGTAAAACATGATTATCTTATACCTGGAATTAACGAAAAATCCTCAGCTGAGGAATATGCCAAATCACATTTGTTTTAGCTGGCAGCCTCATGTCGCAAGTCGCTACGAACATACTTACACCGATGGGACTTGCGCAGACTGTGCCAAAGTGTGCGGCAAAACGCGGCCGCACCCCGACCAGCGCGGCCGCGCTTGAGCGCGGCGCGGCCGCGCTTCAACCGAAATTTCCGTCGAGAAAATTTTTCCCACACGCGAGCGCGGCCGCGCGCACGCCAGAAGCGCGGCCGCGCGGCGCCTGATCGACCATGGACACGGGCTCTGGTGGCTACTTCGACGTGGGACTGGGGCGTACCAAGGCGCAGGTGTCAGATATCGTCAGAATCGATGCTTGTGTCGCTATGTAACCGACGGCTCATTTCGTCCACAAGACGCTGCCGCTTAGCGGGTCCTGGGTAATTCGATTCAGAGATGTCTGAAAAGGCGCTTATCACGCTCTTTAAGGCTGGGAGCTTTACGGAGTTGTGTTCCTTTTTGGCTTTACGTACTACGTCGTCGAATACATCGAAGATAGCGCCAAAGTAACCTCGTCTAACTAGTTGCTCTTTATCGTCGATCACGTTCTCAATAGCGCGCAGATAGTTGAGGATTAGCTCATATTGCTTTTCGGGAGGCTGCCGCGCGATCAAGTCACTTTTTTGCGCGCGCAGAAGCGCATTGTCGAAACTGACTCGGGATAGCTTGCCGGGGCCGGGGTCGCCAACTGTCAACTTGCCACGAAGGGGTGACTCTTCTTCGGCGCTGAGGCGTGTGAACAGATGCCGTAGGTTTGCCTCGGCCGCTGTCTCAGTCCCGGCGATGCGCTTCACGTTGATCAGGTGTGCTTTGGGAACCCCTTTTTGCTTGGTGTGAATGTCGAGAAATAGTTCGGCCTCTGCCTCATGAGCTAGACCGGCATAGATGGCGACGGGCACCCGGTGTCGGATGCTACACTTATAGTACCCCCATAACCGGTGCTGGCCGTCGACGACTGCGAACGCCTCGGGAATGCGCTGGTAGGAAAGCTGCTTGGTCTTGCGAGTGTAGGTCAGCTCGGCGGCAGCTTGTGCAGACAGGATGATGTTGCCGGGAATCGACTTACCGGGGGTACTCAGATATTCCGCAATCTCGACGGCGCGCCGTGAGTCGAACTTGCGCTGGTAGCCTTGCTCGGGATCATCGCTGGCTCGATCGACGAAGGCGAACGGGAACAGATCATCGACCGGAATGCTCGTGTGATAGATGTCGTGGCCGTTTTGATGGATCTTCAGCGCCGGATAGGAATACTGGGTTTCTTCACGCTCGTCGGTGTCGTCGCGGTCTTCGGCCTGAGATGATGATTCCTGTTGAGACTTCGCCTTGGAGGTCATCGCTGCACACCTACTCGGGGTCATGCTTTATGTGAAGAAAACCAAAGTGAGCTAATGGGCACTCTCTGTGGGGTTGGTCGTAGCTGAGGTGCCATGGTGCCACCTTGGCGCGGCGCGAGCCATGCGCGCGGCCGGCGCTGGTGCTACAGATGCTGGATCAGTCTGGGTGGGCATGGCAGCTCGCCTTCATCGTACCAGCTAGAGCTACACGGGCGCAAAGATTTGCGTTTCCGAGTGCGGTGCCCATACGAGCGAGCGACGGTCGTTCCCATCACGGTGCCACGGTCCCGATCTGAGTGCACGATGCCTCCCGTTTGGCACAAATTTAGGATGAACTGGGCAAGAATTTGATTCTAGGATTCCCGGATAGTGCTGGTGCTTTTCAATTACGCAACCCAACCGACGATCAGATACAACACGCGCCCTTGCATTCGGCCCCTGTGCACCACCGATGTAGGCACGTAGTTGCGGTGCGGCTGCTTATCTGCGCCGCCAGGCGACCTACGCACACGCTTGCATCAGGACCCTGATGGCTCGCGGAGTGCCCAAAACACCGATCCAACACCCGATCTACAACAGCGTCAGCGACGGACGGACGAATTTACTTGATCCGATCGGCAAAATCCTTCACAACGGTCTGCATGCAAACACATACATCGCATGCAG
>CALFYE010000184.1 GCA_937952145.1 uncultured Myxococcales bacterium
CTCCGAATTCTCCGACGAGGACCGGGACCTGATCGGCCACGCGGCCAAATTTTTCATCCCAGTCGGCGGCGGTGGTCGGCGGCGTCTTCTTGAGCGGGTAGGGATGCGTCGCATAGATGATCGGTCCCAGGCCGGTCAGGCGGTTCTGCGGGTCAGCAAGCGGCGATAGGTCATAGGCCCAGTCGAGGCCCCCGACGACGACCAGCGTCTCGGTCGCGCCGCCGCCGCGAATGGCGCTGATGATCTTTTCGGCGTTCGCTTTCCACGTCGACCAGGGCACGCTGTGCGGCTCGTTCCAGATGTCGAAGAGGACGTGCGACTCGCTGCCATAGGTCTTGGCAAGGTCTGCCCACAAGGCTGGTGTGCTGCTGGGATCAGGCTGGGCGAGCCCCAGGTTGTTCGCGTCGTAGCCGTGAAGCTCCAGCATGACGTACATCCCCAGGCTGCGCGCCGCGCTGATGAGCGTCGCGATGCCGGCGCGATACTGCGGTGCTTCGGCGTACGTCGTGTAGTAGCTCTGCGAAAACGGCAGGCGAATCACCGAGACCAGCCACTCGTCGCGCCAGCGCTTGAGCTCCACTGCGGGATCCGCGCCAAAGCCCGCCAGGGCCAGCCCGTTTTTGTGCTGCAAGCCCGAGCGATTGATGCCCTTAAGACGCACATCCACGAGGCCATCGCCGCAGCGCGCCTGCAGCCGGTTTCCGGTGACCGTCAGCCAGGGCAAGGTCGTCATCATGCACTCCCTCAGCGGGTCTCCCGGCAGCGGCGGCAGGTCGGTCGCGGCCCCACCGCACCCCAAAAACAGCAACAGAGGCAACCCCAGCGACAGCCCGCGCAACAACGGATGGAGACGCATCGTCAAAGCTTAGCAGGCGGGCGGTCTGCCGGGAGCGTGGGCCGCGGCGCGTCGCAGTATGATGGCCAAGACCTTTTCGACGGAGTGCCGCTGGGCCGTGCACGATGGGCGTGCGCGCTTGGGGACTCCGTCGTTGGCTTAGGTGGAGGCACACGATGGCGGACTTTCAGTACAGCGTCTATCTGGGGTACTCGGCTGCGGAGCTGGCGGAGCTCTACTCGTATGAGCCGGGGGCGCCGGGGCAGACCACGCTGGACGAGCAGATCGAGCACTTCGTGCGGCAGACCCTGGTGCGCGAGGGCATCGACGTCACCGTGACGTCGTACAGCCAGGATCGCAAGGTGTCGCTGAGCAAGTCAGGCGTTAGCGACGCCGAGTACCAGCAGCTGCTTCAGTACGTGCGCGCGTTCGAGACGCGCTATGTGCAGATGCTGCGCAATGCGAAAGCTGCGCTGGCCGTCGTGCCGATCATCAAGGCGCGCGGTCCGCGGGTGCGCCAGGACGAAAAACCCTGGGATCCCGAGCTTTCGATTCATCACCGGCAAGAGCTGGCCTGGCGGCCGTTCTTTGGCCACGGGCTGCCAATCGTCGAGCCGCGCTGTGTGCAGCTGTTCCACTATCCGCCGCTGCGCCTACTGCAGAAGTACCGCGACTACCTGGACGATCCGGTGCCGCGCAAGGTGGAGATTCTGCTGGTCGCGAACCAAAGCTTTGACGATCTGCTGGCGCAGAGTGACAAGCCGGCGAGCGAGCTTCAGAACAAGCCGCCGTATCGCTTGGCGCTATACGAGCGGGTCATCGATTCCTGTCCCGTCGCGGCGCCCGATGACCAGGGAAGTAAGCCGGTGGTGGATGCCCAAGGCAAGCCGATCTGCGACGAAAATGGCGTGCAGTTCGTGGGGCTCATGCCCTATGAAGACTTCCTCGACTATCAGCGCGACGAGCTGAAGCTGCACCTCATCCCGCACGCCACGCAGGGGCAGTACACGATTCCGATGAACATCTTTGGCGACCCGGCGCGGTTGCAGTTTCAGAAGCTCACCGGCGTGCAGATCGACAAAGAGGCGGTGGCCGCGCGGCCGGTGGTGGGCGTGGCAAACCTGCTCGGCTCGACGCTGAAGACGCCGTACATCGCGTGGTGGCATCCGTACGAGTTCTATTGGCGCGCGCACGGGCGAAGCTCGCAGACGATCGGCGGCGGCAAGCTGATCATGACGCAGCGGAGCCGGCTCGATATCGAGGGGCTGTTGATCGACGATCTGGCGCTGGCCGGCTTTACGTTGTCGATGGTCGAAAACCCCAGCCTGGGCGTGGAAGGGACGCTGAAGCGACACCAGCAGCTATGGAACAGCGTCGAGCGCGCACCGCAAGTGCAGGCGCTGGTGCGACACCTGGCGTCGTTTGCCGAGACCGGCGAAGACAAGCTGGGCTACGAGTTCCGCGAGTCGCTGACTGCGGCTTGGGACTACGTGCGCGCAAACCCAAGCAAGCCTTACGGCGACCTACCGCCTGGGTAACGAGGGATTGTGGGGGCGCTGGGGGGACGCGGCTCGCGTCGAGGGCGACGAGGAAGCGGGGGACGGCAGGCTAGGTGCCCATATCGGGGGCAGGCATGTCCGAGGTGTCCATGTCCGTCGGGGCCGTCATGTCGGCCGGCGTGGTCATGTCGGGCGGGCTGGCCATGTCGCGCGGAACGGCCATATCGAGGGTGGGCACGTCGGGCAGCGGACTGCCGGATATCGGCGAGTACACCGTCAGCTTGCGCTTCTCGTGCGCGCCATTGCGCAGATCGAGCGAGATCTCAGGCGACAGGCCGTTTAGCTGACCCCGAAAGTAGGTGCGCACATGCAGCGTCGCAGGGCCGTCGGGCCACAGCACGGCAATCTTGAACGGAAGCTCGCGCGGCTCGCTCAGCGCTTCGACGGGGTTCTGAGTCTTGGCCTTGCGCGCGACGTAGACCTGGACCTGATCCGCTTTGGCGACACCGTCGCTACCGCTCAGGGTTAACGAAAGGCAGGTCTCGCTGCGGCCGTTGCAGGCATCGTTATCGCTGCCGCAGCCGAGGGCGGCACTGAGCAGAGCAAGCCCGGCTCCCGACAGAAGACAGGCTCGGTGCAGCCGCGACGGTCGGCTTGGATTCGCTGCGACGCTCATCGGCTGCTTCCCTGCAGCGCCAGCGCGGGGCGAGCGTCAATCGGGCCTCCGGGCCAGCTTGGGACCTGCGGGAAGTCGTCGCCGGGCAGGCCGCTTGGACCCTTCTTGGCACCGAGGCCAGCTCCCAGCCCAATGCCCAGGACGGCGACGGCGGCGGCTCCTCCACCAACCACCGGCCAGAACCAGCGCTGCTTAGTGACGGGCACGTTCTCGGTCAGGCGAGGGCGGGCGCTCGTTGTGGCCTCGCCACCTGTGCCCTCGCTGCTGTTCGTTGGACCAAGCTGCACCTGCGGCTCCAGGAACTTCGAGGCGGTCCCCGGCTCCAGCTTCACGGTCTTGCGCTCGCCGGGGCGGACTTCGATCTGCACCTTGGCGCCGCTTGAGGGGTCGGTGGCGGCCGGCTGCATGATGACCTCGTGCTTGCCGGGCATCAGGCGCAGCGGGGCCGGCAGCGGGGTCATGCCGACGGCGCGACCATCGACCTTAACCGGCGCATTCTGGCGCGAGGCTTCGACGGTAACGAGGGCCGCGACCTGATCCAGCATGACCGCAAAGCGCGTGCCGATTTCCTTGCGCTTGGCATCGGGCACGGCGGGCGCATCCTTGAGGAAGCGGCCCAGCGCATCCAGGGCATCGAGCGGCCGCTCAGCCTCGGCATAGGCCAGACCCAGCGGCAGCAGGAAGCGGGGGTTGGCACTCAAGCTATAGGCTCGTGCCAGCTGATCGATGGCGCCGGCCGCGTCGTGCGCCGAGAGCAGGCGCTCCCCCTCTTTGCCCAGACGGTCGGCTTCTTGGGCGGGGTTGCCGGGCTTGGCTTGGGCCAGCGCCTTCGACGGAACCAGGGACGTCGCCAGCAGCGAAAGACCGAGCAGCGACAAACGAAGCGGGAGCTTGGCCATGCACGTCATGGCCTCGCTTTTGGCACGGAGCGCCCGGGGGGGTAAAGCAAAATGTGGGGTGTACGCGCACCTGGGCGCTGGCTTAGGAACACAGACCGCCAGGCGAGCTATGGGGCTGCCCGGCTAGCAGTTGGACGAGGCCCAACCAGCGTCGGTAGCTAAGCGAGATGTGAAGGTGAAGAAAGGAACGAGGCGGGGGAAGCGAGGGGGCTCACGAGTGCGCCGACTAGCGCTTGCCGGTGCGGGCTTCGGAGGCGCGACCGCGGCAGGTGCCAGAGCAGAAGCGGCGCACGGTGTTGCGGCCACCGGGCTTGACCACGAAGGTCTTCTGGCAGCGCTCCCACTCGCAGATACGAAGCTCTTCGCCGGGGCCAAGGCGCATACCGGGCGGGGGCGTCAGGCTGCCACGGGCACGCTTGCCCTTGCTTCCTTTATCGCCGGCGCCCGCTGCGGACTTTGGGGCGGGGAGTGCCTTCTTACTGATCGCCGTCGCTTTCTTGGCAATCGCGGGAGCGGCAAGCTTGGTGACCTTGCCCTTAGCAGCGGCCTTCTTGACAGCCTTGCCCGGCACCACAACCGGAGCCGCCTTGGCCTTGTCGCTCACGGCGGGGCTGCTCTTTTCGGGATGGGCGGGCTTGTCTTTGCCGGCGGTCTTCTTGCCACCCTTGGCGGCGATCGGCTCGGGAGCTGCCTTGGCCTTCACCGGCTCGACCTTTTCGGCGGGCTTGCTCTTCTCTGCCACCTTTTCAGCGGGCTTTTCGGCCACCTTAGTAGGGCTCTTGGCAGACGCCGGAACGGGCTCCTTGGCGGCTTCTTTCTTGCCCTTGGCCACGACCGGCTCGGGAGCGGGAGCGGGCTTTTTGCTCTTGGCACTCACCTCGGGCTCGGCCACGACTTTAGTTGCCTTGGCGGGTGGTGCGGGCGGTGCGACTTCGGCAGCCTTCTTGGTCTTGGCTGGCTCGGCGACCGGTGGGGCTGCAGCCGCGACTGGGGCGGCGACTTTTTCAGTCGGCTTGCCAGCTGGAGCTGGCGTGTCTCGCCGCGGACGGGCCTCGGGAGCCGGCGGTGGGGCAGGGGGTGTCGACTTGGACGCTCCCTTTTTCGCGCTGGCATCGGCAGTCCCCGCGGTTGCCGCGGTGCTTGGGGGGGCCGGAGTCGCCGGAGCCGGGCTGGCGGCTCTGCTACCACCCCCGCTCGGTGCAGAGGTGTCCACCCGAACTGGCCGAACCCGCGAAGGCAGAGGCTGCGTGGTCTCGCACGAAGGCACGCGCTCAGCCGAGCGGGGCACCATCGGCGCGAACGGATCAACCGGGCGGAAGGCCGGGGTCGGGGGCGTAAAGTGACGACCGTTACTCATTGTGATTAGGCTCCCTCAAGGCATCCGAGCGTGAGACGAAGGCACTATGAACCGGGCGCTTAGATTATCACCTTGTGGCGGGGCAGGGGATACTAAATGGGCATGCTTGTCTCAAAATGCAAGCGGCTTTTGTAAGCTGCTTTGCAATTTGGCAGGGGGCTTACGTTTCAGGCGGAGCGAAGGCAGCGGGACCTCACGCTGGCAGCCAGTCGAGAGGCGGTTGCGGACAGGACGTCTGCACGTCGTTTCGACTCCAAACATCCACTAGGGAGTGCCTGTGCACAGCCCAGCGGGCGTGCTGCTGAGGCAGAGATTTTTCGCCAGCCGATTGCCACTGCCGGCGTCTTCAATGTCGACGCGTGCGCTGCGAACCGACTGATTCTCCTGCACATCGAGGTTGCTCGTACCAGCCAAAAGCTCGATGGCGCAGCGAGCACTATCGGCCGCGCTATTGCCCTGCACAAGCGCGTCTTTTTCTCCTTTGATGGCAATCGCATCCCCGCTGTCGGCGAAGCACATGGCGACGTTGGTCGCCGTGCTGCGTCGCGTGCCGGCAAAGCCGTTCTGCACGATGCGACTGGCCCCCGCGCTGTCTTCGCTGGCGAAGACTCCAGCGAAGTTGTCGACAAAGCGGTTGCCTTTGATGTCGATGGCGGCGGAGTTTTTGGATAGCTCGATGCCGCGGTCGCAGCCCAAAAGGACGCTGGCCGTGGTCGTCGATGCGGCAGCCGCGCTGAAGCGCACGCCGGTGCCCAGCCCTTTGCACGGGTCGCCCGTAAAACGCAGGTCGCGCACGGTCGCGCGATCGAGAGTTGCGGTTGCGCCATCCCGCACCCAGATTCCGGTCTGGGCTTGCTGGCTCTGCTCACCGACGCCCCGGACCAGGGTGTCGCCCAGGCTCAGCTTGGCGTTGCTGCCGCGCGCCAGGATGCCGGCTTGCTGGAAACCGCGCACCGTTGCCCGACTGAGCGACAGGCTGGCCGCCCCGGTTCCTTCAGCGGTGACGCCAAGCGCAAAGACATTGGCGCAGGCAAAGTCGGTGCCCCGTCCGCGCACGTTTTCGACCACCACGGCGTCCAGGTTGAGCGTCGCGTTGTGGGCTCGCAGGCCGAAGTAGGGCTCGGTGCAGCGCGCGTTGCCGCCGCCATCCACCGTCAGATCGGCGAGCGTGAGCGTGCTACCCGGCGCCACCTGCACGACGTAAACGTAGTTGCGTAGAAAAGTTGTGCTAACCGTCGAGCGATTCCGGCGCAGCGGGCTAGCCAAGACGGTACGCCCTGCCCCCAGGCCGCGCAGCGTCACCGGACGACCCGCCCGGTTGACGTTGATCTGCTCGGTATAGATCTGTGCTTTCAGATCAATCTCGGTACAGCGCGCGTCGTTGATGGCGCTCTGGATGGTCAGATGGCCCGTCTCGGGCACGGCGCAAGGGGCGGCCTGGGCAGCGGACGGGCTCCAGGCCAGGCCCAGCCCAGCCAAGGCGCACGCCGGGAGCAGAGCGGCAGAGCTGCGGCAAGAGGCCGAGGGGGCGCGATGGGAGACAGCCGAGACAGCAAGCTTGGGAGAACGCGGACTCATGGCGAGGCTCCTTAGAAGAGGTGGCCTGCGGGACGATGGGGCGGCTGTGTCATATCACGCTTGTGCGCTATTGCCAGCGCCTTGGACGTATTAAAGTGCCGGCTTAGCCCCGCCCCACGATCCCACCCCTGCGGCCGTCGCAGCCGACCGAGCCTCGTCGCTGCGGTGAGGAAAAAAACAGGAGCAACCCATGCAGACCTCGCGAGCCCTCCCCCCGACCCTGATCCTCTTGCTCGCCATGGCTGGCTGTGGCGCCACCGACGGTGCCCCCGACCTATTTAGCCGCGCTCAGGGCCTGTGTGTGCCCGGAGATGGCGGCGGTGATCTGGGCTGCGGCTGCACGCTGAACAGTCAGTGCAACCGCTTCGATGACGACACGCGGCTTTTGGTCTGCGATGTCCCTGATGGCGCCATGGCCGGCACCTGCACCGACTGCGTTGCGCTGCGAGCAGGGGCGCGCGTCATCGGCTGTGCCTGCAAGGCCGACAGCGACTGCGCCACCGGCCTGGCATGCAATGGCCGCACCTGCCAACCCAAGCGCATCCGCGGCGAGTACTGCTTCCGCGACAGCGACTGCGGCACCGACACGATGGGCACGATGCGCTGCCTGCCGAGCAAGTCGTGGTGTGGTCCACTCGACAATGACTACTACTGCGACTTCAACAGCGACTGCTTAAGCGGCAAGTGCGTGTCGGGCATCTGTATCCCCGGCGGGACCTCGACGCCCTGTCGCAACGATGGCGACTGCCGCGCGCCGCTTGTCTGCAGCACGATCTACAGCACCTGCATCGACAAGCAGGACGACGGCAAACCTTGCACCCGCAACGCCGAGTGCAAGAACCAGTGCAATAGCTTCAGCGGCGCCTGCCTGCTGGGCAAAAACGGGGTCATCTGCACTCCCGCCAATCCCGATGGCGACTGCGACCCGACGCTGGTCTGCACCGACTGCGGCGGTAGCTACACCTGCCGCGCCCCAGGCGGACCTTGCGGCTAGTCGCTGACCGCGCTCCCTGTCCGTGTGGTACGGGGACGGTTTTTGCCGACTGCTGCGGGCGGTATCTGCAGGGTTCCCAACCCGCCCCGACGGCCGAAGCCCTGATGCGCTCGCGCTACAGCGCCTATGTGCTCGGCGACACGGCCTATCTGCTGCGCACCTGGGCGGGGGACAAGCGGCCGCCGCGACTCGATCTGGCAAATGATCGCAGCGAGTGGCTGGGCTTGCAGATTGTCCGCACCACCGGGGGGGGCGAGGCCGAGACCACGGGTGAGGTCGAGTTTATCGCCCGCTTTCGTCTCACCGGTCGGCAAGGTCAGCTCCACGAGCGCAGCCGCTTCCGTCGCGAAGCCGGCACCTGGGTGTACGTGGACGGTGACGCGCAGACCTCGTACGCCGCCGCGCCAGTTACGACCCCGGCACGCGCTCAGCCCAGCGTAGGACGCAACGATCCCTGCCCGTGCGGCAGCGGTCAGAAGTGGAAGCGCTGCTGCGGTCGCTAGCGTCGTCGCTCCAGCACGTCCCGCGACGGTCAGCGGCCTCGCTGTCAGAGCCAGGCCCTATGCTGTGGACTGGAGGCGGCCATGCTCTGTCTAGATCTGGAGACCCTACGTAAGCAGGTGCGCAGCGGCGTCACGTTTCGCTATCGCTTGTTCTACGGCCACACCCCGCGTCCCGACGGGCGACCCAGCGATGCCATGTTCAGCCAGTTTTTTCCCTGCGCTTTTACCCTGCACGGCGTGCCGTATCGCTTCGCCGAGCAGTGGATGATGGCCAGTAAGGCCCGGCTGTTTGGCGATCGCGAGGCGCTAATGGCCATCCTCGCCGCGACGCAGCCCAAGGAGTGCAAGTCGCTAGGTCGGGCCGTCCGCGGCTTTGACGAGGCTACCTGGCGGCAGCACCGCTTCGACATCGTGACCGTCGGAAATGTCGCCAAGTTTGGCCAGGACAGCACCCTGCGCGCCTATCTGCTGGCGACCGGCGAGGAGATCCTCGTCGAGGCCAGTCCCACCGACTGTGTCTGGGGCATTCGCCAGCATCGCCAGCACCCCGATGCACAGGATCCCCTGCGCTGGCGCGGCCAGAACCTGCTGGGCTTTGCCCTGATGCGAGCCCGCAGCATCCTGCGTGGCGAGCTTGCACCCCCCAGCCTGCCCGCTCGCCTTACGGCTTCGACGGCGGAGTGATCGGCTTCCCAGTACGAAAGCGCGCCTCTGGTCCAGGTCCGACGTAGATCTGCACAAGCTCGACCCGCGGACCGCTGGCTGCAACCTGTCCCGCGTGCTTGTGCCCCGCCGGAATGCGCACCGCATCCCCCGCCCGCAGCACCTGCTTCTGACCGTCAAGGACCAGCGTCATCTCGCCGCTCATCACGTAGAGAAACTCTGCGCTTCCCTCGTGCACATGCTCGGGCACTTGTGCTCCTGGCTGCAGGCTCAGACGACTCAGCGCCGCCTCCGGGCTGCCGGTCTTTTCGTTGAGGAGCAGCGTTGCCTGTCCTCGTCCCTGCGCCATCTCAAAGCTCGGAGCGCTCTGCGCCGCGACGACCTCCGCCCGGGCCACTGGCCCGATCGCCAGCGCTCCGCCGATCACCACGCCGAGCACCCGTGTGTTTTTTGGCATGCGTCTTCTCCGTCTTGCTTATCGCACAAAGCGCGGGCGGGAGAGCCGGCGGAGTCCTTGCGAGGCTTCGGCCGAGTGGGCGATGATCGCTAAGGGGGGCTGTCCGGCATGCACTCCCAAGTAGGTGGGGGCCCCAGCCGCGCTGCCGTGATCCGGCGGGCTGCGGGGGCGCAGGGGGTTTGGTCCTAGAAAGGAAGACACGATGACGCGGGGGCAAAACGGGCGACGCTATGCATGGGTGAGTGTGCGGGCCATCTTCTGGCTCGCTCTTCTGGGTTGGGGTCTGTCGTGCGGCTCGGTCGAGCAGCCGGTCGTCTACGTGACGCTGTCCGGCTTGGCGACGGACTCCCAAACCGTCCGCGTCGCGATGACCTTAAATGGGCATCCAGAAGACGGGTCCGAGCCGACCTTGCACGACAACCTGTCGCAGTTCCAAGCCCGGCTGCCCAGCGGCACACAGGGCGAGCTAGGAATCAACGTCACCGCGCAGGGCCCCAATGGCTGCACCTCGCTCGCTGGCAATGCTCAGCTCACCGTGGGCAGTGAGCTGCGCTACGACGTCATCATCCCGCTCAGTGCGGCCGTCGGGTGTCAGCTGACCGTGCGCAAGACCGGCGAGGGGGCGACGCAGATCGTGCTCAACGACGGCAGCACCGACACCTCCTGGGACTTCGCCAGTCCCGATCCGCCCGGCGATACCTGCCCCATCGAAGCACTGGTCATGGCCGAAAAATCCATGACCTTTCCGCTTGGCACCACCGTCCGCTTGCGCGAGGTCGCAAACGACAGCAACCGAGGTTCCTATGTCGCGGTGCGCGAAGGCTGCACGGTTCGGGACGGAACCTGCGAGGTCACGATTGGTCCCGATACCTCCACCATCTTCTATCTCGTCAGCCCAAGCTCAGTCTGCAGTCCTAGCCAGGTCTGTTGGGAACATCC
Organism: uncultured Myxococcales bacterium; assembly: GCA_937952145.1. Classification (GTDB taxonomy): domain Bacteria; phylum Myxococcota_A; class Polyangia; order Palsa-1104; family JAEUJZ01; genus JAEUJZ01. The sequence continues at coordinate 10,401 of CALFYE010000184.1, forward strand.
GCTGCCGCAAGGTCAGGATCTGCTCCGCGCCGCCGGCCTTGCCGCTTCCGACATCTGGGCCGTCGGAGATGGCCAAATCCTGCACTATAACGGCACCTACTGGGCGGCTCCGCGACGCCTCGCCCTGTCCACCAGCCTGCGCGGAGTCTTGCCTGGCAACACGACCAACAGCCTGGTCGCCGTGGGCCGCGCCGGAACCGTCCTGCGCCTGCGCGACAATCACTGGGCTTGCCCCGAACACCCCAGCACCGCCGATCTCAACGATGTGTGGGGTGTCAGCCTGGACGACTTCTGGGTCGTCGGCAGCCAAGGCACTCTCCTTCACTGGGCGGGCAACACCTGGACCGCCGCGACCGCCCCCGGCCTAGTCGCCCAGGAACTAAAGACCGTCGCCGGCCGCAGCGCCAGCGACATCTGGGCCATCGGCGAGTCCGGCACCGTCCTGCACTACGACGGGACAAGCTGGACCAAGATCAGCTTCCCAACGACCGACACCCTTTATGGTCTGTGGATCGACAACGACGGCCAGGCTTGGGTGGTCGGCGATCGCGGCATCACGGCTCGCATCAAAGGCACCCAAGTTCAGCTGTCTGCAAGCCCCGTCAGCACCCGCCTGCGCACGATCCATTCCGTCGGTGGCAGCGACATCTGGGCCGCCGGCGATGCCGGGGCTCTCCTGCGCTACACCGGCAGCGGCTGGAACCAAGTCGAAAGCGGCACCCGCCAGAACCTCTATTCCATCAGCGGTTCCTCCCCCAGCAGCCTGTGGGCCGTCGGCGGAGGCGGCATCATCCTTCACTACGGCGGCCTGTACTGGACCCTCGAAATCGTCGGCCGCACCGCCCGACCGCTCTACGGCCTCGCCGGCTATAGCAACACCCAGTCCCGCAACATCGGCTCTGCGCTCGCCGTCGGCGAACAAGGCACCGTCCTGCGCTACACCGGAGCCGACTGGGTCACCGACCCCGCCCTCTCCAACCTCACCCCCCGCACCCTCCGCGCTGTCGCATTCCCAAGTCCCAGCGAGATCTGGATCGTCGGCGATGGGGGGACGAT
>CALFYE010000185.1 GCA_937952145.1 uncultured Myxococcales bacterium
TGATCTCGGAATCTGGGTCTACCGCGATGTGTCCCTTGTAGCCATCGAAGCTGCGACTCGCGGGCTTGTGGCCGTGTCGCGTCTCGGGATCCACCGTCGAGACAACGCGCTCTTTGGCGACGCCGCGCACGATGCGAATAGCACCTGTTCGCCGCCGCGCTGACATTCCTAAGAAAGACACCTCGCTGCTCTTCAAGACCATGCAGGTGGTGCGCTTCCTAGACAAGAAGCGCGAGGTGCTGATCTATCTGGTCTATTCGGACAAGATCATCGATGGATCGCCCCAGAAATCCGTCACGGCTGTTCCGTTAAAGAGCTTCGGCCCCGGAGCGATTTCTTCGGTTGCAATTTGCGGAGGCGCGCACAGCGCGATGGCGTTCGTCGCCGAGAAAATCGGACCTGCGCTGACCGCACACGGAAGGCGGAATCGCCGCATCACGACTCGCGCTGTGGACGCGTGCGCTGGCGATTGCGCGACATCAACGATCCGCTCGATTTGCCGCCTGCCCCGTCGTGAGACCAGCGGGTCAACGTGGTGGGGCAGAGAAGTAGGTGGGCTGTCCGGTCAACTAGCCCCGCGCATGGTTGGGTGCCGAGCCGGCGACGCTATCGACGGCCAAGAGCTCGACCGGCTCCCGCCGCCCGCGCAGCTTCGCCTGGCCGAGCAGGCGTGCGTTGAGCGCAGCCGGGCCACCGGCGGCGAGGTAGGTGTCGTTGGAGATGAGCAGTGCGCCGTCCAGATCCTTCGTCTGCCCCTCGATGCGGCTCGCCGTGTTCACGGTGTCGCCGATATGCGTAAACTCCATCCGCGATGGGGAGCCGACATTTCCGGCGATGACCGGCCCCGTATGCAGGCCGATGCCGATCTTGAGCGGGGACGCGCCGCGGCTCGTGCGGCGTTCGTTTAACGCTTGCAGCCGTGTCAGCATCCCGAGCGCACAGCAGACGGCGTTGCGGGCGTGTTCATCACCCAAGAAGGGTGGGCCGAAGACGGCGCAGATGCCATCGCCGAGAAACTTGTCGAGCACGCCGTTCCAGCGGAAGACCTCGTCGACCATCTCGGAGAAATATTCATTCAGCATCTGCACCACCGCCTCCGGCGGCATTTCGGCCGACAGCGACGTGAAGCCGCGGATGTCAGAGAAGAGCACGGTCATGGTGTGCTCGTCGCCTCCCAGGCGCAGCGCCGCAGGATCGCGGCTCAGGCGCTCAATGGCGGGGCCCGGGAGAAAGCGGGCGAACGCGTCGCGCTCCATGACCAGGTGAATGATGTGCAGCAGCTTACGGGCGTTCCAACTCAGCACCGCACCGATGGCGACGATCATGACGGAGGGGACGAGCACAAACACGGAGAGGCGGTTGTGCAGCGCATGCACAAGCAAGCTGGCAGCCACCGACAAGATGAGGAGCGAGAGCGACAGCAGCCAGGAGAAGCGCATCGCGTTGGCGGCGAGCAGCAGCATGTAGCCCATCATCACCCCGATGTATTGGTTCGTGGGGACGAGGGAGGTCGTACGTTCCGCGTTGGTCAGCACAATGTCGAGGACGAGCGAGAGCACCGTGATATCGCCCACGCTGAAGGCCGCCGGAGCCAGCGGGTGAAAGCGCTTGCGCAACCAGGCGATGCCGAGGACCGCACAGATGAGCCCCCAGCCGATCGCCCACAGCGACCCCTGCGCCGGACGGTGAAATAGGAACCGGTTGGCCGCCGCGGCCCCAAGACCGATGAGGAACCAAAGACCGGAGCGGAACAGGTTGATGATCCGCTCGCTGCGCCAGGTCTCTTCAAGAAGAACGCGCTGGGTCGCCTCACCGACGGTCCGAGTCGACTTGAACACGAACCGATCTTAGCCGATCAGAGCAGCTTCTCCGCAAATCCGCTCCCCCTCGATATCGGCCGGTTGATGTCCCTGCTTACTAACCCGTCGTTTGGCATCAGCGGCCGGCTAGAAGGCCGCGGCCGCCTCTGCCCCGACGAAAGGAGGCTCCGCAGTGAGCACGTCTGCCCCAGCGACATCGCCACGGCCCGGCACCACTTTCGTCAGCTCTTGGCGGGCCCGCGGCGGGAACCCCCAGCAGCCACGGCCACGCCCGCCGGGATGTGATCGAGGATCATCCGCCGCAGCAGAGCCGTCTCCGCAGATAGCGCCGCCCCCTCGCGGCTGAGCAGATAGTACGAGATGGTCGGCAGCTCTGACAGAGGACGCGCCACCAGACCGCGCGGCAGCTGACAGCAGCCGTTGACCACCGTCAGGCCCAGGCCCAGCTGCACAAAGTGCAGAACCAGGTGCCAGCCCGTCGCTTCGACGGAGACGCTATGCGGCACATCTTGGTTCATCAGGGCCTGCGAAAGGACAGCCCGCTGCGGCCGCCCTTCCGGCGGCAGGATCAGCGAGGCATGCGCCAGATCGGCCAGGCGGATTTTGCGCTTGCGGGCCAATGGATGACGGCGTGGCATGACCAGCACCTGCGGTACTCGCACGAGGCGCTGCGCCTGCATTCCCGAGGGGATCCCATCCAGGGTCGCCACCCCCAGCTGCGCACTGGCACTGCGCAGCGCGGCGAGGGTCTCGGCTTGGTCATGCTGATACAAGGTCAGTCGGGCCCGACTTTGGCGACGGAAGGCGCGGATCGCCGGACCCAAAAGATACAGATAGGCGCCACTGCCCGCCGACAGCCGCACCGCCCCCACCGCGCCCCCCGAACGTAGCTGCTCGACCACAGCGGCCGAGCGGTCGCGCTGTTCGCGGGCATGGGCCAAGAGCGCAGTGCCCGCCTCGGTCAGCTGCAGGCGGCGCCCCTGTCGCGTGTATAGCGGCACCCCTACCGCCTCGCTGAGCCGCTGGATCTGCAGGTGCAAGGCCGGCTGTGACAGGTGCATGGCCTTGGCGGCGTGCGTGAAGTTGGCGTGCTCTGCGAAGGTGATGAAGGCCTGTAACCACGAGGACTGCAACATGAATGAACTATAAATTGCACGGATAGTTCATCAGAAATGAATAGTTCTCATCGATAGATGGGGATCGCAGACTTTCCCTATCGGGGCAGCTAGGGCAGCAGGGGGCGGCACAAGACCGCCCACCGAGCGGGCCCACGCCCGAGACAGGGGAGGAACACGAACATGCGAGATGCACGACTGGGAGTAGATATCGGACGGGTGATCATTGGCGGCGGTGACCAGCCAGGCGCCGATACCTCGTTTCTGGATGGAGATGAAGAGCGGGCCATGCAGACCCCGCCCGTACCTGGGGCTCTGACCACCCTGCCCCTGCTGGTGCAGGCGTTTGCTGGTCGGGTGTGGCTGGTGTCGAAGTGCGGCCCGAAGGTGCAGGCCCGAACCCGGCGCTGGCTGCAGCGGCACGCGTTTTCTCAGCAGACCGGCGTACCCATCGACCACCTGCGCTTCTGCCTGCAGCGCCCGCAGAAGGCGGACCATGCTCGACAGCTGCAGCTAACCCACTTTATCGATGACCGACTGGATGTGCTGACCGCGCTGCGCGGGCTCGTGCCAAGCCTGCTCTTGTTTGGACCGCAGCGACGGATAATTAGCGAGTCGGGGTGGTTTCGGGCCGCTCCCAGCTGGGCGGCAGTGCAAGGGCTCTTGCTGGATCGCAGCGGCAAGCCACAGGCGCTCTCCCAAGCCGACTAGGCTGCGGCCGCGTCACCTGGCTCTGCTGTCGTTCGGCGACCGCCGCCGCCACGGTCACGGGCCGGGCCACGGTCACGGGCCGGGCCACGGTCACGGTCACGGGCCGGGAAAGATCAGCCGGGAAAGATCAGCCGGGAAAGATCAGATACAGCGGGGGCACATGCTCGGTCAGCCACACCCCGTTGTCGCTGCAAAAGAACAGGAAGCCCGCCGCCGCCATCGCCCCGGCGCGGACGCTCAGCACGACCGGCCGACCCCGCCGACCCCCAACCCGCGCAGCTTCCTTCCGACTGCGAGAGAGGTGCACATGGTGACGCGCCCGCTTGCTCAGCCCATCGACGCGGATCGCTGCCAGCGCGCTGGCCACCGTGCCGTGGTACAGGACCTCCGGTGGCGGCTGCGGGGCGTAGGCCAAGTCGACGGGAATCGAGTGACCTTGGCTGGCCCGGATGCGCCGTCCATCCGGGCTGAAGGCAAAGCGCTGCTTGTCGTTGTGTGACACCACTTCGTACAAAAGCTCGCGCGAAATCGGCTGACCATGGGCCGCGCAGGCGGCCAGCAGCTGATCGACCTCGACATAGCCGGCGCTGTCGAGCGTAAGGCCCAGTCGCTGCGGCTGGTGCCGTAAGACCAGGCTGAGGAACTTGCTCCATCGGCGCAGCGTGGATTCCATCATCGACCTTGCCACAGTCCAGGGTGCCAGGTGTCACCACCCCGCGGCAGGACCGGCGAGGTGCATCTGCAATCGTATCGCGCCTCGCATGGGGATAGTCAGTGACGCGCTGCCGACCATCGCCCCGGTATCGTTCGACTTGCTGCGGCGATCGGCCCCAAGGCCGGCCCCGCTGGGATCTTAGAGCGCCTATCAAAACCTGTTGTGGACCCCATCGGCCGCGTCGGTCGTCG